>NZ_JARCCZ010000011.1:0-164774 GCF_048957775.1 Pseudarthrobacter sp. CC4 | reverse complement strand
CGGGAGGGACTGGTCACAAACACATCGGCAGCAATGATTTTCACAACAGATCCAGGCTTTCTTAATCGATGGAGCGGCGGGTTGTGCGGGCAGGGGTGGACCGCGAACGGGTCAGCGCTGCGTGGTTCCACTGGGAGTGGTGCCCAGCAGGGCAAGTTCCGCACGGTTGGGAAGGCCTTCCCAGTCCCCCGCGGTGCTGACGGCGAAGGCTCCGGTGAGCACGCCGCGCTGCAGGCGGCCGGCCACGTCGGCGCCGTCGAGCAGGGCGGACAGGTAGCCGGCGGTGAAGGCGTCGCCGGCTCCCACCGTGTCGATGCTGGTGACCGGGACGGCCGGGGCGTCCCACCGGCCCTCCGAGGTGTGGACGGTGGCGCCGGCCGCGCCGCGCTTGACCACAACTTCGCGCACTCCGAGCCCAAGGATTTCGGCAACCATCGCCGATTCATTGGTGTCCGCCCCCGGTGCGCCGTCCGGCGCGGCGGCAACCAGGCCAAGTTCGTCGTCGGAAGCGATCAGAATGCCGGCATGCCGCACCAGCGGTGCCAGCACTTTCCGTGCCTCGTCCCGGGACCAGAGCTTGCTGCGGTAGTTGACGTCGATCGACACCATGATGCCGTCAGCGGCAGCGCGTTCGGCAGCGTACTCCACGGCCTTCCGGGACTCGGGGCTGAGGGCGGCCGTGATGCCGGTCAGGTGGAGGATGCGGGCGCCCGCCCGGAGGGCGTGTTCCACGTCCTCCGGGCACAGCGTTGACCCTGCCGAGCCGGAACGGTAGTAGAAGGCGCGGGTCACGTCGGCCGTGCGTTGTTCGAGGAACATCACCCCGGTCCGTCGGGCAGCGTCCTGGCGGTGCTCCAGCCGCACTCCCTCGGCACGGAGCTGGCGGAGGATGAACTCGCCGTGCGGATCGGCACCCACAACGCCGGCCCAGCTGACGCTGTGCCCGAGCCGTGCGACGCCAACGGCCACGTTCGACTCGGCGCCGGCAACGTGCATGGTGAGGGCGCCGCCGGCGGAAAGCGGCCCGGCGGAGCGCAGCGACACCATGGACTCGCCGAAGGTCAGGAGGTCCGGAGAAGGGCGTCCGACGGCGGCAGTCACCGCAGGTCCTCCGCGGCCCTGCCGTTGTACTCTGCGGCAAGGGCAACAAAGCGGCGCGCGCGTCCGCGCATCGGAGCAAGGTCGCCCCCGGATCCGGCATCTCCAAACAGCGGGCCTCCCAGCCCAACCGCGATGGCCCCGGCTCCCCAGTATCCGGCGGCTTCATCGAGCCCGACGCCGCCCACCGCGATGAACGGGATGTCCGGGAACGGGTCGCGCAGCGCCTTGAGGTAACCGGGCCCGCCGATGGAGGCGGGAAAAAGCTTGACTGCCGTGGCGCCGCGGTTCATCGCCTCGAATGCTTCGCTCGGGGTGAGGGCCCCGGCCAGGACGGCGATCCCCCGCCCGGCCGCTGCCTCAATGGAGGGGGCGAGTGACGGGGTGACCACGAACTGGCCGCCGGCCGCCTCGACGTTTTCCGCGTCCTGCTTTGTCAGCACAGTCCCGGCGCCCACGAAGCACCCGGCAGGTGCAGCGGCGCGAACCTGGCTGATCGCGGTGAGCGCTCCCGGCGTCGTCAGGGCGATTTCAACGTACTTGAAGCCCTCCTCCATCGCGGCGAGGGCCGCCCTCCCCGCGGCCTGGCCGTCTGTGCCGCGAACGATCGCCACCAGCCTGGCCCGGCGCACCCCGGCCAGCAGAGCCTCGGGGGTCAGGGTGTTTTCCATTCTGGGCTTCTCCTTTTGAGGGGTGTCTGTGTCCGTGCCCGCAGCCCGGGCGGTCACCATTCTGCGAACGCGCCGTCCGGCTGCCGCCAGACCGGGCCCCGCCAGGCGTGTCCGCGCTTGTCCGCGGCCCGGACCACGGCTTCGTCGATCTCGATGCCCAGGCCGGGTCCGGTGAGCCGCTCGATGTGGCCGTCCACGAACTTCAGCGGCGTTTTGTCCACCACGTAGTCCAGGACCTCGGCGCCTTTGTTGTAGTGGATGCCGATGCTCTGTTCCTGGATCAGGAAGTTAGGTGTCGCGAAGCCCACCTGGAGGCATGCGGCGAGTGCCAGCGGACCCAACGGGCAGTGCGGTGCCAGCTGGACTTCATAGACCTCGGCCAGCGAGGCGATCTTGCGGACCTCCGTGATGCCGCCCGCATGGGAGAGGTCCGGCTGGGCCACGGCGATGCCGGCCTGCAGCGCCGGCAGGAATTCCTGCCGGCTGTAGAGCCGCTCGCCGGTGGAGACCGGCGTGGTGGTGGACGACGTGAACTCGCGCAGCAGGTGCGTGTTCTCGGGGACCACGGGCTCTTCGAGGAAGAAAGGCCGGTAAGGTTCCAGCAGCGGCGCCACGCGGCGGGCGTTGGCGAGGCTGAAGCGGCCGTGGAAGTCCACTGCAACATCCCGGTGCTCACCCAGGACTTCGCGGGCGGCGGCCACCCGGCGGACAACGCCGTCGAGCTCGGCCACCGAGGCGATCGGACTCATCCGCCCGCTGGCATTCATCTTCACCGCGGTGAGGCCCACCTCCAGCTGGGCGCTGATCTGGTCGGCCACCTCGTTGGGTTCGTCGCCGCCCACCCAGCCGTACATCCGGATGCGGTCCCGGACGTGGCCGCCCAGCAGCTGGTGCACGGGGGTGTTGAAGTGCTTGCCGGCGATATCCCAGAGCGCCTGGTCCAGGCCCGAGACGGCGCTGGCCAGGATGGGGCCGCCGCGGTAGAAAGACCCTTTGGTCATCACCTGCCAGTGGTCCTCGATCCGCAGTGCGTCGTTGCCGATCAGGAGTTCGGCGAGCTGCTCGACGGCGGTGCGCACCGTCTCGCTGCGGCCTTCGCACGTAGCTTCTCCCCAGCCGACAATTCCGCTGTCCGTCTCGATCCGGACGAAGAGCCAGCGCGGCGCAACGAGGAAGGTTTCAATCCTGCTGATGAGCGTCATCTGTGGCCTAGCCCTTGGTCGCGCCGGCGGTGAGGCCGGAAACGATGTACTTCTGCGTGAAAAGCGCAATGATCATGATCGGGATGGTGACCACGGTGGCAGCGGCCATCAGCCCGCCCCAGTCGATGCTGGCGTAGGACACAAAGTCGAAGATGGCCACGGGCAGCGTCTTGGTGCTGGAGCCGGAGAGCACCAGGGCAAACATGAAGTTGTTCCAGGAAAAGATGAACGAGAGGATCCCGGCCGTGGCGATCCCCGCGACGGAAAGGGGCAGCGTGATGAGGCGGAACGCGCCGATCGGGGTAAGCCCGTCCACCTGGGCGGACTCCTCCAGCTCGAGCGGCAGGGAATCGAAGTAGCTCATCATGATGTAGACGATCAGCGGCAGGGCAACGAACATGTGGCTGAGGATCAGCACCTCGAACCGGCCCACCATCCGCAGGTTGGAGAACACGTAGTACCACGGCACCAGCAGGGACACGCCGGGGATCACGCGGGCCATCAGGACCACGAGGGCGGAGCGGTGCATGGTGAACCGGCTCATCGCGTAGGCGGCGGGAACCCCAAGCACAATGGACAGTGCGGTGGAAACGAAGGCCACCCAGAAGCTGTTGAAGATGAAGACGAAGTAGTTGTTCCGCTGCAGGACGTTGGCGTAGTTCTCGCCGGTGGGCGTGAAGAACAGGGCCTTGCCTGTGTCATAGATGTCCACGTTGGTCTTGAGGGAGGCAAGGAACATCCAGAACAGCGGGGCGAGGAGGAACAGCACCACGGCAATGAGGGCTGAAACCCGGAAGACCTTGTAGAGCCTGACGGACAGGGGCTTCCGGCGGCGGTGAAGCACCTGGGGCTTCCCGGATGTTTGGGTTGGGGTCAGGACGGTCATTTGCTTACCGCTTTCTTGCGCATGGTCAGCAGCCACATCGACCCGATGATGATCATGAAGAACAGGATCAGGACGGCGGAGGACAGCCCGTACTGGTTGTAGTCGAAGCTCAGGCCGTAGGCGTAGACGTTCAGGGTTTCCACTTCGTTGAAGGAACCACCGCCTTTGCCCTTGGTGGCGTACAGGATGTCGAAGGTCTTCAGGGCGTCGATGCCGCGAAGCAGGATGGCAACGATCACGGTGGGCATCATGAGGGGCAGCGTGATGTAGAAGAAGCGCTGGAAGGCGTTGGCGCCGTCCACCCGGGCAGCCTCGTCAGGTTCATCGGAGAGGGACGTCAGCCCGGCAAGGAGGATCAGCACCACCATCGGGGTCCACTGCCAGACGTCCATGAAAATGGTGGTGCCAAGGGCCGTGTCCTGGCCGGAAAGCCAGGGCTGCGGCGGAATGCCGATCATTCCGAGCAGCTGGTTGGCGAAGCCGATGTTGGGATCGAAGATCAGGCGCCACATCATTCCGACGGCAACCGGGGTGGCCACCAGGGGAAGCAGGATGGCCACGCGGACCCACTTTTCACCGCGGAAGGGACGCCACAGGAGCAGTGCGATGCCCATGCCGAGCACAACCTCGCAGACCAGTGCGACACCCGTGAAGGTCAACGTGCGGCCCACCGCCGGCCAGAAGCGCTCGGTGTCTGTGAGGACTGTCAGGTAGTTCTGCAGACCGATGAACTCCGTGGCGGCGCGTACGGAGCCCTGCGAATCGGTGAGGCTCAGGTACAGGGTCCACACCAGAGGGAAGACAATCAGGACGCCGACGAAGATCATCGCTGGGGCCGCAAAAAGCCATTTGCGGTGCCGGTTGGACCAGGCGGAGATGTTCCCCCCAACGCTGGGAGGGCGGCCGGCGCTGCGGGCGGGAGCGCTGCGGGGAGCGTTCGTAACGGACATGGTTCACCTAAGGAGTTGGGGGGAGCGGTCCGCGGCGGGACGGCGACCAGGGTCTGCCGTCCCGCCGGGCTGTGGTGCTGGCTGCGCTGGACGCAGCGCGGGCGCCTGGGGCGTTACTTCTTTTCGCCGTCCAGGAACTTCTGGAAGGCTTCGTTGGCCGAGTCGGCCGCAGCGGAAGGGTCGGCGCCGGTGATGCTGGCTACGATGGGCTCGCCCACGATTTCCCTGGCCTTGCCCACGGTCACAACCTGCGGACGGTCATGGCCCACACCGTTCTTCGCACTGACGGCGATGGCTTCGGCGAGGTCCTTGGGGTAGGTGGAGGTACCCTCGGGGTTCGACCACACGGAAGTCCGGGGTCCGGGGACACCGGCCTTCTGCGCGGCCAGGGTGCGTTCCTTGCCCGTGGCCCACTGGATGAACTTCCACGCGTTGTCCTGGTTGCTGGACGCCTCGTTGACCGCCAGGCCCCATGAGGGGATGTTGTACGGCTTGGAACCTGCGGGACCTGCCGGCAGGGGTGCGAAACCTACAGAGTCCGCCACCTTGGACTTGGCCGGATCAGTGGCGTTCTTGTAGAGCGAGTCCGCCTCGGTGTAGAAGGCGGCCTTGCCCTGGGTGAAGATTGCCATGGCCTCGGGCCAGCTCATGTCGGTGCTGACGTTGGCGGGGCCGTAGTTCCTGAGGAGGCCGCCGTAGTATCCGTAGGCCTTCTTTGCCGCGTCCGAGTTGACGGCAGACTTTCCGCTGGAGTCGGTGAAGTCGCCACCGAAGCTGTACAGGAAACTGGAGAACTGGGTGACGGCCGCGGACTTGCCGGTGCGGGCCACGAAGCCGGCGATGTCGGGGTTGGACGCCTTGATGGCCTTGGCCGCCGCTTCAAGCTCCTCCATGGTCTTGGGAACCTGGAGGCCGGCGGCCTGCAGCAGGTCCTTGCGGTAGTAGAGGACCTCGCGCTCGGTGATGATAGGGACGCCTACGACCTTGCCGTCGGCGGTGGTGGCCTTGACCGGGCCTTCCTGGTAGTCCTTCCAGTCCCAGCCGGAATCGGAGGACACCTTTTCGGTCAGGTCAGCAAGGTAGCCGTTCTTGGCGAATGCCTTGCCTTCCTGGAGCGGGCGGTACATCATCACGTCGATCTCATCGCTGCCCGCGTTGAGCTTGACGTTGTACTGGTCCGAGAGCTGGTCCTCGCCGAGCTGGGTCAGTTCCACCTTGAGCCCGCTGGACTTCTCGAAGTCGGGAATGGCGGCCTTGATGCCTTCAGTCCAGACATGGTTGGCCAGCGTCACCCGCACCGTGCCTGATTCCTTGGCGTCCGTGCTGCCGCCGCCACCGCTGCAGGCAGTCAGCCCCAGCGAAAGTGCTGCGGCGACTGCCGCGTACTGCACGATTGAACGTCGCTTCATTACGACTCCCTTTGCTTTCTGAGGGCTGACGTCACTGTCCAGCCGCCCTACAAATGCATCTTTACATCTGTCTTGGAAGCGATCATATGGAAATAAGGCAGACTTAGACAACCCCTTGCCAGTGAGCCGTATGATTTATTTATGAAAATCCCAAAGGCGGAGTCCCCTACCGACCTGCATGCGGCGCTGGTCGAAAGCCTGGGGCTCGGCATCGCCGATGGGCGCTGGGCCCCGCATTCCGTACTGCGGCTGGATGAGCTGGAGGGGCAGCACAATGTATCCCGGTCCGTGGTCCGTGAGGCCGCCCGGGTGCTGTCATCAAAAGGCATGCTGGAATCCCGGCGGCGGTTTGGGACAGTTGTGCAGCCTGAAGAGTGCTGGAATCTCTACGATCCCCAAGTGATCCGCTGGCGGCTGGCTTCCGCCCGCCGGCTGGAGCAGCTGCAGTCCCTCAATGAACTTCGCGGAGCCATCGAGCCGCAGGCCGCGCGCCTCGCCGCCGAACGGGCCTCCTGGGACGCCGGCAGCGAGCTCGTTTCCCTTGCGGCCAAGCTGTGGGCCGCCGGCCAACGCGGAGACCAGGAGGAATTCCTCCGGCTGGACGTGGAGTTCCATGCCGCAATACTCAAAGCTTCCGGTAATGCAATGTTCTCCCAGCTGCAGAACCTTGTGGCGGAGGTCCTCACCGGCCGGACGGAACATGGCCTGATGCCCCATCTGCCGCACCACGAAGCCCTGCAGCTGCATGTGGATGTTGCCAGCGCCATCCAGCGCGGCGAGGCGGGCGCAGCGCACGCAGCGATGAGCAGGATTGTGGAGCAGTCCACCGAAGAAATGGGCCAGATCTGGTCAAGCAGCCAGGGCGGGGCGGGCAACGCTACGCCGGGCCCTCCGGCGGACATCGCCCACACCTAGGATCCACTTAGGCCACCGTGCTTCAGGCGCCTTTCGCCGAGGCCAGCTCCTTCGCGAGGAATTCCAGGGCGGGCAATGCTTCGGGCGTGCCGGCGGCGAGGTTCAGGTGCCCGTGGATCAGCCGATGTAACCTCCGGACCCGGCGGCGGCGAGATGTTGGTGATGACACCGTTCTCCCACTGGTCGGCGCGGACATCCAGCAGCCGCTTGCGGGAGGATCCGACGACGTCGACTAGGTACGCGGCGGTGGGGACAAACAGCTGACAGTCCAGCCGGCCTTTCCCGCTGCGGGCAACCGGTGGGGCCTCGCAGGCGTTGTCCCGGAAGCTCCACTGCGCGACCTCGTGGAGCTTGTCCAGCCGCTCATCCGGAGGAACTGCAGCAAGAGACGGCGCGACCTACTTGCATGCTGGCGTGTTGGCGGGCGGTTGGCCTCCGTGGCCAAGCCGTCCCCGCTTCAGTACTGGCCCTTGACCACGAAGTAGGAGCCTCTGATGGTGCCGGCAAGCTTCGACTTCTGGCGCGCGAACTTGAAGGTGGACGCCAGTTCCTCGGGAACCTCCATGCCGTCGGAGAGCTTGAAACCAACCGCCCGCTTCCCGCCCTCCTCGATGCTGTACATAACGTTGATGGACAGGCCGGATTCGTAGAACACGTACGCCATCCGCAGCCCGTCCACCTCGAAGGAAGAAACCTCAAGCGGGCGCGATGAGATGACGAGGTTGCGCTCGGCGGCGAGGATGTTGTTCACGTATTCCAGCGTCTCCGGCGCCTCCTCCGCGGGCGTGACCGTGAAGTCGTGGCCGTACTTGTTCTTGTAGTAGCGGGCCTCGTTGGCACGCAGCCCGGCCAGCGCCTCCGCGACGGGTGAGGACTCCAGCCCCACGGTGGACACGTTCTTGAAATCAACGGTGTACGGCAATGATCCTCCTGGGAATTCTCCTTCGCACATCCTCGCAGACAGGGAGGACAATTGTTGGTGCAGCGCCAACAATCAGCCTTGCCTGCACCGGGAGGACGGGATGGGCAATTTCATCGCATACCTGGACACCTCGGAGGTCCGCCCGGGCAAACTTGGGGAGCTCAAGGAAGCCATGGCGGAACTGGCGGCCTTCGTTGAGCAGAACGAGCCCCGGATCCTCTCCTACAGCGTCTACTTCTCCGACGACGGATCCACCATGAAGGTCCTCCATCTGCACTCGGATTTAGCCTCGCTGGAGTTGCACCTGAAGGTGGCCGGCGCCAGGTTCCCGCCGGTTGCGCCGCTGATCACCATGAAATCCATCGAGATATTCGGCCGCCCCACCGAGGAGCTGCTGGCTCGGCTTCGGGCGAAAGCACAGCTCCTCGGCACCGGTTCCGTCACGGTCCACGACCTCCACGCCGGCTTCGCGCGCTTCCACACCAGCCAACCTTTCCAGCCGTAAAGACGCGCCCCGGACCCGGGAAGAACTAGACGAGGTTCTCCACCAGCGAGACATCCCGCACCGCACCCTTGTCCGCGGACAGAGCCATGGCGGCGTAGGCGCGCAGGGCCGGGGAGACCAGGCGGTCCCGGTTCTTGGCCTTGTAACCGCCGTTGGCTTCCAGTTTCTCGCGACGCTCGGCAAGGACCTCGTCGGAGACCTCCAGCTGCATTGAGCGCTGAGAGATGTTGATGCTGATGATGTCGCCGTTCTCCACCAGGGCGATAGTGCCGCCGGAGGCGGCCTCCGGCGAGATGTGTCCGATCGACAGGCCGGAGGTGCCGCCGGAGAAGCGGCCGTCCGTAATCAGGGCGCACTTCTTGCCCAGGCCGCGGCCCTTGAGGAACGACGTCGGATAGAGCATTTCCTGCATGCCCGGACCGCCGCGGGGGCCTTCGTAGCGGATGACCACCACGTCGCCTTCCTTGACGGTCTTGTTCAGGATCTTTTCCACGGCCTCGTCCTGGGACTCACACACCACGGCCGGGCCGGAGAAGGTCCAGATGGACTCGTCCACGCCGGCGGTCTTCACCACGGCGCCGTCGACGGCCACGTTGCCGCGGAGCACGGCCAGTCCGCCGTCCTTGGAGTAGGCGTGTTCCACGGAGCGGATGCAGCCTTCCGCGGCGTCGGTGTCCAGGGAGGTCCACTGGTTCGACTGGGAGAACGCGGTGGAGGAGCGGACGCCGCCGGGGGCCGCGTGCCAGAGGGCCTCCGCTTCTTCGGTGGCTTTGCCGCCGCGGATATCCCAGTCGTCCAGCCAGCCGTCCAGGTCGGCGGAGTGCACGGAGTGGACGTCCTTGTGCAGCAGGCCGCCGCGGTTCAGCTCGCCCAGCAGCGCGGGGATGCCGCCGGCGCGGTGCACGTCCTCCATGTAGTAGGTCTTGTCCTTGGCCACGTTCGGGGCCACCTTCGCGAGGCAGGGCACCTGGCGGGACTTGGCATCCATCTCGGCCAGGCCGTAGTCCACGCCCGCCTCCTGGGCCGCGGCGAGCAGGTGCAGGATGGTGTTGGTGGAGCCGCCCATGGAAATATCCAGCGCCATGGCGTTGTCGAATGCCTTGGCGGTGGCGATGGAGCGCGGCAGCACGGAGTCGTCGTCGCCGTCGTAATAGCGCTTCACCAGCTCGACGACGGTGCTTCCGGCCTTCTCATACAGCGCCTTGCGCGCGGTGTGGGTGGCCAGCACGGAGCCGTTGCCCGGCAGGGACAGGCCGATGGCCTCGGTAAGGCAGTTCATGGAGTTGGCGGTGAACATGCCGGAGCAGGAACCGCAGGTGGGGCAGGCGTTCTCTTCGATGAGGTTGATGTCTTCATCGGAGATGGACTCGTCCACGGCGTCGGCGATCGCGTTCACCAGGTCCAGGGAGCGCACGGAGCCGTCGGTCAGGGTCACGCGGCCGGCCTCCATGGGTCCGCCGGAAACGAAGACCACGGGGATGTTCAGGCGCAGCGCCGCCATGAGCATGCCCGGGGTGATCTTGTCGCAGTTGGAGATGCAGACCAGGGCGTCCGCGCAGTGGGCGTTGACCATGTACTCCACGGAGTCGGCGATCAGGTCGCGGGACGGCAGCGAATAGAGCATCCCTGAGTGGCCCATGGCGATGCCGTCGTCCACGGCAATGGTGTTGAACTCGCGCGGCACGGCGCCGGCGGCGAGGATCGCGTCGGAGACGATCCGGCCCACGGGGGCGAGGTGGGTGTGGCCGGGGACGAACTCGGTGAAGGAGTTGGCGACGGCGATGATCGGCTTGCCGATGTCCGTGTTGGCGACGCCGGAGGCGCGCAGCAGTGCGCGGGCTCCGGCCATGTTGCGGCCGTGGGTGACAGTACGTGAACGAAGAGGAGGCATACTACCGATCCTGCCGTCCCGGGCGCGCGGGCGGAAGACAGTGCTGATACTAGTAGCAGGAGTACCAGAGTACTAGTGTTGGATGTCGTGAAAGAGGCAGGCGAAAAGCGCAAGGAACTCGGTCTTTTCCTGCGGGCACGCCGCGACCAGGCGCTGCGGTCGGAGTACGGCCTGCCGCCCGTGGCCCGCCGGCGGGAACGCGGACTGCGGCGAGAGGAGGTGGCCTTCCTTTCCGGCGTGAGCGTCACCTGGTATACGTGGCTCGAGCAGGGCCGGGAGATCAGGCCCTCGCGGGAAGTCCTGGAAGCCGTGGCCCGGACCCTGCACCTCTCGGAGACCGGCCGCTCCTACGTCCTGTCCCTCGCAGGCTATTCCGCGCCGGTGTCCGCAGGCCCGGCAGCTGCAGACGCTCCAGCCCACATCCAGCGGCTCCTCGATGCCTTGGGCCCCAACCCGGCCTTCGCGCTTGCCCCGGACTGGAGCGTCACGGGCTGGAACCGGGCCTATGCCGCGCTCTACCCCAACATCGCCAACGTGGCCGCCCCGGAACGGAACCTGCTGTGGCTGGTTTTCACCGACCCGTATGTCCGTGAACTGCTCCCCGACTGGGACGTCACCAGCAGGCGGTTCCTGGCAGAGTTCCGGGCGGAAGCCGGGCAGCGGCTGGGCGATCCGGACGTGGCCTACCAGGTGGAGCGGCTCAAGGAGACGAGTCCGGAATTCAAGGAAAGCTGGGACCGGTACGACATCCTGGGCTTCGAATCCCGCGAACGGCTGTTCCACCACCCGTCGGTGGGCGTCCTCCGGCTGGAGCACCACCAGGTCTCGCCGTCGGACCGGCCGGACCTCCATCTTGTGGTCTACACGCCGGCACCGGACAGCGATGCTGCAGAGCAGATCCAGCGGCTCCTGGCCGTGGGCGGCTAGTACGACGTCGGACTCCACTCCCCCAGGTCCGTCGCCTCAAGGTGGAACGCGCCGTCGTCGTGCTTCCATTCCACACGGATGGTTCCGGGACTCCCACCGCATTGCCGGGCTTGGAAAAAAGAGTCACCATCGGCCCATTCTGCAGCGCCGCGGCTCCGAACCTTCACCGGGGAAAGATGTACTTCCAGGAAAGGACGGAGCGGTGGACGCAGCGGACCAGCAGGCCTTGACCGGCGCAGTGATACGGGAGCACGGCCTGGACATGGGTCAGTTGTGGCTGGAACACCTGGCCCTCGGCGGCGACGCCTCCGAGGAGGAAATCCGGGACTACAGCGCGGGGCTGGCAATCCTTCCTCCAAAGGACCGGGACGCTTTGGCCCAGGCCGTCAACGAACATTGTGCTGCAGCAGGGCTGCTGTCCCGCGCGCCGTTCAGTGGCTCCTTGCTGGCCCGGGCACGCAGCGACTCACAGGAACCCTACTCGTCGAAGTAGGTGGAGATGCCGGAACTGCCGGGGATTGATGCAACCACGGTTGCGGCAACGTCCTTGAGCTTCATGTTCCGTGTGTTGGATGCCTGCAGCAGCACGCTGAACGCCTGGTGCTGGCTGCAATGGCTTTGGGCCATGATGGCACCTGTGGCCAGGTCGATCACAGTCCGTGATTTCATGGCCGCGCTCATGCTGTCCCTGGTGTCCTGCAACCTGCCGATCCGCAGGGCCAGCCGCAGGCTTTTTGAAACCTGTCCGGAGAAGGCCCGGGCCGTGGCAATATCTTCGCTGCTGAACGCCTGAAGCCGCCGGCAGTACAGGCTGAGCGCGCCACGGATGTCTTCGCCGAGCACGAGCGGCACACTCACAGCGGAGAACAATCCCTGCCGGGAGAGGGCACTCGCATACGCGGGCCACCGCTTTTCCTGGCTCACATCGGGGACCAGAACGGTGTCCGTGGTGCGCATGGCGGTGATGCCCGGGCCATAGCCGTACTTGTCCTGGAGCTGGTCGAGGGTGCGGATGCAGGGATCGCTGCCGGCTATGGCGGTGGCCTTCTTGTGCCTTTCGACGGCAACGCCGCAGAAAACTTCCCGGTCCTGGCTGCTGAGCCGTGCCGCGGCATAGCCGGCCAGGTCCCGAAGGAACTCGTCAACATCGGCACTGTCCAGCACCAGGTCCTGAAGATGCAGCGCGACGTCTGCGAAAACCTCGTCATTCGCGGCTTCGGCGTGAGCCAATGCTTCCCCCTCCCGAACAGCACAAAGGCCATGTAGTCCATTAAAGAACGCCTTGGCCGCTCACTGCCGAACGGTACATGCCAGCCTACCTGCGGGAAAGTCATAATGTGTCCACCATGACGACCGCATGCCCGCGCACCCGGGAATGCCCGGGGCAGCACGGCGTAACGGCGTAAGCCTAGGCGGCGGCCAGGGCGTTGAGCGTGTCCCGGATCCCGTTCAGCGCCGGGTCCCGCAGGGACATAAAGGCAGGTTTCAGGAGCGGCTGGACGATTTTTGCCGGCCCCTTGATGCTGAACTCCGCGGTGTATTTCACTACCGACCCCTGGGCGGCGGGACTCACGTCGATGGAGTCGAAGGCCGTGACGGATTTGTTCTCGCCACGGAGCTTGATGTGGTTTTCAGTCAGCTCGATGACCTCGTACTCCAGTGACTGGCGCTTGCCACGGAACTCGGACTCGGCGTGGTACCGGTGCCCCACCGCGACCGGGCCGGGCGTCAGCTTTTCCATCACCGGAGTGTTGGGGTCCCACTCGCTGGTGTTCTCGAACGCGCTCAGGAAGGCAAAGGCCTTGTCTGCGGACAGTTTGGTTTCCACACTTCCGGTGACTGTGATCATCACCCCAGTGTAGGAACCGGCACCCGGGAAGCCCAGCCCCCGGACGTCCGGGACGGGGATGTCCGGATGCGGATGTGCAGGATGAAGAAGCCCGGGCACGGGAACAGCAGAAGCGCCCCGGACGGAACCCGCCGGGGCGCTTCTGCTGTGAATCACGGCTGTGAGGTCAGCTGACCTGCAGGCCGCCGTTGATGTCGTAGGTCGCGGCGGTGATGTAGCCGGCGTCCTTCCCGAGCAGGAAGGAAATCAGGGCGGCCACTTCCTCGCGGGTACCCACCCTCCCCATCATGATGCCCTCCGACATCTGGGCCTTGCGTTCCTCGGTGAGGGTGCCGCCCATGATGTCGGTGTCGATGGGACCGGGTGCGATCGCGTTGACGGTAACGCCGAACTCACCCACTTCACGGGCAAGGGCCCTGGTGAAGCCGATGATTCCAGCCTTGGAGGCGCTGTAGGCCACCTTGGAGTAGGTGCCGCCGCCGCGCTGGGCGGAAATCGAGGAGATGCTCACGATGCGTCCGAGCTTGCGCTCAATCATTCCCTTGAGGACGCGCTGGGACACGATGAAGGTTCCGCGCATGTTGATGGCGAACACCCTGTCCCACTCCTCCACGGTGGTCTCCATGAAGGTTGTGGGCGAGCTGATGCCGGCAAGGTTGGCGAGGGCAACGATGGGCGGCAGCGAGTCTTCGATTTCGCTGATGGCCCGGTCCACGGAGGCGGCGTCGGAAACATCCGCGCCGACTCCGATTGCCTTCACTGCACGGTTGGAACCGATTTCCGCAGCCGCGGCTTTGGCGTCTTCGGCGTTGATGTCGAGGATCGCGATGGACCAGCCCTCGCTGGCCATCAGGTCCGCCGTGGCGCGGCCGATGCCGCGGGCAGAGGCAGCCCCGGTCAGTACGACGGTTCGGTCGGCGGGAAATGGTGTGGTTGTCACAGGTGCATCTTTCGTCAGGGTTCGGGGTCAGGAGACTTTGGCTGCGTTGACTTCTGCCGCAGCGGCAACTGCCGGGTCCAGGGCGGCGTCGCCCTCAGGCCGCTTCCGGGCGTAGAAGTACGTGGCCACTGCCGTGACGCACAGGCAGAAGGACAGGAAGAGCAGTCCGCTCTGGTTGTTGCCGGTGGCGTCCTTGAGCAGGCCCACGGCGTACGGGGCCACAAAGCCGCCGAGGTTGCCGAGGGAGTTCACCAGCGCCAGCCCGGATGCGGCAGCTGCTCCGGTGAGCGCGGCGGACGGCATGGACAGGAACGGTGCAATGGCGCCGTAGATGCCCATCGCCGCAGCGGTCAGGGCGATGAGGGCAAGGATGGGGTTGACCGGCAGCAGGTAGCCCGCGGCCAGCAGGCCCATGCCGGCCAGCACCATGCTGACGGAGGAGTGCCAGGCGCGCTTGCCCGTGCGGTCCGCCCGCCTGCTCCAGAAGTACACAAAGACTGCGGCAATGGAGTACGGAATGAGGACAATGAAGCCCACCTCGGCGGTGGAGAACTTGCCAAGGGCGGCCACAATGGTGGGCATCCAGAGGCCCAGGCCGTAGATGCCGCAGACCAGTCCGAAGTACAGGGCCGAGTAGGTCAGGGTGCGCTTGTCCTTGAGGCCGGCCAGGAAGTTGTGGCTGCCGCCCTTGGATTTGGCGGCAAGTTCGGCGTCCATGGTGGTGGCGAGCCATTCGCGTTCTTCAGTGCTGAGCCACTTGGCGTCACGGGGACGGTCGGTCATCAGCATCGGGGTCAGCAGGCCGAGCAGGATGGCGGGGATGCCCTCGATGATGTAGAGCCACTGCCAGCCGTGCAGTCCCATGATGCCGTCCATCTGCAGCAGCAGGCCGGAAACCGGGGCGCCGAGGGCGTTGGAAATGGGCTGGGCGAGGATGAAGATGCCCAGGACCGTGACGCGCTGGGCGGCGGGGAACCACAGGGTCAGGTAGAAGAGGATCGCGGGGAAGAAGCCGGCTTCGGCCGCACCCAGCAGGAACCGGATGATGTAATAGGTGCTTTCCCCGTTGACCAGCGCCATGGCGCTGGCAAAGATGCCCCACGTGATAAGGATTCTGGCCAGCCACTTGCGGGCGCCGAAGCGGTACATCCCGGCGTTGCTGGGAACTTCCAGCAGGGCGTAGCCCAGGAAGAAGATGCCGGCACCAAGGCCGTAGGCGGCGGCGGTGAGGCCGATGTCCTCGCTCATGGTGAGTTTGGCGAAGCCCACGTTATTGCGGTCAAGGTAGGCAATGAAGTAAAGCAGGACAATCAGCGGCATGACGCGGCGGCGAACCTTGCGGAGCGTGCGCTCGCCGAGTTCGCCCAGTCCTGCGGACGGCATGGAGAGTGAAGTCATCGTCGACCTTCTATCTGGCGGAAGCGGCGCATTGGGGGCGGCGCGTCCGAGGGAAATGGGGATATTCCGTCTGCTGCCTATTTGGGTCTGATGTCTGACATCTGACGAAGCAACATGAGAAAGATCATAGAAGGGTGATCCGGATTACGTCAAGCCGCCCGGAAATGGGCGCCGTCCACCGGCGATGGTGTGTCGCTGGAACCGGGGCGCCTGGAAACTAGCCGTGCGATTCAGGGTGCTGGACGTAGCGCTCGTAGTCGCGGTACGTCTGCTCCATATGGTCATCCATGACCCGGCGGGAAAGTTCGGCATCACCGCTGAGGATGCTGTCCATGACCTTCTGGTGGTATTCGATCGCATGGAGCTGGATCTCGGGCACGGCCGAGGTCTCGCGCCGGGTCATGTAGAGCAACTGTCCCAACTGCGCGAAGAGGGCCCGCACGAAGGGGTTCCCCGAGGCCCTGAGCACAGCATCGTGGAACGCGATATCAGCGTCGACGAAGCGGTCCAGGTCCCCGGCCTCGTGGAAGCGCTTCATATCCGCGATGCACTGCTCCATTTGCCGGGCATGCTCGGGAGTATGGCGCTTGGCGGCCAGGGACGCCGCGCCCGTTTCCACCATGCGCCGCATTTCGATCAGTCCCACGGACACCTGGTCCGCGCCGTTTCCATGCGAGGCGGCCTTGAAGATCGCGTCCAGGCCGGTCCAGTTGTCCGACGGGTTCACGAAGGTTCCGCGCCCCGCCTTGACGTAGAGGATGTTCTGCGCCCTCAGCGCCTTGAGCGCCTCGCGGACCGTGAGCCGGCTGACGTCGTACGCCTTTGCTATGTCCGCTTCGGGCGGGATGGCATCGTGTGGTTTTAGCTTGCCTGCCAGTATGTCGTCAAGCAGGCCGTCGACAAGATCGTCGACGAGTGTCCTGCGGCCCATCCTGGCTCCTGCCCTTGGCGTTGCCCGCTGGTGCGGGCCCTCTAAACTTTACTGTCGAATGCCGCCCTGATCAGCATCGTGGCCTGCTTCCTGCAGCGGGACAGCGCTCAGCAAGCCTCGAAGTCCGTGAGGACCTTGACCTTTCCCGCGGACGCGGAGGCCGGATCGAAGGTGTAACCGATCCACTCTTTGGCCAGCCGGCGGGCGAGTTCGATGCCCACCACGCGCTGGCCCATGGTGAGGACCTGGCAGTCGTTGGACAGGATGGAGCGTTCCACGGAAAAGGAATCGTGGGCGGCGGTGGCCCTGATTCCTTCCACCTTGTTCGCCGCGATGGCCACGCCGATTCCGGTGCCGCAGAAGAGGATGGCCCGGTCCGCGGCTCCGTCCCTGATCATTTCGCCAGCCGTGATACCCACATACGGGTACGGCCTGGTGAAGTCATCCGGAGCATCGGACCGGTTGACGCCAATGTCGATCACTTCCCTGACCCTGGGATCCTGCCGGAGGTCCTCAAGGACCTTGTCCTTGTAATCGACTCCCGCCTCGTCCGCGCCTACAACAAGTCTCAGTCCCATGGTTCGTCCTTCAGTGTTCATTGCCGTGCTCCCACGGATTCGCTGGATACGGCGGCGGTGAGGTGCGGGCCCATGACGGTGAAGATCATGGCCAGCGAGGTCGCCCCGGGATCCGGTGTGCCCAGGCTCTTTTCCGCCAAAGGGCGGGCGCGGCCCTTGAGCGGCAGCAGGCCGGCTGTCGCCTCGGCGGCTGCCGTCGCGTCGCGGGCCGCGTCCTCCCACGCCCGGCCCGGCTCCACGCCTTCTGCCACCAGCCCGGCAAAGGAAGAGGCGAACGGCAGCAACGCGTCCACCATGGTCTTGTCGCCTGTCTCCGCCTTCCCCAGCTGCACGATCCGGTCCGCGAATGCCCTGACCGCCGCTGCCAGCTGCGCGGGTTCCGGCGCCGAACTGTTTCCAAGGGATTCACCAAGAGCCCGCAATCCCGCTCCCCACAGGACGCCGGACGTTCCGCCCGCCTTGTCGGCCCAGGCATCACCGGCGGCTGCCAGCACATCGCCCGCTCCGGCGCCCTGGGCGAGGGCAGCGGATGCAGCCGCGGCAGCGGCGTCGATCCCGCGCACCATGCCGCGCCCGTGGTCACCGTCTCCGGCGATGGCGTCCATCCTGCCGAGCCGCTCCTCGGCGTCGTGCAGGAGGGACTGCGTGGCTTCCAGCGCGGCAAAGCCCGCGGCGGCGTACTGCCGGGAGGCGTCGGTGGCAACGAACGGGGCAGAGGCCGCGTCGTCGTCGGACGCTCCTCCGGCCGCCACGGTGCCGGCCTCCCGGACCGCGTTGCCGCGGCGGTAGGCGGGTGTTTCCGCCGGGGCAAGCCACAGCGGTTCCAGTTCCTCGTCCAGCCAGGTGACGGTGAGCGACACCCCGGCCATGTCGAGGCTGGTGACGAGTTCCCCGACCTCGGGCATCACCAGGCTGTACCCGGCGGCGCGGAGCAGCGGCGCCACGGTGCCCCAGAGAACGAAGAGCTCCTCGTGCTTGGTGGAGCCGAGCCCGTTGAGGATGACCGCTATCCGTTCGCCGGCGTCGGGCGGAGTTTCAGCGAGCAGGCGTGCCACCAGTTCCCGGCCCAGCTCCTTTGCGGGCGGCAGCGCGGTGTCGAACAGTCCGGGCTCCCCGTGAATGCCCAGGCCCAGTCCCATCTGTCCGTCGGGCAGGGAGAACAGCGGCGATTCCGCGCCGGGGAAGGTGCAGCCGGAGAACGCGCTGCCGATGGTGCGGGTCCGGTCATTGGCCTTCCGGCCCAGGCGGACCACTTCGGCGAGGTCCGCGCCGGCCTCGGCTGCGGCCCCCATCACCTTGAAGACGGTGAAGTCACCGGCGATGCCGCGGCGCTTGGCGGATTCCGACGGCGGTGCGCTGGCGATGTCGTCAGTCACCAGGACGTTCTCCACGGCAATGCCCTCTGCAGCCAGGCGCTCGCTGGCCATGCCGAAGTTCATGACGTCGCCGGCGTAGTTCCCGTAGGTAAAAACGACGCCGGCGCCGGACTCTGCGGCCTTGGCCACCATGTAGGCCTGCTGCGCGGAGGGCGAGGTGAAGATGTTTCCCACCACCGCGCCGTCGGCGAAGCCGGCGCCGATCAGCCCGGCAAAGGCCGGGTAGTGCCCGGAGCCGCCGCCCGCCAGGACGGCAACCTTGGGCCGCGGGGGCCGGAGGCGCCGCACGGCGCCGCCTGGAACCTGGCGAACCAGGTCCGCGTGGACGTCGCAGAACCCCGCCAGGGCCTCCTCGGCAAATTCCGAGGGATCGTTGAAGATTTTTGTCATGATGTGCTCTCTGCCGTGGGTTCCGGGGCGGGCTTAGGGACTGTTGAGGGGAGGCGGCTGCCTAGTGGATGTGGCTGCCGCCGTTGATGTCGATGGTGGTTCCGGTGAGGTAGGCCGAGTCCTCGGAGGAAAGGAACGTGATCACCGCGGCTACTTCCTCGGTGGTGGCGTTCCGGCCCAGCGGGATGCCGGCGTTGATGGCGGCCTCCTGCTCCTCGGTGCTGCCCACGCGGATGTTGGTGTCCACGGCGCCGGGGGTGATGGCGTTGACGGTCACGCCGGTGGCGCCCAGTTCGCGGGCCAGGGCCTTGGTGAAGCCCAGGATGGCGGCCTTGGCGGCGGAGTAGGGAACCTTGCCGAACACGCCGCCGCCGCGCTGGGCGGAGACCGAGGACATGTTCACGATGCGTCCCCAGCCGTTGTCGATCATGTCCGGCAGGAATGCCTTGGTGACCAGGTACGTGCCGGTGGCGTTGACATCCATGACCTTGTGCCAGAGCTCAAGGGTGGTTTCCAGGAACGGGACCGGCGAGGTGATGCCGGCGATGTTGGCCAGTGCGCCTACCGGCGGCAGGTTGCCGGAGGCGACCTCGGCGGCGACGGCGGCCTGGGCTGCGGTGACGGACGCTTCGTTGGCGACGTCGATCTCGTGGCCGAAGGCGGGGACGTTGAATTCATTGCCGATTTCGGCGGCGACCTTGGCGGACTTCTCGCCGTCGAGGTCCAGGATCACCACCGCCCAGCCCTGGCGTGCGTAGCGGCGGGCGGTGGTGATGCCGATGCCCCGGTCCGAGGTTGCCCCGGTGAGGACGGCGGTGCGCTGGATGGTGGTCATGATGCTCCCTTGAATCGTTTGGATTGTTGAAGTGGGTGTCGATGGTCAGATGAGGTCGGTGATGAAGCTCGCGGCTTTGGCTGCCGCTGCGGGGCGTTCGTCGTTGGTGACGTCCCTGGTTTCGAGCTCCAGCGAGAAGTGCCCCTGGTAGCCGTCCGCCGCAAGCCGGCGCAGCCCTGCGGCAAAGTCGGCGTTGCCGTTGCCGATGCTGAGGTTGATGTTTCCCGGCACGGCATCCCGGAGATGGACGTGGGAAATACTGCCCTTCCGGGATTCGAGGTACTCCAGCGGGTCTTCGCCGGCGGCGACGATATGGCTGAAGTCCATGACAATCCCGACGCCGGTGCCCGCCAGCCGCTGGGCCAGCAGTTCCGCGCGTTCGAGGTTCCAGCAGAACCGCAGGAAGTGCAGGGATTCTGTCCAGAGTTCGACGCCGGACTCCGCCGCGCGCTGCCCCGCGTGGGTGAGCTGGGCGGCAATAAGGTCCAGGTCCTCGCCAAGGCTCCGAACAGGTTCGTGGCTGAGGGCACCGCACGGGAGGACCAGCGCTTTCGCGCCGGTATTCCGCGTGAGGGTCAGCAGCGCCTCCAGGTGCCGTTCGCAGGCTGCCTGCTGTCCGGCGTCGAGTACGGCATTGAGGTCGCCGATATCGCCGTTGACGGAACGGACGCGCAGCCCGGACGCAGCAACCTCGGCCGTTACCGCGTCAACGGCCGCCGCATCCAGGTTGTACGGAACGTGATCGCACACGCCGGGGAGGGCGCCGAGATCGATCTCTTCGAAGCCCAGGCCGCTGATGGTCCGCAGGGCGGCCGGCAGGTCCTGGTGCCTGAAGCTGATGGACGAGCAGCCGAGTCGGGAGTTGAACATCGTCGTTGATCCTCTGGATGAGCGGGTGGTGATGTGAATCACTGTAGGCCCATTCATTGTCAACAGTCAACTTCCAACATTGACTGTTGACAGTCAGCATGAGGCAGGTCACACTGGGGATATCATTTGTTAACAGTCGACAGCGGCCGAATCCCCTCGGACCGCTTTTCGAAAGGGAAACACCATGAGCAACGAAGCTCTAAAAATGCGTGGACACGTTCACGGCACCAAGGATGCAAAGCGCGTCGCTATCGGCTCCGGAGTGGGCGCCGTCATTGAGACCTACGACTTCATCGGCTTCGGCACCGCTGCGGCCCTCTACTTCGGAACAGCCTTCTTCCCCACGGGCGATCCCGTAACAGGAACGCTCGCAGCATTCGCCACCCTCGGCGTCGGCTTCGCCGCCCGTCCCATCGGCGGCATCATCGGCGGCCACCTCGGTGACAAGGTGGGCCGCAAGCCCGTCCTGGTTGCCTCCCTGATCCTGATGGGTGTGGCCACGTTCCTGATCGGCCTGCTGCCCACCTACGGACAGGTTGGCCTGCTGGCTCCCGCGCTGCTGGTGTTTGTCCGCATCGTGCAGGGCCTCGCCTTCGGCGCGGAATGGGGCGGCGCCATCCTCATGAGCTACGAGCATGCGCCCTGGAAGTCCAAGGGCAAGTACACGGGCATTGTGCAGGCCGGCTTCCCCGTGGGCCTCCTCCTGGCCAACCTCGTCTTCCTGGTCAGTGTGAACCTTGGCGGTGAACTGGCCTGGCGTGTTCCGTTCCTCGCAAGCATCGTGCTGGTCGCCGTCGGCCTGATCATCCGCTCCAAGGTGCCGGAGTCCCCCGTCTTCGACGAGGTCAAGGAAAGCGGCTCCATTGTTAAGTCGCCCATCACCGAGGTTATCCGGACCGACTGGCGGAGCATTGTCCGCGGCATCGGCCTGCGCATCGCCGAGACTGCAGGCTACGCGGTGTCCGTCACGTACATGATCTCCTACCTGCACACCCAGCAGCTCGCCAACAAGACCGAAACCCTCGTGGCCCTCTGCATCGCCTCGTTCATCGGCATTTTCGCCACCATGGCCTGGGCCCGCCTCACGGACCGCGTCGGCCGCCGGCCCCTGTACATCTGGTCCACAGCGTTCGCTGCCCTGTTCGGCATCCCCATGTTCCTGATGGTGAACACCGGGCTGTTCATCTTCGTCATTGCCACGATCGTCATCTCCTACGCCGTCTGCCAGAACTCGCTTGCCGGCGCCCAGGGCCCGTGGTTCCCGGAACTGTTCCAGGCCAAGACCCGCTCCTCCGGAGCGTCCCTGGCGTACCAGATCTCAGCCATGGTCTCCGGCTTCACGCCCTTCGTCACCACCCTGCTGTTCGTAGCCCTCGGCTGGATGGGCCCGGCGCTCCTCTTCAGCTTCTACGCAGCGATCGGCCTCTGGGCCGCCCTCGTCACCCGGGAGACCTGGGGCAAGCGCGAACGCCAGCTGGCTGATGAGGCCACCAAAAGCACCCCGCATTCGGTAACTGTCTGATGACCATCACCCACGAATCGAACACGGAGACAGCAATGTCCACAGGAATCGTCCAGGACCGGTTGGCGCAGGTCAGCGCCGCGGCCTACCGCATCCGGCACCACGCCCTGAACATGGGCGAGGTCCAGGGCCAGGGCTATGTCGGCCAGGCCCTGGGGGCCGCGGACATGCTGGCCGCGGTCTATGGAGACCAGCTCCGCTTCCGGGCGGAGGATCCGCACTGGGAGGCCAGGGACAGGTTCCTGCTTTCCACCGGGCACTACGCAATTGGCCACTACGCCGCCCTCGCCGAGGCCGGCATCGTCCCGGTCGAAGAGCTGGAAACCTACGGTTCGGACGATTCCCGGCTGCCGATGTCCGGGATGTCCACCTACACGCCCGGCATGGAAATCTCGGGCGGCTCCCTGGGCCACGGCCTCACCATTGCCGTGGGCATGGCCCTGGGCCTGCGCTACCAGGGCTCCAGCGCCCGCGTCTTCAACTTCCTCTCCGACGGCGAACTGGACGAAGGCTCCACCTGGGAGGCTGCCATGGGTGCGCACCACCACCAGCTGGGCAACCTCACCGCGATGGTGGACATTAACGCCCTGCAGGCGGACGGCAAGACGGACACAGTGCTCCGCACCGAGCCGGTGACCGAGAAATGGGAGTCCTTCGGCTGGTACACGCAGCGGGTGGACGGGAACGACGTCGGCGCGCTGCTGGCAGCGTTCGACAATGCAGCCGCCCAGGCCGCCGCCGTCGGACGCCCCTCGGCGATCCTGTGCGACACGAAGGTGGGCCGCGGAGTGCCGCTGCTGGAGGAGCGCGAGAAGGCACACTTCATGCGCATCGACGAACACGAATGGCAGATCTGCCGCGAGCAGCTCACCGCCGGCTACGAAGGAAAGGCTTCAGCATGAGCACCACCACCGAGGCCCCCGACACCGCGACAGCGGCGAAGCCGAAGCCGAAACTGAAGACCTCGGCGATGATCGCCTCCTTCGCCGACCCCGGCCAGAAGACCGCGTCCGCACCGTTCGGGCACGCCCTGGTCAAGGCCGCGCAGGAGAACGACAAGATCGTCGGCCTCACCGCGGACCTGGGCAAGTACACGGACATGCACATCTTCGCCAAGGCCTTCCCCGAACGGTTCTTCCAGATGGGCATGGCCGAGCAGCTGCTCTTCGGCGCCGCCGCCGGCCTGGCCGAAACCGGGCTCGTCCCGTTCGCGTCCACGTACTCGGTGTTCGCCGCCCGCCGCGCCTACGACTTCCTCTGCTTGGACGCGGCCGAGCCGAACCTGAACGTCAACATCGTGGGCGGCCTGCCCGGCCTGACCACCGGGTACGGCCCCAGCCACCAGGCCACCGAGGACATGGCGATCTTCCGCGGCATGCCCAACCTAACCATTGTGGACCCGTGCGACTCGATCGACATCGAACAGGCAGTCCCGCAGCTCGCCGCTTCCGACGGCCCCACGTACCTGCGCCTGCTGCGCGGCAACGTCCCCACCGTGCTGGATGAATACGGCTACACGTTCGAACTCGGCAAGGCCAAGGTGCTGCGCGGCGGCAACGACGTCGTCTTCATCTCCTCCGGCCTGATGACCATGCGTGCGCTGCAGGCAGCTAAGGCGCTGGCGGCACACAACGTGGACGTCGCCGTCGTGCACACCCCCACCATCAAGCCGTTCGACGCCGAAACCGTCCTCAAGGAGATCAACACCGACCGGCTCGCCGTCACCCTGGAGAACCACTCGGTGGTGGGCGGACTGTTCGAAACCGTCGCCTCCGCCGTCGTCACCGCGGGCCTGGGCAAGCGGGTGGTGCCCGTGGCGCTCCCCGACCAGTTCCTGGACGCCGGCGCCCTGCCCACCCTGCACGAGCGCTACGGGCTGGCCACAGACCGCATCGTGGCAAAGGTCCTCGCCGAACTCGGCTAGCATCCGTGCCGCAACGCAGAAAGCACGGCACCGGTCCCGGCCGGTGCCGTGCTTTCTGCCGTACTATCGAAACTACTACCGACTGTAAACAGTCGACTTACAACATTGAGGACAGAGGCCATGGCCGGACTGACCGCCCCGCTGCTGGGACTGCAAAAGAAAAGCCTGCGCGAACAGGCGCTCTCGGCTCTGCGCACCGCGATCACCAGCGGTGAACTTGAACCGGGCCGCCACCTGGTGGAAACCGAACTCTCCGAGATGCTGCAGATCAGCCGGGGAACCCTGCGCGAAGCCCTGCGCCAGCTTGAACAGGAAGGCCTGGTCTCCGCCGGGCCGCGCGGCAGGCTCTCCGTCCGGCACCTGGACGAAAAAGAGATCCGCGACATCTACACCGTTCGGGCCGCCCTCGAGTCACTGGCCGCCCGAGAGCTCTGTGAACTGCCGGACCGCCAAAACGTCATCTCATCCCTCCGCTCAGCCATCGATGCGATGAAGGCAGCCGAGAAGGAAGGCCTGCAGCAGCGCGTCGAATCCGACCTGGAATTCCACCGCACGCTGTGCCGGCTCACGGGCAATGAGACACTCCTGCACACCTGGGAAGCGCTGGAAGGGTCCATCAGGATGTCCATCATGTTCGCCGGGCTCGAAAAGGGCGTCAAGAACATGAGCGTGGACCGGCACCACGATATTGTGGCGGCCATCGAAACCGGCGACGCCTCGCTGGCCCGGAAAACCATCCGGGAACATATGGACACTGCCGCGGCCAACCTTGTGGCCTAGCCATTTCTTGGTAGTTTCGTAGTTCGCCCCGAATAGTCTCGGCACCCCCGGGTACTGGGACTATGGGAAGGGTGTCAGGCAGCGCGCCTTGGGACCGCGGAATCAACGTTAGAAAGAGGACTGTATGCGGGAACCGATGGCCAGCGACGGTGTTTATGAAGCGGAGACCGTTGCGGGTGATGACCAGGAAGCTACCCCGGTAACTGTTGAACCCTCGGTGGAACCGGACGTCAATTTCGACGAGCAGTTCTATCCTGCCCGGCCCAAGGCGCTGCGCCCCACTGCCCGCCGCCGCCAGTACTTCGCCACCAGGCCGTCCTTCGAATTCGATGGACGCAATGCGGCCTACGTCGAATGGCTGCGGAACCAGGCAATGCTGGGCGACGCCAATACGCTGGCCCGGCAACTCTCGGGACAGGCCAGCATGTGGCAGAACTCCTACGCCCATCCGAATCCCCGGGCCGCCGTTGAACGTGCGCCGGTATGGTTCACCGCATATCCACTGTCCTTCATCACCAGGTCCAGCCAGTCCTTCCTCTCGGCCCTCGGTGATCCGGCCATGTGGGAAGCCTTCAGCCAGATAGGCATCCGCGCCATCCACACGGGCCCGGTCAAACTGGCGGGCGGCATCAGCGGCTGGTCCCAGACACCCAGCGTGGACGGCCACTTCGACAGGATCAGCATGGCGATCGACCCTGTGTTCGGCACGGAGGATGAATTCCGCCGGATGTGCGAGGTCGCTGCCGACCACGGCGGCACCATCATTGACGACATCGTCCCGGGGCACACGGGCAAGGGAGCGGACTTCCGCCTCGCCGAAATGAATTTCCGGGACTACCCGGGGATCTACCACATGGTGGACATCCCGGAGGAGGACTGGCACCTGCTGCCGGAGGTCCCCGAAGGGCAGGACTCGGTAAACCTGAGCCCGGACGCCGAACAGGCCTTGCAGAAGGCCGGGTACATCATTGGCCGGCTGCAGCGGGTCATCTTCTATGAGCCCGGCGTCAAGGAAACGAACTGGAGCGCAACCCGGCCGATCGTTGACACCACCGGTAAAACGCGCCGCTGGGTCTACCTGCACTACTTCAAGGCAGGACAGCCGTCCATCAACTGGCTGGACCCCACGTTCGCGGGGATGCGCCTGGTGGTGGGCGATGCGCTGCATTCCCTGGTCGACCTGGGCACCGGTGCCCTCAGGCTGGACGCCAACGGATTCCTCGGCGTGGAAAAGAGTGCCGAGGAGCAGCCGGGCTGGTCCGAGGGGCATCCGCTGTCCGAGGCGGCCAACCAGCTCATTGGCTCCATGATCCGGAAGGTGGGCGGGTTCTCCTTCCAGGAGCTTAACCTGACCATCGACGACATCAAGGCGACCTCCGAAGCAGGCCCTGATCTTTCCTACGACTTCATCACCAGGCCGGCCTACCACTACGCGCTTGTCACTGCGGACACCGAACTCCTGCGGCTGACCCTGCGCCTCTCAATGGAGATCGGCGTGGACCAGGCTTCACTCGTGCATGCGCTGCAAAACCATGATGAGCTGACCTACGAGCTGATGCACTTCGCTGCCGGGCACCGGGACGAGATGTTCGAGCTCAACGGCCAGGAGCTCACCGGGGCGCAGCTCGCGGAGCAGGTGCAGCAGACCATGCGCGAGCGGCTGACCGGCGAGAACGCCCCCTACAACGCGGTGTTCACCACCAACGGCATCGCCTGCACAACAGTTAGCTTCATCATGGCCGCGCTGGGAATCCGGGACCCTGATGCCATCACTTCCGAAGAGGAAGCGCGGGTCCTGGATGTGCACATCCTCCTCTCGATGTTCAACGCCCTCCAGCCGGGCGTCTTCGCCCTTTCCGGCTGGGACCTGGCCGGCATCACCGCGCTGGACCGGAAGAGCGTCGAGGAACTCACCGCCCAGGGCGACACCCGCTGGATCAACCGCGGGGCCCACGACATCATGGGCACCAGCCCGGACGCGGAAGTGTCCTCCTCGGGCATGCCCCGGGCGCGCAGCCTTTACGGCCCCCTTCCCGAGCAGCTGAAGAACCCGGACTCCTACGCCAGCAGGCTCCAGCGGATCCTCGCTGTGCGCGAAGAAAACGGCATAGCCACAGGGGCCCTGCTCGATGTTCCGGACGTTTCCAACCGCGGCCTGCTGGTGATGGTCATCCGGCTGGAAAGCGGCGCCCTGGGGGTCACCGTGCTGAACTTCTCGGACCAGGATATTGCCGGCAGCATCCAGTCCAGCCACCTGGTGCCGGGGGCCGCTGTCCACGACCTCTTCAGCGGCGACGCTGTTGGCCAGGTGGATGACCTGTGCAGCTTCTTCCTCGAACTGCCCGCCTTCCAAGGAACCGTCCTGCAGCTGACAGAGCAGGAGGCAGCCCCTGAGCAGGCTGAAGGTGCTCAGCCCGGAAAGGACCTGCCGTAGCAGACTGATCGTCGCCGTTCGGGAATCGTCTTGAGTTCCGCGCCGTTAACTGAATGTGCGGAAAGTTCCGCTCATTCGAACGAGGGATTGAATGACCGCGAAGTTTGTATCAGTGGAAGACGACGCCGGGAAGGTCACCCGGTACGTCCGGCATGCCAACGGCGGCGGGCTTGTTGGGCCCGGCGCCGTTGTGGCCGAGAGCGCCCGGATTGGCGCCATGACGTACGTGGAGGGCGGCGCCCGGATCGGGCCGGGGTGCCGAATCGGACACGGCAGCTGGATTGACCGCGACGCGACAGTGGGCGAGCGGACGGTGATCGGCGACGGTGTGCGCATTGGCCGCGGCGCCGTCGTGGGTAACCGGGTGCACATCGGGAGCCATTCCCGGATCGGCTCCGGCGTGACGATTGAGCACGGCGCCCGTCTGGAAGCGGACGCAACGGTGCCCGACGGCGGACAGGTCCTGTCCGGGCCCCATGGAAAACGACACCGCCCAGTTCCCGGGAAGAGCCGGACGCACGCCAAGGGCAGGGGCCGGGTGGCCGCCTGAGCCGCCCTGCCGCACGGGCCGTCGCGCCGGCACCCGCCTAGGGTCCGGGGGCGGGCCGGCCCTGCGTCCGCTTTGCCTGCGTCGGTGCTTTCAGGGCCGCTGCTGCCCAGACGGCCAGCAGCAGGGCCACCAGCAGCAGGCCGGCGTCGCCCAGGTCAACGGATCCCAGCCACACAGTCAAGGGGTCCTCCAGCGCGAAGGCTGTGTTGGCGAAGCCGCCCAGGGTGATGACCGCGACAAACAGGGCGGAGACCGCCGAGATTCCGGTGACGAGGGCGTTGAAGCCGAGTTTCCGCTGCGGATCGTCGAGGGCCGAACAGTACATCCGCATCATGGCCATGCCGTTCAGCGAGTCGCACAGGGTCATGGCGGCAGCGAAGGCGAGGGGCAGCGCCAGCAGGGCGAACGCGGGCACCCCGGCCAGCGACGCCGCCGTCGTGATCATCAGCAGTCCGACGGTGGTGGCGGTGTCAAAGCCCAACCCGAACAGGAAGCCGATGACATAGATGTTCCGCGGCCGCCGTACCCTGGCCAGCGGCCGCGCCAGGAGGCGGGCAACCAGTCCCTGCGGCGCGAGGTCCTGCGGATTGATCGCGGCCCCGGTCCGTGCCCGGCGGTAGGCGCGGGCCGAGCGGGCAAACGCTGAACCGTTGAACAGGCCCATGGCCAGCAGGAACAGTCCGGACACGCCGCTGCCCACCAGCCCGAGCACCAGGTTCCCGGCGGACCCTTCCTGCATGAACTCCCCCACCACCGCGGCGCCCGCGATCACCAGCACGCCGGCCAGCGTCACCACGGAGCTGTGGCCGAGGCTGAACGCGAACCCGACACTCACCGGGTCCTGCCGCTGCGCCACGAATTTGCGGGTGGAGTTGTCGATGGCCGCGAGGTGGTCCCAGTCGTAGCTGTGCTTCACGCCGGAGAGGTAGGCGGTCAGGACCAGCCCCCACGTGAGTGCCTGCGCCCCGGTTCCGCCTGCCTTGCCTGCGTTCCCGGCGAGCAGGAGCACGACGGCGGCTGCATGCAGCGCGGCCACGGCACCGAACATCCACAGCAGGCGGGTCCGCAGCGGCAGCGCTTCCCGCTCCCGGTACAGCGTGGTGATGTTGCCGAGGGCTGTCATCAGTGTTTCCTCAGGTCCAGTGGTCCCTGCCCGTGCCACCGCTCCCGGAGGAGCGCGATGCAGGCCCCGAGGTGGCGGTTCAGTTCCCCGGTACTGTTCGACAACGAGCGCAGGACCAGGCCCGTGGTTCCGGCGATTGTGCGGGTGAGGGAGATGCCGGTCAGGGCATCAGTGTTGGATGTGGTGCCGTGCAGCTCATCCGCGAGCGCCTGGTCCACGCGGGGGTCCACCACGATGAGCGACCCGAGGTGGCTGAAGCCTTCCATGAAGCCAAGCCCTGTGACATCCCCCGACGGTGGCCGGATGAGCAGGTTGTCCAGCGCCAGCAGCTGGGTGGCGCCTTCAGTTTCAACGTGGATTTCGTTCCGCAGCCGCACTTCCTCGTACCGGAAGGCTGCACCGTCCGGAGACCAGCCCGGCGTCACCACCTCGGCCATGACAAGGCACGACGACGGCCGAACAGTAATGTGCGTCCGTTGCCGGTAGCTGGCCTCCCGGTAGGCAATGAGCTGGTCCGGGACCAGTTCCAGCCGGGTCCCATCCCCCAGCCGGACAGCCATCCGCTGCTCGGCAAAGGACCCTGGAGTCCGGTAGACCTTGGTGGCGGACTGGGTGGTCAGCAACAGGTCAGCGCCGTCCCCGACCTCAACATTCAGAAGAAACAGATCCGCCCCGAGATAAGCCCCACCCGGGTTGACGACGACATAGCAAACCTGCCCGGAGTCATCGAGGTAGTGCGGCCGGAGTACCCTCAGGGCCCCCTCGTGGAACTGGCGGGAAGCAATGGACCTTCCGCCCCGGAAACTCACGCCAAGCTCAAGCCGGCCCATCGGTGACCCGACCGCCGTCGTGCTCATTGCGCCAGGTCAAGCATCAGGACGTCGTGGCGGATCCAATCGATGACCTTGTCGAGCCCTTCGTCGGTCTTGAGGTTGGTGAAGCAGAACGGCTTGGCCCCGCGGAACTCTTTGGAATCCCGTTCCATGACGGCGAGGTCCGCCCCAACGTGGGGCGCGAGGTCGGTTTTGTTGATGATGAAGAGATCCGATTTGATCATCCCCTGGCCTGCCTTGCGGGGGATCTTTTCGCCCTGGGCCACGTCGATGATGTAAATGGAGAAGTCGACGAGTTCCGGGCTGAAGGTGGCCGAGAGGTTGTCGCCGCCGGATTCGACGAAGATGACCTGCAGGTCGGGGTGCCGGGCTTTGAGTTCCTCGATGGCGGCGGTGTTCATGGAGGTGTCTTCGCGGATGGCGGTGTGCGGGCAGCCGCCGGTTTCGACGCCGATGATGCGGTCCACGGGGAGGATGCCGTTGGCGGCGAGGATCTTGGCGTCCTCGATGGTGTAGATGTCGTTGGTGATGGCGGCCATGGAGACTTCCCCGCTCATATGCCGGGTGAGGCGCTCCACGAGCTGCGTCTTGCCCGCCCCGACGGGTCCGCCGATGCCGATCTTGATGGGTTCAGCCATGGTTCCTCCTGAATTTGAAAGCGCAGTACCTAAATGCACGGTTAGCTCATGAACATCCGGGCACGTTGGCGTTCGTGCCGCATTTGCGAAATTTCCAGTCCGGGACTCAAGGCCCCGAAGTCGTCGGGCGTGAGGTGCGGGATGCGTTCGACGGCGGCAGCAACGTCGTCGGCCGCCTTCCGAAGCAGCCGCTGGCCTGCGTTCTGGCCCAGCGGGATGGCGCGGACGGCGTTTTGCGTCAGGGACGTGACCGTGGCGAAAAGGTAGGCGGCGAGCGCCTCCTGCAGCGGCACGCCGAGTGATCGGGCCACGACGGCGAACGCCAGCGGCTGGTGCCCGGCGGCCCGGCCGGTGGTCACCAGGTCCCGGTACAGTTCCAGCTCCGCCGAGGGGAAGACCTCCGCCCCGATCTCCAGCAACCGGGTCCCCATCTTGACGGAAGCCTCCCGAACCTGCCGCGGCAAAAGACAGGCGGAAAGCAGGGCATCAAGCTCAAGAACATCAACCCCCTCATAGAGGAACCGGACAGCCAACCCATCCGAGTACGTCAACTGCTGCCCGATAAAGGCACCGAGCCACACCGCAAAAGACCCCTCATCAAGCACGAGCTCCCGCTCGATGTACCCCTCGAAACCAAGAGAGTGAGCAAACGCCCCGGTAGGAAGCGCCGAGTCAGTAAGCTGCGCGAGCGCCAGCTGGTAGCTCATGACAGTCCCCCGCCGGAAAGGTGACGTTTCGGGTCGGCGGAGGCGGGAGATAAGGGCTGCGGCGTGGTGGGCCGCGCGGGGGGCCCACTGGCGCGCGGGACCCGGCCCGAGCTTGCGAGGGTTGGGAGCGCCAGGGGACGGGCACAGCCCCCTTCACCCGCCGCCGTACCCAACGTGACGCTGGAACTAGTGCGAGTGTTCAGCATGGCGGAAAGGTACAGGCATGACGCGTTCCTGGCGGGTGTAGGGCACCGAGTTGTGGCGGAGGTAGTCCTCGACGGTGTGGTCGTAGGCGCACACCATGACGTCGGCTTCATATTCGGACGATGAGTCAAAGAACTGTGCCTGCAGGTGCCGGTTGCCCAGGGAGTGGGCCACGACGCCCATTTCGGAGATGGTCCGCGGGGCGATCACCAGGACGTCGGTGGGCAGGACGGACACCACGATCATGTTGGACCCTTCGATGTGCAGGATGTCGCCGTCGCGCAGGTCCCCGGAGCCGGACGGCAGCCGGATGCCGATCTCCTTGCCGTGGTCCGTCGTCGCGCGCTGGATGCGCTTGACCAGCTGGGCGCTGGGGAGGACCACTTTCTCCTGGTGCACGCCCGCGTAGATGTGCGGGTCCGGCAGTTCGTGCAGGTTGCCGAGGACTTTGTCGATGATCACTGGGTCTCCGTGGGCTTGGAAGAAATCAGAAGAGGAAGTAGCGCTGGGCCATGGGCAGCACGTCGGACGGCTCGCAGGTGACGTCTTCGCCGTCGACGGTTACCTGATAGGTTTCCGGGTCCACCTGGATGTCCGGGGTGGCGTCGTTGTATTTCAGGTCGGCTTTGGTGAGCGACCGGATGCCGGAGACAGGCCGGATGACCTTCTCCAGCCCGAGTTCCCCGGGGACACCGGCGTCGATGGCTGCCTTGGACAGGAAGGTGATGGAGCACTGCTGCACCGCCTTTCCGAACGCCCCGAACATGGGCCGCATGGTGCGCGGCTGCGGCGTGGGAATGGAGGCGTTGGCGTCCCCCATCAGCGCGTAGGCGATCTGGCCGCCCTTGAGGACAAGCTCGGGCTTGACGCCGAAGAAGGCCGGGTCCCACAGCACCAGGTCGGCGAACTTGCCCACCTCCACCGAGCCCACGGAGTCAGCGATCCCCTGGGCGATGGCGGGATTGATCGTGTACTTGGCAACGTAGCGCTTGAGCCGGAAGTTGTCGCTGCCCGCGCTGCCGTGGGTGCCGGCGGCGCCATCCCCGCGTGGGTCTTCCAGGACACCGCGCTGTTTCTTCATCTTGTCCGCCACCTGCCACGTGCGGGTGATCACCTCGCCAACGCGCCCCATCGCCTGGGAGTCCGACGACGTGATGGAGAAGATGCCGAGGTCCTGCAGGACGTCCTCGGCCGCGATGGTCTCGGCACGGATCCTGGAATCGGCGAAGGCCACGTCCTCGGGGATGTCCGGGTTGAGGTGGTGGCAGACCATCAGCATGTCCAGGTGCTCTTCAATGGTGTTGCGCGTGTAGGGAAGCGTGGGGTTCGTGGAGGCCGGCAGGACGTTGGGCATCCCGGCGATCTTGATGATGTCCGGCGCGTGCCCGCCGCCGGCTCCCTCGGTATGGAAGGTATGGATCACGCGGCCGTCGATGGCGCGGATGGTGTCCTCCACGAAGCCGCACTCGTTGAGGGTGTCCGTGTGGATAGCCACCTGGACGTCGTACTCGTCGGCCACTGTCAGGGACATGTCGATCGAGGAGGTGGTGGACCCCCAGTCCTCGTGGACCTTGAGTCCGATGGCACCGGCGCGGATCTGCTCGGCCAGGGGTTCGACGGCGGACGCGTGGCCCTTGCCGAACAGGCCGATGTTCATGGGGAACCCCTCGGCCGCCTGCAGCATCCGCTGGATGTGCCACTTCCCGGGCGTCACGGTGGTGGCCTTGGTGCCTTCGGCCGGACCGGTGCCGCCGCCGATCATGGTGGTCACGCCGCTGGCCAGCGCCGTCGGGACCTGGTCCGGGGAGATGAAGTGGATGTGGGTGTCGACGCCGCCGGCAGTGAGGATCTTGCGTTCGCCGGCGATGATTTCGGTGCTGGCGCCGATGGTAATGGTGACGCCGTCGGTAATCTGCGGGTTGCCGGCCTTGCCGATCTTGAAGATGTGGCCGTCCTTGAGGGCGACATCAGCCTTGTAGATGCCGGTGTAGTCCAGGATCACGGCGTTGGTGATCACGGTGTCCGGGATGTCCTCATCGCGGACCGCCTGGCCGTTCTGGCCCATGCCGTCGCGGATCACCTTGCCGCCGCCGAACACCACCTCTTCGCCGTAGACGGTGAGGTCTTGTTCGATCTCGAGGAACAGCTCGGTGTCCGCCAGGCGGATCTTGTCCCCGGCGGTGGGCCCGTACAGGTCTGCGTACTGCCGGCGTGGGATCTCGAAGCTCACTGGACGTCCCCTTCCGGGCGGGTGCCGCCGTCGAGCTTTCCGTTGACAGCATTGCTGAGCCCGAACACCTCACGGCGCCCGGCCAGTTCGATCAGCCGCACGCTCCGGGAGTCCCCCGGCTCAAACCGTCCAGCCGTTCCCGCAGGAATGTCCAGGCGCCGGCCGTAGGCGGCCTCCCGGTCGAAGGACAAGGCAGCATTGGCTTCGGCGAAGTGGAAGTGGGAACCCACCTGGACGGGCCGGTCGCCGGTGTTGGTCACGGCGACCTCGATCGCCGTCCGCCCGGCGTTTGCCGTCACGGGCTCCGGGCGGAGGACGTACTCTCCTGGGATCATGGCCTGCCCCTTCAGCGGATGGGATCGTGGACGGTGACGAGCTTGGTGCCGTCGGGGAAGGTGGCCTCGATCTGCACGTCGTGGATCATTTCGGGCACGCCCTCCATGACGTCCTCGCGGCGGAGGAGGGTGGTCCCGTAGCTCATGAGGTCCGCGACGGTACGGCCGTCCCGGGCGCCCTCGATCAGTTCGTAGCTGATGATGGCCACGGCTTCCGGGTAGTTGAGCTTGAGTCCGCGGGCCTGGCGGCGGCGCGCAAGGTCGGCGGCCACCACGATCAGAAGCTTTTCCTGCTCACGTGGCATCAAATGCATGAGGGTCCCTTCGGCAGCCAGCGGACGGCGTGGGACCTACAGTAGGTGGCGGACGTTTCGGCTACGTTTCGGCTTTGTTATGGGCGGCTCTCCAGTCCAGGCAAGACTCCGGCGGCGGGAGGCTCATGTGGTGAGCCGGGCCAGGATCTCCTCGGTGGACTGGACGGGCTGGCGGTAGCTGGCGGAGAGGATGCGCAGCATGTCCGCGGCGTCCCGGCTGTCCTCGGAGGCCATCGCGTCCTTGGCATAGGTGACCCGGATGTTGTGGGCGAAGGCGTCGGCGCCGGTCTGGGCTATGCAGTTGTGGGTGGAGACTCCGGCGAGGACCACCTCGTCCGCGCCCCAGTTGCGCAGCCGGGACAGGAGGTTGGTGCCCACGAAGGCGCTGTCCCGGGTTTTGTTCAGCTGGGGCAGGCCGTCGAGGGCGAGCCCGGGCACTGCCTGGGCCTGCTCGGTGCCGCGGAAAACGAAGCCCTGGTCGTCGTCGAGCATGTTCAGCGTCCAGGTTGACTTGTCCCGCTCGTGCTCCGTCCCCACCATCAGGGCCTTGTGGCCGCTCGCCTTGAAGGCCTCGAGCAGCCTGTTGCAGGAGGCCACCAGCTGTTCCTGCTGCGCGGCAAGTTCGGGGGCCTCGAAGTAGGCGTTCTGCATGTCGATGACAAGAAGTGCAATCATGTCCGGAAACGTACCCCGTGGCTTGCCGGCGAAACCTCGGCAAGGTACAACCCCTACGGTGCCGACTCGCGGACTTTCAACTGGAAGCCGGCCTCGATGTGCACACCCTGCTCCTCCGTGGCCTGCCCCTCGATCCTGTCGATGAGCAGGCCGGTGGAGCGTTCCGCAATTTCCTCCATGCCGGGGGAGACGGTGGTCAGCGAGGGTGCGGCGAACCGGGCCTCGTCGATGTCGTCGAAGCCCGCCACGGCCACCTCCTGCGGAACCCGCACGCCTCGGATCAGCAGCTCGTGCATGGCTCCCAAGGCGAGGACATCGTTCAGGCCGAAGACGGCGTCGAACTTCACGCCGCTGTCCAGGAGCCCGGCCACGGCCGCCGCTCCGCCGTCACGCCGCCACTCGCAGGGCGCGATCAGTGCCGGATCAAACGGGATCCCTGCATGGTCCAGCGCCTTGCGGTAGCCGTTGAGCCGCAGCCCGGCGCTGCCCGCGGACTCCCCGGGGCGGGCACCAACCACGGCAATCCGACGGCGGCCACCGGCCAGCAGGTGGGTGGTCAGGGCTGCAGCCGCTTCCCCGTTCTTCATGGTGACCAGGTCGAACCGGGGATCCAGGATGTGTTCGCCCAGCAGGACCAGGGGCTTCTTGCCGAGGCGGGCGGCGATGCTGTCCGCGTCAACAACCAAGGGAGTGAACAGCAGCCCGTCGGTGAGCTGGCGGAACGGGCCCTGCAGGGCGTTAAGTTCCACCTCGCCCGCGGCGTCGGATTGTTCCACCAGGACCCGGTACCCGCGCCGGGACGCCGCCTTCATCAACCTTGACGCCAGTTCGGCATAGTAGGGAGCGGAAAGGTCGGAGAGGACCAGCCCCAGCATCCTGGTCTTCCCGGACCGGAGGCTGCGCGCTGTCAGGTTGGCCTCATAGCCCAGCTCCCCGATGGCGTCCAGGACCCGCTGCCTGGTGGCAGGCCGGATGAACTCGTAGTCATTGAGCACGTTGGAAACGGTCTTGAGCGACACTCCGGCCGCCCTCGCAACGTCGTTCATGGTGACCGCCATCATGGCTCCTTTGTGTGGTTCCGCCAGTTCCTGCCATACATCGTTGCAGAAGATGGCGTGGGTGCCGCAACCAGCGCAGTAGCGGGCCAACGCTGCGGCCGAAAGCCGCGAGGGAGCGGCCGGTCAGCCCTTTGCTGCCTTGGCAGCGGCCTTCGCGGCCTGCTTGCTGGCCCGCACCTTGGTGAGGGACTCCGGATCCACGATGTCGGCCACGGAGAGGTACGAGCCCTCCTCGCCGTAGTGCCCGGCAGCTTCCCGCCAGCCCTGCGCCTGCAGCCCGCACTGCTTGCCGAGCAGTGCCAGGAAGATTTTGGCTTTCTGCTCCCCGAAGCCGGGCAGCGCCTTCAGCCGGCGAAGCACCTCTGCGCCGTCCGGGTTGCCCCTGGTCCAAATGGCGGTGGCGTCCCCGTCCCACTCGTCCTGCACCGTTTCGGCGAGCGCCTGCACGCGTGCGGCCATTGAGCCGGGGAAGCGGTGCACGGCGGGCCGTTCCTTGAACATCTCCACGAAGGCCTGCGGCTCCTGCGCGGCGATGGTTTCGGGTTTCATTGACCCGATCCTGGTCCTGATCTTCTCCGGCCCCGCGAACGCGGACTCCATGGTCACCTGCTGGTCCAGCAGCATGCCGGTCAGCAGGGCGAAGGCGTCCTCGCTCAGCAACTTGTCCGCGGCGGGATCCCCTGTGATGTGCAATTCCATGCGGTCCATCCTCCCACCCGCGGGCCACGGCCGTCATGCCGCCCCGCCCCGACCCGGCCCGGCCCGGCCCGGCAGGAGTCTGGCGGGAGGCTAGTGCTCCACCGCCAGCCGGATCATGGACCAGGACACGGCCGGGAGCTCGGCGGTGAGGCGGCCGCCGTCGGCCTTCACCGTGACGTTTTCGGCCGGCAGGACCGACGTCGAGTCGTCGGCGGTTGCCTGCCAGTACGGATCCTTGTTCGCGTAGGTTAGCGCCTCCACCACCCGCACGCTGCCCAGGCCGGAGACCGCGGCATCCAAAGCGATCACGTCAGTGGCCGAGCGGTTGACGGCAAAGACAACCGCTTCGCCTTTTTCGGCGTCATAGGTTGCGACGGCGGACACTGCGGCAAAGTCGGCCGTCTTTCCCCCGCTGATCCGCGGGGATTCGACGGCGAGCTGCAGCACGGTTCCGGAAGCGTGGCGGGACGTGAGTGCGAACGGGTGGAAGGTGGTCTGCTTCCAGGCGCGGCCGCCCGGTTCGGTCATGATCGGGGCGATCACGTTGACCAGCTGGGCCAGGCTGGCCGAGTGGACGCGGTCCGTGTTCCTGAGCAGGGTGACCAGGAGATCGCCAACGACGACGGCGTCCGCCACCGTGTAGGTGTCCTCGAGCAGGACGGGGGCAACAGGCCAGTCCTTGCCGGTGGGGACGCGGGACTCGTCGCGGCTCATGTGCCAGACGTTCCACTCATCGAAGGAGATGTTGACCTGCCTGGCGGACTTCTTCACGGACTTCACGTGGTCGATGTGGCTGACGATGTCCTGGATAAACGCCTCCATCCGGTGCCCGGCGGAGAGGTGTTCCTGAAGGTCGCCGAAGTCTTCAAAGTATTGGTGGGCCGAGATGAGGTCCACCAGCTCGTAGGTTTCGGATAGGACCACGCGTTCCCACTCCCCGAAGGTGGGCATGGTGGGTCCGGAGCTGCCGCATGCCACAAGTTCCAGGTCCGGTTCGATCATGCGCATGCCGCGGGCGGTGTCCGCTGCCAGCCGCCCGTACTCCAGCGCGTTCTTGTGCCCGATCTGCCAGGGGCCGTCCATTTCATTGCCGAGGCACCACATCCTGATGCCGTAGCCGTCCTCCGCACCGTTGGCCCTTCGCTGGTCCGAGAAGGTGGTGCCGCCGTCGATGTTGCAGTACTCCAGCAGGTCAAGCGCCTCCTGCGTGCCGCGGGTGCCCAGGTTCACGGCCATCATGGGCTCGACGCCGGCCTTGGCGGACCACTTGGCGAACTCGTCCACCCCCACGAGGTTGGGGTCGGTGGAGTGCCAGGCCAGGTCCAGCCGGACAGGCCGCTGGTCCGCCGGACCCACGCCGTCCTCCCAGCGGTACCCGGAGACGAAGTTGCCGCCGGGATAGCGGACCGTGGACACCCCCAGTTCCCGGGTCAGCTCCAGCACGTCCCGGCGGAACCCGTCCCCGTCGGCGTTGGGGTGGTCCGGCTCGAAAATGCCGGTATACACACAACGGCCAAGGTGCTCAACAAAGGCACCGAAAGTACGCCGGCGGACTGGACCCACCACGAAGGAGGGATCCATGGTGATTTTGGCTGCGGCTGATTCTGTGGCGGTCACTAAAAGGTCCTCGTCTTCATCTATTTACAACGTTATAGAAAGCATTCTTCGTGCTGCGGCGGCAGGAGTCAAGCACCGGCTGGCGGTGGAGGCGAAAATCCAAGTAGTACCTAATCTCAAAGTCGGGTACCTCTTACGCGTTCGCCGGGACCTGCGGCGGAACTACTTTCTTCTCAGAGACAAGACGTGTTCCGGCCTGTAGTACTTGGCTCACTAGGGGGTGTGAGACGGCAATGCACGCACAGCAGGCAAGCGCAGGCTTCCCGGTCCATCGGACGCGGGTATTAAGCGGGGCCGGCGACGAGGAGGCCTTTGAGACCAAGGCCTCTCCCCCAGCCGTCGCCGGCCCTCTTCGTTCCCGGCAGGGCCTGGACCGGCGGCAGGCGCCAGCGGAGTCCGGCACCCCGGATGGGCTGGTGCTTGACCTGGTGACCGGCACCCACAGCCTGCTTGAGTCCCTCGAGCTGCTGGCGGCCGCGGCCGTCCGGTCAGTGGTTCGGGCCACGGGGATCCGGATCGAGTGCGGGGTGGTGGTGCGCCAGCCCAAGAGGAATCCAGCCGCCACCGGCACGTCGGACGACGTGGTCCATGTTCTGGAGTGGGAGCAGGAAGCCAAGGAGGGCCCGGTCAACGACATCCTGTCAGGCGGCCATCCCGTGGCGGTGCTCCAGCGGAACGGGGACTTCCGGTGGCCGCGGTATTCCACCCAGCTGCAGCTGGCAGGGTTCGGCAGCGCGATGGGGGTACGGCTCCGGATGGCACCCGGCTATGCGGACAGTGGGGCTGCGGACGGAACCGCCTATGGGGACATAGGTGCGGCCCTGGCATTCTTCACCCAGGACGCCAAGGCTTTCCCGCTGCAGGTCATCGCCGAAGCCCGCACCTTCGCCGGACTTGCCGCGCCCAGCCTGGGAGTGGCCATCAGCCTCCACTCCGCCAGGTCCATGGCCACCGACCTGCGCTCGGCGCTGGACAGCCGGACATCAATCAATGTCGCCTGTGGAGTGATCATGGCGCAGAACCGGTGCTCCTACCACGAGGCGTTTGCCATCCTCGCCAAGGCGTCCAGCCACCGGAACATCAAGCTGCGCCAGGTGGCGGAGGACATCCTCGAGCGGCTGCCCGAGGGTCCGCCCCGCGCCCACTTCGGCCACTAGCCGGAGCGGCAGGGGCGGCTCAGGTTTTGAGCGTGCCCCTGGCGATGCTGACGCTTGAATGGGCCGGATTGCCGTCCACGGGCTCGTCAGAGACGTCAACAATGGGGTACTCCGAGAGCTCCAGGCCGGCGGGCAGTTGGAAGGTCCCCGATTCGGAATTCATCACGCCCAGGCTCACCAGCCGTGAAAGGTCGGGGGCGATCAGCCAGACTTCCTGGTAGCCCTTCGCCTCGTCCTTGCTGAGCTGTATCTCCAAGGCACGGGAGCCGTCCGCCGCCTCCACCACCTTTGCCGAACCGGCGGCGGAGAACTGGGCAAGTGGTGCCAGGTCCGCCTCCGCAAGCGGCCGGGGCGCCTGGTTGAGCGACCACACAGCACCTGCGGTGACAAGCACGGCCGCCGCGGCAGCAGCCATCCAGGTTCCCGGGCGCTGCCACCAGGCTGCGCGCCGGGCCGGGCGGGTTCCGGCCCTGTCCTGCAGGGAAACAGGCTCCGCCGCGGCCTTGTGCCCGGCGCTGGCCAACGGATCTTCCTGCACAGACCCGGACAGGCCCAGTTCCCGATGGATCCCGGCCCACACGTGGGGGCCGGGGCGCTCGAGGCTGCCGGCATCCGGCGTGGTCTTTACCGCCTCCACCGCCCGGCGAAGCGCAGCAAAGTCTGCCGCGCACTCCGGGCAGACCCGCAGGTGCTCCCTGCCGCCGTCGTCCCAGTCGTCGTACAGGGCAAGGAGGCTCAACTCTTCCGGATCAAGATGCGGCATGGTTTACCTCCAATCTGTTTCTCAGGTGCGACAGGCTGCGGCGGATGTGGCTTTTGACGGTACCAAGGGGCAGGCCAAGTTTCCGCGAGATCTGCTCATGGGTCAGGTCATCGTAGAAGGCAAGCTTCATGATGGACCCCTGGGGTTCGCCAAGCCTGTCCAGTTCCCCGTCCAGGAGGATCCTGTCCGCCAGGATTTCCGCGTCTTCAAGGCCGTTCCCGGCTTCGTCGGCCAGGCCGGCTCCCGCCACCGCGAGGGCTTTCCGCGTTTCCCGGGCCGATGCGGACAGGGTGTCCGAGATAACATTCCGGGTGATGCCCACAATCCACGCCGGAAGCCTCGCAACCTGCGGATTGAAGGTGCTCCGGGAGCGCCACACGCGGATGAAGACCTCCTGGGTAACATCGTCCGCCGCCGAGCGGTCCGGCAGCGAACGCAATGCAAGGGTGTGCACCAGCGGCGCGAATTCACGGTAGGCGGCCGCCAGGGCGCGTTCGTCTCCGGCCAGGAAGGAGGGTGTGAGCTCATCTTCCCAACCCCGCGAAGCCTGGTCGGGAGGTACCAAACGTGGCTCCTTCGCGGCATCGGTGGCGAGGTTCAAGGCAGCATCACCGCTCACTCAAGGACCGCGGTGACAATCACATTGTCGCTGTAGTCCATTCGTTCGTCCAGCCATTCGCCGCCGCAGGTGACAACCTTGAGTTCATGCGGGCCCGAGCGCCGGAACACGGAGCTTCCGTCGAACCTGTCCTTGGCCATCAGTTCCACCCCGACCACCCGGTAGTTCAGGGCAGGGGCACCCTGCCGCCCTACCTGCACCAGGGTTCCTGCCGCCACCGTTTTCAGCTGCGAGAACGGTGCGGTGTCCGATTTCGTGTCGATGTGCCCGGCAATGACGGCAGTACCGGCCGCGGCTCCCGGGGCCGGGCCGAACCGGTACCAGCCCGCCCGGTCGAAGGCGTCCGGAATTTCCATGGCCCCGCCCTCCGCAACTCCCACCGGAACTACGGGCATGTCGATGGAAGTCCCGGCCACCGTGAGCGAAACCGGGGAAGGCTCCGCGGCCGTTGATTCCGGAGTGGCGGGCCGCACCGGAATCTCCGGAACCGGCGCAGTCCCGGCGGCGGAGCTTTCCCGCTGGGCTGGACTCGTCGCGCCAGCCTGGCTGGCTGCCGGCGGGGAGGCTGGAGCCTGCTGGGCCGGTTGCGCCGCGCAGCCGGGAAGCAGCAGTGCGGCCGCGAACAGGAGTCCGGCGACAGAAAAAGCGGAAGGACGACGGCGGCACTCCCCTGCCGTCGTCGTGATTGCCTTAACCTGTCCGGCATTGGCCGGGCCGGCGCATGCCTTGCCGGCTTGTTGTATCGGGTCCATCTGTCCGGCCTTTCTTTCGTCCGCGCCTGGGCGGGAACCTGCATCTGATGGGACAAGGGGACGGCCGCCCGGCTTTCACCGGGCGGCCGTCAGCGGGGTCTACTCCGCCCGGCGGGCGGCCACGGTGCGGGCTACGCCCAGGCCGCCGAGGAGCAGGGCCAGCGCTGCCGCTCCGAAACCGACCGCGAGTACTGCCGGGCCAGTCGAGGCAACATCGCCGGAGCCGTCACGGGCTCCAGGCACCGAGGCGGGAGCTGAGTGCAGGCCCTCGATGGTCTGGACGGCCAACTGGAGGTTCTTGTCCGCCAGGCTGCCCCAGGCGTACACGATGGTGTGCGTACCTTCAGCGATCGTGACGTCGGCCGGGCCGATCACCGGTGCCGTGGTTCCCGTGGCAGCGACTGCGGCCGAAACGGTGCCGGGGTCAAGCGTGAGGGTCTGTTCGTTCGGGTTGGCGAGGTTGGTAACAACGGCGGCACCGCCGGCGAGGACGTCCACGGCGGGAGCTGCCGCCGTGTGCCGGACGGTCAGTTTGCCTTTGCCGGCCTCGATCCGGGAAACGTTGTTGGTGAAGAGGTTGGCGGTGGGGTTGCCTGCTGCGTCAAGGTTGGCGACGGCGGTGTAGTTGCCGTTGGCGGCCAGCGTGACACTGACCGGGCCGATGACGGCCGCGGATGCGTCGGCGGCGTCCGAGGCGGTGATGGCGAGTTCGTAGGCCCCTGGCGGCAGGGCCAGCGGGCCGGCCAGGCTGCCGGGAGTGAAGTCGTCCAGGGTCCGGTCTCCGTTGACCCAGACGTCCACGGTCAAGCCCGGTACACCGTGGAGGACGGACAGCTGCGCGTCCCCCTCCGCAGCGTGGGCCGGGCCGGCGAGAGCGATTGCCGCCGCGATTGCCGCCGCACCGGCGCCTGCTGTAAAAATCCTGTTGCGCATGTCCTTCTCCTTGATCGGCCCGCTGCACGGGCGTTTTTGCTTACACCCCTACTACCGGCGCAGCATCAAGGTTGGATGCACTTGCATGGAAATTTGTTCAGGATTTTTCCGGCTGCGCGGGCGGGGCCGTACTCGCCCGGAGGACCAGTTCCGGCGTGACCACAGTGGAGCTGACGTCGGCGCCGGCTTCGATCTCCTTGAGCATGATGTCCATGCAGCGCCGGCCCAGCTCCTCGAAGTCCTGCCGCACCGTGGTGAGCGGCGGGGTGAAGTACCCCGATTCCGGCTGGTCGTCGAACCCCACCACGGAGACGTCGTCGGGCACGCGGACCCCCGCTTCCGCGAAGGCGCGCAGCACGCCCAGGGCCATCTGGTCGTTGCCCACGAAGAGAGCCGTCGCGGTCCGGTCGGCCGCGAGCTTCCGGCCTGCCTCATACCCGCTGCCGGCACTCCAATCGCCCTGCACCAGGAGGTCGTCGGCCAGATCGGCAGCCCTGAGTGCCTCGCGCCAGCCTTCGGCGCGTTCTGAACCGTCCGTCCAGTCCTGCGGTCCGGCGATATGGCCGATCCGGCGGTGGCCCTGGCTGATCAGGTGCTCTACGGCGAGCTCGGCGCCGCGGCGCTGGTCCACCATGGCCCCGCTGACACTGCTGCTGCCAAGGGACCCCACCGCCACCACAGGCACGGGCAGGCGCATTTCTTCCAGGGCCAGCAGGGTGTCGGCGTGCGGCACCAGCACCGCAATTCCGTCAACGGCCTGGTCCATGAAGTGGTTGACGGCGTCGGAAATGGCATCCCTGCCTACCTCGCGGAGGGCTGCGATGCTGACAAAATAGCCGGCGTTCCGGGCGGCCTGTTCAACCCCCAGGAGTGTGTTGGCCGGACCGTATTGGGACAGCTCGCTGGCCAGGACGCCGATGGTCTGCGAGCGCCGGGTGACCAGGCTGCGGGCGGCGGTATTCCGGCGGTACCCCAGCTCGGCGATGGCGGCCTCCACCTTCGCGCGCGTCGATTCGCTGACATTGGGGTGATTGTTGATCACCCGGGAGACTGTCTGGTGGGAAACCCCGGCCCTGTCCGCCACATCTTCAAGGCGCGGCATCCGCCCCTTGCTACTTTTTGCCATGTGCCTATTCTGCCTGCGTGCACAGGATTGCGGCTTCCGCTCGGAGAAAAACACCCCAGGGGGTATAAGCTGGACGGAGGACCCGATCTATGGAGAAGTCCTTCTTTTCCCTCGCCCGATCAATTTCACTGTCAAGCCCACCCAAGGAGAATCATGACGTACACGCTCAGCACCACCATCGCTCTTCCATGGGCCGAAGCCCTGGACCGCACCCGGGATGCCCTGTCAGCGCAGGGCTTCGGAGTACTCACGGAAATCGACGTCCGGTCCACCTTCGAAGCCAAGCTTGGCCCCGAAGCCGCTGAGGCCGTCGGCGACTACGTCATCCTCGGCGCCTGCAACCCTGCGCTGGCCAGCCGGGCGCTTGCTGCAGAGCCGGAAATGGGCGCGCTCCTGCCCTGTAATGTCGTCGTACGCCGCAGCAAAGACGCGGGAGCCACCACTGTCGAGGCCATCGACCCCCAGACCATGGCCCGGCTTAGCGCTGCGCCGGCCGTCAAAGAGGTTGCCGACGACGCCGGTGCCCGGCTGCGCAAAGTCCTTGACGCCTTGAGCGACTAATCCGCCAGTCCCGGGCGCTGATGCTCGGATCCGGCATGAACTCAAAGAAAAACCCCCGGTTCCCTGCAGGTGCAAGGAACCGGGGGTTTCCACTCTTCGCTAAAAGAGTGGGCCCTGTGGGGCTCGAACCCACGACCCACGGATTAAAAGTCCGATGCTCTACCAACTGAGCTAAAGGCCCCCGCCGAATGGTTCAGCGCCGCCGGCGCTGGCCAATACGGCCTAGTCCATTTCTGGACGTTAATACTCTAACCCATGGTTCCGGCGCGTTCGCACGACGCTGCCAAACCGCTGTCGGCCCGGAATCACGCGACGGCCGGGGAGCACGGATGCTCGATTTCCGCCTTGGCACAGGAGTAGCGTGGGGGCATGAGTGAGCAAGCAGGATCCAGTCCTTACGGCGGCGCGAACCGGCACCATAAGCCCAAGCCCTTCGCTCCCATCGACTTCGAGCCCTTTGCCGGGGGCGCGGATCCCGCGCGGGTCTCGGAGGCGGCCCACCTCGCGGCCCAGGCCTTGGTCCGCCACGGCCGCGACAGTGACGATCCCGTGGTCACTGAGCGCCTGGTGAAGCTCGCCGACGAGCAGGGGCTGGAAGCCATCGCGGAAATGTGGGCCGAAAGTCCCGCGCGTTCGCTTCCCGGCGCGTTGTGGCGCCTCTACGCCCTGCGTGCTGCGACGGTCCAGGACCCGGAGCGCATCTCGGTGTATTTCCGGGCCGGAAAGGACACTGCCCAGGTGTCCAACGTGGTGGCCGGAGCGGCCGAGCCACCGGGCGCCGATGAGATGCGGGCCATGGCGGATGCCATCCTCTCCGGCGCGTTCGACGGCGAGTTCGACGTCGCGCTGGAACGTTCCGCAGCCTTTTGCCGGGTTGTGGCACTCGGCCAGGCAACCATCGCCGACGGCGCCGAGCACGGCAACGAAGCGCACGCCAGCAAGCTCACCCGAAACTCGCACCAGCTGGTGAAGACCGCTGAGGACCTGGAACATGCCGCGAACGCGTGGCGGCTGGGCGAACTCGACTGAGACCGCCCTGCCTGCCCCGCCCTTGCCCAATCTGTCAAGATTGACTTGCGCCAGCCAAAGTAGAAAACTGAAATCGGTGCCGAGCCGCGAAACCCCCGGGCTTCAACAATTAGCCGCCTAGAGCGGCCTACCGCCGAGAGGCGTATCCGGTTCGGCACCATTTTTCTGCCACTTTTCCTGCCCGTCTTCCCAGACATTCCAGGCCTGTTTCCAAGCACCAAGTTACGGGCCGGTAGAGTTGGCTCAGTTGCGCGCCGGAGTCAAGTCACACGGCAGCAACACCCCGCCCCGTACTTTTCCCCGGAGACCGGTAAACACGTGAAGCTGCGCCTTTTCCCCCAGGAGCCCGCCGGGCTGGACCTCCTTTCGCAGTTGGCCCAGCAGATTGTGCTGGCTGCCGCCACCCTGGCCGAAATTCTTGGCGTCCCTGCTGATGAACACGGCAAGCTGGTGGAGGACATGCACAACCACGAGGCGAAGTCCGCGGAGCTGCACTTCGCCCTCCTGACGCATATGCGCTCCAGTTTCGTGAACCCGCTGCCCCGCGAGGACATGTACGCGCTCTCCCGCTACCTCAACGAGGCGATGGAGAAGATGGACGCGGCGGCAGAGCTGGTGGCCCTGTACAAGCTGGAGCGGCTGCCCAAGCGGGCCGCCGACCAACTGGAGATCATCAGCCGGCAGGCCGAACTGACCGTGGATGCAATGCGCCGGCTCAACAACCTCGATGACCTCGAGGACTACTGGATCGAAATCCTCCGCCTCACCAAGCGCGCCGAACGCACCCACCGCGTATGGGTGGCGGACATGATCGCGGACATGAAATGGGCGCAGTATTCCCGCAACCGGGACATCGCCAACCAGCTGGTGGAAGTCACCAAGGACATGCGGCGGATCGCCACCCAGGTGGGCAGCCTCATCGTCAAGGAATCCTGAGGTGACGCCGGTCATTTTCGGCTTGGTGGTCCTGCTGTCCGCGGCGTTCGCCTTCCTCAACGGCTTCCGCGATGCCTCCACCTCCGTGGCGCTTGCCGTCCGCACCAGGGCCCTCACCCCCAGCGTCGCGGTCCTGCTGGCGGCCTTCTTCAACTTCATTGGCGCCCTGCTGAGCGCCGGGCTGGCTGTGGCCATCAGCCGGGCCTGGATCAGCCTTCCTCCGGGGCCGCAGGGCCTCAGCATCCTGGTGGCCGGCCTGGCAAGCGCGTGCGCATGGGGGATTTTGCTGTGGTGGCGGGGCATTCCCGCCTCATCCACCCACGCCTTGGTGGGCGGGCTTGCCGGCGCCGGCCTGGCCAGCCTGGCGGTGGGCGGCACCGGCGTCGGAGGGGTGGACCAGTCCCTGCTCTTCCAGGTTGTGCTTCCACTGGTGCTGTCCCCGCTCGTCGCCTACAGCGGCGCCTTCATGCTGGTGTATCCGGCCACCTGGGCGGCCCGCTACACCCAGCCCAATGTGGTCAACCACCGCTTCCGCCGAAGCCAGGCAGTGGCGGCCGGGGCCGTGGCTTTTGGGCACGGCATACAGGACGGGCAGCGCGTCAGCGCCGTGCTGCTGCTGGCGCTGTTGGCCGCAGGGTATTCCGACGGCGGCTCGTTGCCCCTGTGGGTGATGTTGCTGACAGCGGTGATGATTGCCGCCGGGACCATGTTCGGCGGCTGGCGGATCTCGCACACGATCGGGTACAAGATCACCCGGGTGGATCCGCTGCGCGGGTCTGTTGCCCAGACTCTCAGCGCCGTGATGCTTTTTGTGGGTTCCATTGCGCTCCATTGGCCGTTGTCCACCACGCACACGGTGACTTCGGCAGTCCTCGGGGCGGGAGAGAACCAGCACTTTTCCGTGACTAACCGGAAGCTGGTGATCCGGATCGTGGGGCTCTGGGTCCTCACCCCCGCCGCCACGGCTGCACTGGCATTCGTGCTGGCTTTGGCGCTCACCCCGGTGGCCGGTTGAACCTGGTAGTGCCATGTCTTCATGCGGGGGCTTCATTGCCCTATACAGGCTGATCACGGTGACGTAGATTCGAAAGTAGGTTCTGGAATCCCGTACTTTCGCTTTCCCGGGCCGGACATCCGCCGCCGGGTGCAGGGCCGCGGACTGGGCTGCTGCAGCATATCGGCGGCATGGATGCACCTCGCGGAAAAGAGCAGGCATCATGTCTACTTCGAGGCCCCGGCATTCCCTGCCCCAGCCGCGGCAGCTTCGCTGCGAAACCTGCGGGACCGAACATCAATTGACCATCCACGCCATCAGTGCGATGGGGGCAGCCAACGGGGACCTGGTCACCGTTGGATACACCTGCAACGACTGCGGGCTGTTCCAGGAGCACCTCGCCTATGCACGGGATGTGGCGGCGGCGTTGCACCAGGTGCGCCGGATGGCCCAGGTCATCCTGTTCGGCGACGAGTACATCCACTGCGGGTTTCCCATGGAGGAAGCCGAGTTCGAGATCGAACGGCTTTGCTACCGCAGCAGCGACAGCGGAGGGGGACTCAACGCGGTTTCGCTGCCCACGAGGGTCCTGCGCTGCCGGTGCGGCTTCCAGCTTGAAGTGCCGGAGTAGGCTAAAACCCCGTGGGCCAGGCTGGCGGGGCGTCCAGCAGGGCCGCTTCCAGTTCCTGGGACGTCATGTTGGCCGCCTGGAGGAGCGCGCCGTGGTCCACCCCGGAACTGGCTGCCTGCTGGACGGCTTCCCTGAGGGACTCGTGGGCGGCGTCGAGTTCCCACTGGATGCTCTCCAGGTAGGAACTGGTGCGCCAGACCGCAGAGAGGTGCTCCCCATCGGCAAAGGTTCCAGGCCCGTTGGGATGATGGCCCCTGAGGCCGTTTGCCGTCTGCGTCAAGGAAAGCTCCTATTCTTCTAGTTACTAGCTCCCGAAGTATCTAGTTCAGCGTACTAAATTCCCCAAGTCCCCGCCAGCAGTTCCTTGGCGTCCTCCCGGGCAGCCGACAGCCCGAGCAGGAAGGGTTCCTCCTCGGGCTGTGGAGCGCCTGGACAAAAAGACGGCGGGTTATCCGAAGCGGCCGGAGACGTAGTCCTCGGTGGCCTTCTGGGTGGGGTTGCTGAAGATGGTGTGCGTGTCTCCCACCTCGATCAGCTTGCCTGGCTTGCCGGTGCCTGCGATGTTGAAGAAAGCGGTGCGGTCCGAGACGCGGGCTGCCTGCTGCATGTTGTGCGTCACGATCACCACCGTGTACTGGTCCTTGAGCTCATTGATGAGGTCCTCGATGGCCAGGGTGGAGATGGGGTCCAGCGCGGAACACGGCTCGTCCATGAGGATCACCTGCGGCTCCACGGCAATGGCACGGGCAATGCAGAGGCGCTGCTGCTGTCCGCCGGAAAGGCCTGAGCCTGGCTTCTCCAGGCGGTCCTTGACCTCGTTCCACAGGTTGGCGCCCTTCAGCGAGCGTTCCACCAGGACGTCGGCCTCACCCTTGGAGATCTTCTTGTTGTTAAGCTTCACCCCTGCCAGCACGTTGTCCCGGATGGACATGGTGGGGAACGGGTTGGGCCGCTGGAACACCATGCCGATCTGCGAGCGGACGGTCACGGGGTCCACGCCCGGGCCGTACAGGTTGTCGCCGTCGAGCAGGACCTCGCCCTCGACGCGCGCCCCCGGGAGGACCTCGTGCATGCGGTTCAGGGTGCGCAGGAAGGTGGACTTTCCGCAGCCCGAGGGTCCGATGAACGCGGTAACGGACTTGGCCTCGATGTTGATGGTGACGTCCTCTACGGCGAGGAAATCGCCGTAGTACACGTTCAGGTCCTTGACGTCGATGCGCTTAGACATGGTGTTCCTTCACTAACTGGTATGAATTGAAGTCTAGGTTCCGGCGGATAGGACCGGAAGGGACGCTGGCTGGAAACTGTCAGCGGCCCGTCTTGGGGGCGAAAACCCGGGCGATCAGGCGGGCGCCAAGGTTGAGGACCATGACCAGGATGATCAGCACGAGGGCCGCGCCCCAGGCACGCTGGGATGACGGGTCCGGGTTGGCCGGCGACGTGGGGTTCAGGATCTGGGTGTAGATGAACGTGGGCAGCGAAGCCATCCAGCCGCTGAACACGTTGGAGTTGATGCTGGTGGCGAAGCCCGCGGTGACCAGGATGGGCGCCGTCTCACCGATGACGCGGGCGATCGCCAGGGTGACGCCTGAGGCAATGCCGGAAATCGCCGTCGGGATGACAACCTTGACGATGGTCCGCCACTTGCGCACGCCCAGGGCGTACGCGGCTTCGCGCAGTTCGTTGGGAACGATCTTCAGCATTTCCTCGCTGGAACGCACCACCACGGGGATCATGAGCACGGAAAGCGCGACCGCGGCAACGGCGCCGGTTTTGGTGCCGGGGCCGACAATGGCGAAGAAGAAGGCCGCCGCAAAGAGGCCTGCCACGATGGAAGGAATGCCGGTCATGACGTCAACGAAGAACGTGATGGCGCGGGCCAGCCGGCCGTCGTTGCCGTACTCCACCAGGTAGATGGCCGTCAGCAGGCCCACCGGCACCGAGATGACCGTGGCCAGGAGGGTGATCTGGATGGTGCCGATAAGGGCGTGGTAAATACCGCCCAGGACCGGGGCGCCTTCCTCCGCGGCCCGGTTGTCGTAGACACCGGTGACCCCGTTCATGGACGTCGTGAGGAACCCCGGGTTGAGGAGTCCGGGAACGCCGTTGACCAGGACCGTCCAGATCACCGAAATGAGCGGCAGCAGGGCGATGAGGAAGGACCCCACCACCAGGCAGGTGGCCAGCTTGTCCTTTGCCTTGCGGGAGCCCTCCACGGCTGCGCTCCAGGACACCAGCCCGATGGCAAACAGCAACGCCGAGACGATGCCCCATCCGACGGGGTTGAAGCCCACCAGGGCCATGATGGCGGCACCCAGGATCAGGGCTGCGGCAAGGACGACGTACGGCGCATACTTGGGCAACTGGCCTTTGGTGAGTGCCGAGCGCTTGCTGCGCACAGGGGTAAGCGTGGAGGTCATTTAGTTGGCTCCCGAGAATTCTTTGTGCCGGGTGATGATCCAGCGCGCGATCATGTTCACGGCCAGGGTGATGACGAAGAGGACCAGGCCGGCAGCGATGAGGGTGCTGACCTTGAGCCCGCTGGCCTCCGGGAAGTTCAGGGCGATTTCGGCGGCGATGGTCTGGTTGCCGGACTGGATCAGGCTGGCGGTGAGGGCGCCGGAGGACAGCACCAAGGCGACTGCCATGGTCTCGCCGAGTGCACGGCCCAGGCCGAGCATGACGGCGCTGATGATGCCGGGCCGGGCGAACGGCAGGACGGACATCTTAATCATTTCCCAGCGCGTCGCGCCCAGGGCGAGCGCGGCTTCCTCGTGCAGCTTGGGGGTCTGCAGGAAGATTTCGCGGGACAGGGAGGTGATGATGGGCAGGACCATCACGGACAGGACGATGCCGGCGGTCAGGATGGTCTTGCCGGTTGCGGAAGCCGGACCCTGGAAGATCGGCAGCCAGCCCATGTTGGCGGCCAGCCAGTTGTAGGCGGGCGAGATTTCCCTCGCCAGGAAGGCCGCACCCCAGGCGCCGTAGATGACGGACGGGATGGCGGCCAGCAGGTCCACCACGTAGCCGAGGCCGGAAGCGAGTCCGCGGGGGGCGAAGTGCGAGATGAACAGGGCGACGCCGATGGCGATGGGCGTGGCAATGACCAGGGCGATGACCGCAGCGATGAGCGTGCCGATCACGATGGGCCAGATATAAGCGAAGAAGCCGGCGCCGCCCTGGATTTTGTCGGCCGGCGCGGTCAGCGCGGGGATTGCCTGCACTACCAGGAAGAGTGCGACGCCGAAGAGGACGGCAAGAATGAGGCAGCCGGCGGCCAGCGCGGCGCCCGAGAAGATTTTGTCCCCGGCGCGCCCGGCGCCTTGGGTACTTGTCAGGGGGGTGGCGGTCATTCGACGGCCCTTCGGTCGGTAGCTGATTCAGGAAAGATGTGTTGTCCAATGCCAAGTTCCCCGCACTGCCTTTCGGCAGGCGGGGAACCCGGTTTCAGAGCGGTTATTAGGACTTGACCTTGATGGAGTCGATAGCCGCAGTTGCCTTCTCTGCAAGGGTAGAGGAAAGCGGGGCCGACTTGGCGGAGTCCGCGGCGGCCTGCTGGCCTTCCTCGGAAACTACGTAGTTTTCGAAGGCCTTGACCAGGTCAACGGTTTCCTGCTTGTCGTAGGCGCTGCAGACCACGTGGTAGGAAACCAGCACCACCGGGTAGGCACCCGATGCGGTGGTCTTGCGGTCCAGCTTGATGGCGACGTCGTTGGCTGAACGGCCTTCAACGGCCTTGCCTGCCTCGACGGCCTTGGCTGCGGCGTCGGCGGAGATCTTGACGAACTCGCTGCCCACCTTGATGGAGGCGGTGCCGAGCTTGCCGCCCACAGCTGAGTCATCAGCGTAGGTCACGGCGCCGGGGGTGTCGGTGACGGTCTTGACCACACCGGAGGTGCCCTTGGCGTTTTCGCCCTGCAGGGTGGCAGGCCATACGCCGGAGGACTTGTCCGTCCAGACCTCGGGTGCTGCAGAGGCCAGGTAGTCGGTGAAGTTGGTGGTGGTACCGGAGTCATCCGAGCGGTTCACCGGGGTGACCTTGAGGTCCGGCAGGCTGACGCCCTCGTTCAGGGCGGCGATGGAGGGATCGTTCCACTTGGCGATTTCGCCGCGGAAGATCTTGGCAACCGTGGTTGCATCCAGCTTCAGGTCCGTGATGCCGGGCAGGTTGAAGGCCACGGCGATCGGGGAGATGTAGACCGGGATGTTGATGGCGCCGTCCGGACCGCACACGGCCTTGGAGGCCTCGAGCTCTTCGTCCTTGAGGTAGGCGTCCGAACCGGCGAACTGGGCTGAGCCGTCGATGATGGCCTTGCGGCCGGCGCCGGAGCCGTCCGGGGAGTACTGCACGGTGGCGCCCTGGTTTGCGGAGGCGAAGCCTGCCTTCCACGCGTCCATGGCTGCACCGGTGGAGGATGCGCCGATGCCGGTCAGGGTGCCGGTGACCTTGGGGCCAGAAGAGGCCTGGTTGCCGGTGGGCGAGGTGTTCGTGGCGTTGTCTGAACCGCAGGAGGTAAGCGCGAGAGCGCCGGCTGCGATGACAGCGATAGCCGCGTGGCGGCCGAAGCGGAGTGCCTTCACTAGATGTACCCCTTCCAGGGTTTTTCAGTTGCGGTCAGGGACGGAGAACCCTGCTGCGCGATGCGTACGTTTTGTACCTTCATCGAAGTTAGGGTCCGCAGGTAACGGGATGGGCTGCCCAAGGTTAACGGAGGATTAACGGCGGCGGGATATTGGTTGACATATGCCCGGTCACCATTGCGCAGATCACATGTTCGGCCGTAAGGCGCCGCGCACCGGAAAATAAAACGGGGCCGGCAGCAAATACACTGGACGGCATGGCTCCCGCAGCAGGACTCTCAGCAGGCAGGCGGTTCCTGCGCGGCCGCTTCCGCACAGGCCTGATCCGCAGCCGGAACTCCCTGCTCCCTGCGGTCCAGATGACCGTCTGCGCCGTGGGAGCTTACGCTTTCGCGGAGTACGTGCTGGGGCATTCCGGCCCCCTGTTCGCGGCCACGTCATCCCTGATTGCCCTTGGTTTCTCCCGGGAGCCGAGGCTGCGGCGGGTGGTGGAGGTTGGCCTGGGCTGCACCATCGGCATTGCGGTGGGCGACCTGCTCCTGCACTGGCTGGGTCCCGGGATCTGGCAGGCCGCCGTCGTCCTTCTTTTCTCCATCCTGCTGGCCCGCTTCCTGGACAGCGGCAATATCTTCACCACCCAGCTGGGCCTGCAGTCGCTGCTGGTCGTCCTGCTCCCCGCGCCGGCCGGCGGGCCTTTCACGCGGAGCATCGACGCCGTGGTGGGCGGACTGTTTGCCCTGCTGGTAACCATCCTCGTCCCCAAGGATCCGCGCCGCGAACCCCGCAAGGACGTGAAGAATCTCCTCCACGAGCTTGCCGAGGTGCTGCGCGAATGCGCCAACGCCCTGGACAACAGCGATTCCACCCAGGCCTGGCACGCCCTGATCCGGGGTAGGAACTGCCAGCCGCTGGTGGACGCCATGCGCCAGTCGCTGCGCACCTCCGGTGAGGTGGCCAGGCTGGCCCCCGCCTACCGGAGGCACCGGGAGGAACTGGACCAGTTGAAACAGTCGCTGGACTTCATCGACCTGGCGCTGCGGAACAGCCGCGTCTTCGCGCGCCGGCTTACCAGCGCCATCAACCATGCGGCGCTTTCGGATGAAGCCACGGAAAACATCGCGGAGGTGCTGCAGGAGACCGCTGCCGCCATCGACGAGCTTTCGCTCGGCTTGGCGGAAACGCACGACGGCGTCCGCCGCGCCCACATGCGCACGGCCCGCCGGGACCTCAGCGAGATCGCCCTGCGCCTGCACCCCAAGCTCCTGGAAGTGCAGCGGCTGGAGGGCGAAACGGTGGTGATGCTGTACCGGCCGCTGATGGTGGACCTGCTGGAGGCCACGGGCATGGACGCGAGCGAGGCCCGGGACGTGCTGCCGGCGCTGTAGTGGCCGGTGGCCCTAATTAACCGGTGGGTGGGCCTGGAGGACAGCTTCCTGCAGCCTGAGGGCGGTGCCACAGGGCGGCGGCCTGAATTGTCGGAGCCCGCCGCTAGGGTTGGACGCATGGCTACGAAGACTTCCCGGGCATCCAAGGCGCCCGCCTACAAGTGCGCCGAGTGCGGCTGGACCACAGTCAAATGGGTGGGCCGCTGCGGCGAGTGCCAGGCGTGGGGCACGGTCGAGGAAACCGGCACCGCCGTGGCGCGTACCACGGCGGCCACAACGGTCCTTGAGCCCGCCCGCCGCATTGCCGAGGTGGACGCCACCACCGCCGCATTCCTGCCCACGGGCGTTGATGAACTGGACAGGGTGCTGGGCGGCGGACTGGTCCCGGGCGCCGTCATCCTGCTGGCCGGCGAACCCGGCGTCGGCAAGTCCACGCTGCTGCTGGACGTGGCCGCCAAGTTTGCCCGGACGGCCCAGGACGTGCTGTACGTGACCGGGGAGGAGTCCGCGGCGCAGGTGAAGCTCCGCGCAGAGCGGATCGACGCCGTGGCTGAATCGCTCTATCTCTCCGCGGAAACGGACCTCGGCCAGGCGCTGGGGCAGGTGGAGAAGATCGAGCCGCGGCTCCTGATCGTGGACTCGGTGCAGACCCTCAGCAGCGCCGATGTTGACGGCAGCGCCGGGGGCGTGTCCCAGGTCCGGGAGGTTGCCGCGTCCATCATTGCCGCGGCCAAGCGCCGGAACATGACAACCCTGCTGGTGGGCCACGTGACCAAGGACGGTTCCATCGCCGGGCCGCGGCTGCTGGAGCACCTGGTGGACGTGGTGTGCCAGTTCGAGGGCGAACGCCATTCGCGGCTGCGGATGCTGCGCGCGGTCAAGAACCGTTACGGGCCTACCGACGACGTCGGCTGCTTCGACCTGAACGAGAACGGCATTGAAGGCCTCGCCGATCCCAGCGGGCTTTTTGTCAGCCGCACCAAGGACCCGGTTTCCGGAACCTGCATCACCGTGACCATGGAGGGCCGGCGGCCGCTGCTGGCCGAGGTACAGTCGCTGCTCGCGGAAAGCCCCAACTCGCAGCCGCGGCGGGCCACCAGCGGGCTGGACAGTTCACGGGTCTCCATGCTGCTCGCCGTGCTGCAGCAGCGCGCGGGAACACTCCTGCACAAGGACGACTCGTACGTGGCCACAGTGGGCGGGGTGAAGCTCAGCGAACCCGCCACGGACCTTGCCATTGCCCTGGCTGTGGCCTCGGCCAAGGCCCGCAAACCGCTGCCCATCCGGCTCATTGCCTTTGGAGAAGTGGGCCTGGCCGGCGAGGTACGTCCGGTGCCGGGCATCAACCAGCGCATCCAGGAGGCCCACCGCCTCGGGTTTACCCATGCCGTGGTTCCCGCGAGCCATGCAGGGCCTGGCCCGATACCGGCCGGCTTCTCAGTGCGGGAGGTGGAACACCTGACCGAGGCCCTGAGCCTGCTGATCGGGTAACTAGCCGTGCTGCGGCAAGGAATCGGGGTCGTCCCGGTGAACGTTGAAAAGCCAGCCGGACACGTCACTGCGCAGCACCAGCAGCGGCCCGCCCGTGGCGGTGACGTTTCCGGTGGGTACGTAGTAGCCACGGCCGGAGCCCGGCCCGCCGGCTGCCCGGTCCAGGGCATCCACCAGGTGCCGCGGCAGGTGGCCCTGCGGACCAAGGCTGCGAAGCTCTTCAAGTTCTTCCGGCGTAAGCCGACCCAAAACCTCAGCGATACTGGCCATGACGGGTCCCTTCGAGCAGAGTGCCTGAAGGAATAACCTAAACCAGGGCCGTGAACTGCAGGTTAACGTTGGACGGCATCTTCTGTTCGTTGTTGAATATCCATCTCCCGGAGGACAAATGCCCGTTACGAGTGCAGGAATCCTGCTGTACAGGCAGGCGGCCCCGGGCCTGCTGGAGGTGTGGATTGCCCACATGGGCGGCCCGTTCTGGGCCCGCAAGGACGCGCACGCCTGGTCCGTCCCCAAGGGTGAATACTCCGTGGGCGAGGACCCGCTGGCCGCGGCCCTGCGCGAGTTTGCCGAGGAGATGGGAACCCCCGCACCCGACGCGGACTACCGGCTTCTCGGGGAGTTCAAACAGCCCTCGGGCAAACTCATCACAGTATTTGCAGCCGAGCATGACTTCCAGCCGGAACGGATTGTCAGCAACACCTTTCCGCTGGAGTGGCCCAAAGGTTCAGGCCGCATCCAGCAGTACCCGGAAGCCGACGATGCCCGCTGGTTCCCGGAACCGGAAGCCCGGTCCAAGCTGGTGAAGGGCCAGCTGCCGGTCCTTGATGCCCTGGTGCAACTCGTCCGCGCGGAATCCTAGGGCTTGCCCTGCCTCTCCCGCGCCGCGCTGCGGGCACCCGTCAATGGTCCCTGCACCCCCGCACGCCGGGGTGCGTTGTCCACATGCGGGTGCGATGTACTTCGCGACGGGTGATGGGCCGAGTTGCAGTGGCCTAAGCGCCAGTAATCACCAGGGCCACGCTGTGCCCGCCGAAACCGAAGGCGTTCACCAGGCCGGCCGGCGGAGTACCCGGCTGGAGCCGGCGGACTTCTTCGGTGACCACGTTTAGGTCGACCTCGGGGTCCTGCACCTCAACGTTCAGCGTCCCGGGAAGCATCCCGGTGCGCAGGGCTTCCACCACCACGACGGCGGCCAGCGCCCCCGCGCCGCCGAGCAGGTGCCCGGTGTGCCCCTTGGTGGACGTCACCGGAATCCTGGCGCCGAAGATGGCGTTGATGGCCTGGCCCTCGAGCCTGTCCCCAACAGGGGTGGACGTGGCATGCGCGTGCACGAAGCCGATGTCCCCGGCGGTCATGCCGGCGGACTCAAGCGCCTTCTGCATCACCCGCCGCTGCATGGCAGGATCGGCGGCCACAATGTCGTTCGCGTCGGACGTCACCGCTCCCCCGGCCACTGCCCCCAGAACAGCTGCTCCGCGGGCGCGCGCGTGCTCTTCGCTCTCCAGCACCACCACGCCGGCGCCCTCCGCGAGCACAAAGCCGTCCCGGCCGCCGTCGAACGGGCGCGATGCCCGCTGCGGATCGTCATTGCGGGTAGACAGGGCGCGGATCTGGGAGAAGCCGGTGACCACCAGGTCGTTGACCGAGGCGTCAACGCCGCCGGCAATAACGACGTCGGCAGCGCCGGAGCGGATCATCTCGGCTGCCTGGACAATCGCCTCAGCCCCGGAGGCACATGCGCTGACAGGCGTCCGGGCGCCGCCGCGGGCGCCGAGGTCGATGGACACCCAGGCGGCCGGGCCGTTGACCATAAGCCGGGTGAGGGTGTGCGGCGAAACCTTGCGCGGGCCCGACGCCGCGAGGGTCCGGTCCTGCTCCAGGGTGGAGCCAAGCCCGCCGTACGCCGAGCCGATCACCACGGCGAAGCGCTCGGGATCGACCTCCGGCGCGCCTGCCTGTTTCCAGGCCTCGCGGGCTGCGATCAGCGCCAGCTGCCCGCAGCGGTCCATGCGCTTCATTTCGCGGGTGCTGAGGTGTCCGGAAAGATCAGCAGTGACCTGTCCGGCCATCTTCACCGGAAGCTGCTCGGCCCACGCCTCCTCAAGCGGCGCGATCCCGGATTTTCCGGCCACAAGGCCGGCCCACGTTTCGGGCACGGAGGAGCCGACCGGGTTGATGGTGCCGACGCCGGTGACCAGCGCGCGGGGTTGTGTTGCACCGGCTTTGACTGCGTTCATGGTTCGCTACTTTGCTGGGTTGTGGGTGCCGATGGGCACGAGGGTGAGGTCGGGGTGGTTCTTCTCGATCCGCCGCAGCGCCCAGACGTCGTTGAACAGGGCGAGATATTCGCCGTCGGACCGCAAAAGCACCTCCGCGCCCGGTACGTTGGCAAGCGCAGGCATGGCATCCGCCGTCGAAATCCGAGCCAGTGAGTAGGGCAGGCGTTCCAGGCGCATGGGCGCGTTGAAGTCGTGCGCCATGCGGTCCTCCACCACTTCGAACTGCATGGGGCCGACGGCGGCAAGCACCGGAGCCTGGTCGCCGCGGACGTCGGAGCGGAGCACCTGGATGACGCCCTCGTGTTCGAGCTGCTCGATGCCGCGGCGGAACTGCTTGAACTTGCTGGGGTCCTTGGAGCGCGCCACCTGGAAATGCTCCGGGGCGAACAGCGGGATGGCGGGGTACTCCACCGGGCCCTCGAGGAACAGGCTGTCCCCCACGCGAAGGGAGGAAGCGTTGACCAGGCCGACGACGTCCCCGGGGTATGCCTCGTCGATCACTTCGCGTTCGCGGCCGAATACCTGCTGGGCGTACTTGGTAGCGAAGGACTTGCCGGTGCGGGTCTGGGTGACCACCATGCCGCGCTCGAACACGCCGGAGCAGACGCGGATGAAGGCCACGTGGTCCCGGTGGGCCTTGTTCATGCCGGCCTGGACCTTGAAGACGAAGCCGGAGAACGGGGACTCGACCGGCCTGGGGTTGCCCTCGATGTCCGGGCGGGGAGCTGCCGGCGGGGCGAAGTCCACCAGCGCGTCCAGCAGTTCCTTGACGCCGAAGTTCAGCGCGGCGGAGCTGAACAGGATGGGGGTTGCCTTGCCGGCGTGGAAGCTTTCGACGTCGAACTCCAGGTTCGATTCGATGACCAGGCCGGCCTCGTCCACGGCGTCGGACCAGTTGCTGCCCTGGCTCTCCGCAGCTTCCTCAGGAGTGAAGTACTCGGTGATGGCGATCTGGGCGCCGGCGTTGTTGCGCTGGAACCGGGCGAACCGGTCATTGCGGAGGTCCCAGACGCCACGGAAGTCGCCGGAGATGCCTACTGCCCACGTGAGCGGCATTGGCTGCAAGCCCGTGCGCTCGGTGATTTCATCCATCAGGGCAAGGGCGTCCAGGCCGGGCCGGTCCCACTTGTTGATGACGGTGATGATGGGCAGGTTCCGCTGCTTGCAGACTTCGAACAGCTTCATGGTCTGGGTTTCCAGGCCCTTGGCGGCGTCCACGAGCATGACGGCGCAGTCGACGGCGGCCAGCACGCGGTAGGTGTCCTCGGAGAAGTCCGCGTGGCCCGGGGTGTCCAGGAGGTTGATGACGGTGTCCCGGTAGGAGAACTGCAGCGCCGCGGAGCTGATGGAAATGCCGCGGTCCTTCTCCATCTGCATCCAGTCAGAGACGGTTTCCTTGCGGTTGGCCTTGCCGCTGGAGGCACCGGCGGTGCCAATCACCTTCGCGTGCAGGGCCAGCGCTTCGGTGAGCGTGGACTTGCCGGCGTCGGGGTGCGAAATGACAGCAAAGGTCCGGCGACGGCCCGCCTCTTTGTGGATACCGGAGATCCGGGCGGGGGTCAGGACATCTTGGGACACGGTGCTACTTTCGCTGCGGTTGGGACTGCCCGGGCGCTGCCTCGCAGGGCACTGAGGCGGTGGGGCCGGGGAAACGGGGCTGGCAAACAGCCAAGTTCCAGTTTATCGCAGGGCGGCAAACCGGCGGCGGCGGCGCTTAACGCCCGCGAAACGGCACGTTCAAAGCCGCGAAATGACGCCGGGCTAGCGTGACCGCATGAACACCAACGACACCCCGGCGCACGGATGCCCCCGGCGCCGCATGGTAAGGATCTGAGCGGCTGTGCAGGGTCTCTCCTATTCCGGCAACCTGTTCTTCGATCCCCTGGCCACCGGCCTGGCACCCGCCTTGATGCGGGATCCCGATTCGCTCGGAAATGCGGAGCGCCCGCGCCGGGGAACCCAGACCCCGGCCGAACAGAAAGCCCTCCGGGCGGCGTCCCTTTCGAAGGTCAGCAAGGACCTGGAGCGGATGCTGCGGGAACGGATGCGCTGACCGCGCCACCAGCTGAACATCCGGAACACAGGACGTGCCTGCCTGTAATGCGGCATTGCAGACGCTGTAATGCCGCATTACACTTTTAGTGTCATGTGAGAAAGGAGGAGCACCAAGAGCATGAGCAAGAGCGAGAAGCTCGTGTTGAAGTTTTGCGACTATTACTCGTTTATGTCGTACACGGATTTCAGGGCATGGGTCGAGGCAGACGATGATTCTTCGCCCGCCTTGTCCTACGCCAGGTCCGCAGACATTCGTTAGGGACTTCAGGCTCCCGACGCCCAAGGGCGGGATGGAAATGACTTATGCAGGCAGAAGAACCAGCAATCCCGCTCCTTGGCTACGTGGAGATAGCTGAAGCAACCGGCCAGGACGTCGGCCTGATCAGGGTCTGGAAGAACCGCGGAAAACTTCCCAACCCCGATTTCCAGTTGGGACAGTCACCGGGGTGGCTGGCGGAAACAATCAATCCGTGGATCCAGGAGCACCGGAAGTAAGCCCGGACCCGTTCGCTCGGGCGCTGGCCAGCCGCCAAAGTACCCACTCAAGCACCCGCCGTCGAACGCTTTCCTGAGCCGTTGCGCGGCACCCCCTAATGGGGCACTTTGGGGCTTGGCTGTGCGGAAGAGGGTGTTCCTTACCCCTATCATTGAGCTTGCGGGAAACAGAGCACTTTCTGGTCCTGCCGGCAACCTGCTGAAGCCGGCATTCTTGCGGGCGGCGGCCTGCACCTTTGAAGGGAACACCTATGGCGCGGAGCCCCGAAGAATCACTCAGGGCAACCCTGGGCAGGGTGGCACCCGGCACTCCCCTTCGTGACGGCCTTGAGCGGATCCTGCGGGGACGGACAGGCGCGCTGATCGTCCTGGGCTCGGACCGGACCATCGAGTCCATCTGCTCCGGCGGCTTCGATATCGGCATTGATTTTTCCCCCACGCGGCTCCGCGAACTCGCCAAAATGGACGGCGCCATCATTTGCGACAAGGACGCCGGCAACATCCTGCGCGCCGCCGTCCAGCTGGTCCCGGATTCCAGCATCGAGACCCAGGAGTCCGGCACCCGGCACCGCACAGCCGAACGCGTTGCCATCCAGACCGGCGTGCCCGTCATCTCCGTCAGCCAGTCCATGCAGATCATCGCCCTCTACGTCAACGGCCTGCGCCACGTCCTGGAAGGCTCGGAGAAAGTCCTGGCACGCGCCAACCAGGCGCTGGCCACCCTGGAGCGCTACCGCTCGCGCCTGGACCAGGTCACCAGCTCGCTCTCCGCCCTGGAAATCGAAGCCATGGTCACCGTGCGGGACGTGGCTGTCACCCTCCAGCGGCAGGAAATGGTCCGCCGGATCTCCGAGGAAATCGCCCAGTACGTCCTGGAGCTCGGCGAGGACGGCAGGCTCCTGTCCCTGCAGCTCGATGAACTCACGGTGGGCCGCGGCCCCGGCAGCGACGTGATTATCCGCGACTACGGTTCCCCGGACGCCACTGCCGAAGACATCGAGAAAGCCGTGAGCGCCCTGGTCAACCTCGGTCCAACGGAACTGATCGACCTCGGAAAGATTTCCGGAATCGTGGGGTTTGCGGGCGGCGAAGCCAACCTCGATGCCGTCGTGCAGCCCCGCGGCTACCGGCTGCTGTCAGGGCTGAAGGCAGTTCCCAAGGCTGTTGCGGACCGCCTTGTTGACCACTTCGGCGGGCTGCAGTTCCTGATGGCGGCCACGATTGATGACCTGATGACGGTGGACGGCATCGGCGACCAGCGCGCCCGCACCGTCCGTGAAGGCCTCAGCCGGATGGCGGAAGCTAGCCTGCTGGACCGCTTCCTCTAACAACCGCCATCGAGTGCTCCGCAGTTGTCGTTTTGGAGGCTCAAAAGGACAACTGCGGAGCACTCGATGCTAAAGCAGTTGGAAAACGGCCTTGGGGCTGGCCTTGGAGCCGAGCCTCGCCGTGAAGATGTAGTACGCCCCGCCGCCGCCCGGCTTTGCTTCGACAGGCTGGCAGCCCTCCACGCTCCGGTTGCGGGACCACGGGAAGTTGGCCGTCTCGCTGGCACCGGGCGCGATCACCTTCAGCAGGTCCTCGCTCTTTGCCTGGCAGTCACGGGAGGAAAAAATCCGGTCCGCGCCGCTGGTCACCAGGAACTCCATCTGCGACGTGCCGATGTTGACCTCACAAGGCATGGTGCCGCCGTTGGTCACCTTGAGCGTGAGCATCGGGTTCTCTTCCGGCCCGTAGGCTGCCTTGTCCGTCGAGGCTGACACCGTCACCAGGTTCTGGTTGCATGTTGGAGTGGCCGACGGCGTGGGCGTCGCGGCAGGTTCGGTGGCGGACGCGGAAGGTGACGCCGCGGGACCGGCGGACGCTGCGGCTGCGGGGTCGGTGGAGGAAACCTGCTCCGACTTGCCGCTGAACGCCCCGGCAACCGCGAATCCAGTCACCAGTGCGATGACCAACAGGAGCGCCCCGCCCACAAACAGCCGACGGCGGCGGTAAACCGCCGCGCTTGGCTTGCGGACGGCAGTGGAACCGGATGCCGGCGCCCCGCCACGTGTTGATGAATTGCCTTGCCTGCCCATACTTCTAGGCTAGGGAACTGCCCCGCTTCTGCTACCCACCACGCCGCCGCGCCGCCAACGTTCTGGTCACATCCCGTTTTCGGCCTGCCCGGACGCATCCATTACAGTGTTGGCATCGACACTGCATCCCCCACTGCCGCCTTTTCCGCCGGCTCTGGCCACCCCGCCGGCGGCACGGCAGGACTCAACACGCTGCACGAGCGCATCAACGGCTGGTTCGCCGAAACCGCCCGCGACCTGCCCTGGCGTGAGCCCGGCTGCTCCCCCTGGGGCATCCTGGTCAGCGAGATCATGCTGCAGCAGACGCCGGTGGTGCGGGTGCTCCCTGTCTGGCAGGAGTGGTTGAGGCGCTGGCCCACCCCGTCAGGCCTCGCCGGAGAACCTGCCGGTGAAGCCGTGCGCTCCTGGGGCCGGCTCGGGTATCCGCGCCGCGCGCTTCGGCTGCATGCGGCGGCGGCGGCCATAACCCGGGACCAAAACGGCAAGGTCCCGGACAGCTACACGGAACTCCTGGCCCTTCCGGGGGTGGGCAGCTACACCGCTGCCGCTGTGGCTGCCTTCGCGTACGGGCGGAGGGAAACCGTGGTGGACACCAACATCCGGCGGGTGCATGCCCGGCTGGTCTCCGGCACAGCCCTCCCGGCCCCGGCCCTCACGGCGGCGGAGATGCGCCTTGCCGCTTCGCTCCTGCCGGCCGCGGACCATTCTTCAGTCCGGTGGAACGCGGCCGTCATGGAACTGGGGGCGCTCGTGTGTACGGCGCGGACACCCAAGTGCGCCGCGTGCCCGGTCAACGACCTCTGCGCCTGGCGGGCGGCAGGTGAGCCGCCGCCGTCGTACGTCCCCAAGGGCCAGGCCTGGCACGGGACGGACCGCCAGGTCCGAGGCGCCGTGGTGGCTGTGCTGAGGCTGGCGGAGGCTCCGGTGCCGGCCGAGATGTTCTATCGGGAACCCGCCGACCTGGGTTTCGCGCCGGCGGGCATGGGCGTCCCGCTCGCGGCCTTGCACAGGCTTAATTCCGCTCCGGAGCAGCTGGAGCGGGCGCTGGCAGGGTTGCTCGCGGACGGTCTGGCGGAGATGCACGACGGCGGCTACCGGCTGCCTGCCTGAGCGCACCGCATTCCGGGGCCGGCAGGAACGGCGGCGGAAGGTGCAGAACTCGCCGCGCCTGGTCTCCTTTTGGCAGCCAGCGCCGCCCGGGAATAACAATGCGGGCATCAGTTGGCCCCGGCGCGGGGCGCCGCGGCCCCCCGCGCCTACGCTGGAAGTATGCGCAAGCATGGGCTGCTTTTGGCACTGATGACGACGGCGGGACTCGCCACGGCTTGCGGCCCGGGCCCCGGCGCCGCCCCGTGCCCTGCCATCGCCCAGGCCACTGCCGTTTCGGTAACCGTGCCGGCAAGCTACGCCCCGCAGGTTGCAGCCCTCCACTTGAAGGCCTGCCAGGACGGCACCTGCAAGGAGGATAACGTGGAGCTCCGGCCCGGAAGCGCGTCGATCGACCAGGGCTGCACCGTCGGGGTCTGCTCGGCCACGGCTTCCCCCGACGGGACGAAACTTGCCACGCTGTTCCTGGACACCCTGACCGAATCACCGATGACGGCGACCGCTGCAGGAACGGGCCCGGACGGGGCTGCCCTGCCGGTGCATACGCTGGAATTCCGCCCGCGGGGCGAGTATCCGTTCGGGGAGCATTGCGGCCGGTTCATTACGGCGTCGCTGGTGCTGGATGCCGAAGGGCTGCACCAGAGCGGCTGACTCCCGGACGGCCGATCCTTCGAAAAGGCCCGGGAGAACGGCCGTTAGAACAGTGCCGGCTGGCCGAAGGCGTTGCCGACAGCGGTGGCCGGTGCCGGCTCCTGGGCGGGGCTGCCGTGCCGCCACTCAAACCCCAGGTCGGCCAGCAGCTCCTCGACGGACGTCTGCCCGTCCAGTACTTCGATATCCGCGGAGCTGTCTTCGGGCTGGGGCATTTCCATGGCATCGAGCATATTGCCAGGAGCGGCCATGGTCCTCAAGAACACACCGCCATGCGCTGATTTGGGCCGGCCCGGATTCCGGGTGCGGCCAGCTTCAGGGTTCCCCGAACCCGGCCTGCACCAGCCCGCCAACATAGTTCACGGCCCGCTCCGCGTCGGCACCCCAGGCTTCCACATGCAGCACGGACCCCTTCCCCGCGGCGAGCGTCATCAGTCCTGTCATGGATGCCCCGTCCACCCCGTTCACGGTCACCTCGGCATCCATTGCGGACAGGCCGCCGGCGATCTTCGCCGCCGGGCGCGCGTGCATCCCCGCCAGGTTGACCAGCTCAAAGTCCCCGGTGAAGTCCGGGCCCCCTCCGGTGACGCGTCCTTCCTCAACGCTGCTGAGGGGCGGTTGTTCCTGGTCGCGGACCGGACCACCCGCAGCTTCCGCCGCCCGCTTGACTGCCTGCATATCCGCACCGCCCTGGGCCGCAACGGCTGCTGCCACGAGTCCCTCCACGAGCGGCGCGTCGGCCAGCACCATGTCTTCGGCGTTTTCCGCGAACTCCAGCGCGGACTCGGCAGTCATCACCGCGGACCCCAGGTCGGTGAGGATCACAGTGCCCCCGCTGCCAGCCTTGTCCAGCGCGGCCAGGACCTTTTCGAGGCTGGTGCCGATCCTGCCGTCCGAGGTGCCTCCGGCGGTCAGGACCACGACGTCGGGTGCCATCTGGGCGGCAAGCTCGGCAGCGCCGTCGGCAATCTTCCCGCTGTGGGAGACCACCACAAGGCTCACGGTCATGCAGCTGCCCCCACCGCGGCGCGGAGAATCAGCGCTGAGGAGGCGGCGCCGGGGTCCCGGTGACCGGCGCTGCGCTCCCCAAGGTAACTCGCGCGGCCTTTGCGCGCCACCATGGGATCGGTGGCGACGGCACCGGCTTCGGCGGCCTCGGCTGCTGCAACCAGGACCGCCAGGACATCCGAACCGCCGTTCAGCGCAGCCTTTTGCGCTGCCTCCGCCGCCGGAGTCCAGGCATCCACCATTGTCTTGTCCCCGGATTCGGCCTTCCCGCGGGCCACAATGCCGTCCCGGGCTGCGGCCAGGGCGTTTGCCCACGCGGCCGGATCGATTTCCGCGGAGTCCCCCAGGGACGTGGCCGCCCGGAGGAAGGCCGTGCCGTACAGAGGGCCGGCAGCCCCGCCGACCTTGGACATCAGGGTCATCGCGGTAAGTTTCAAGGCAGCCCCGGGTGTCTCCGGGGGCGCCTCCGCCAGCTTCGACAGGACGGCTTGGAAACCCCGGTCCATGTTTTCCCCGTGGTCCGAATCGCCGATGGCGCGGTCGAGTTCAATCAGGTAGACCCGGTTTTCTGCCATTGCCTGCGCGGACAGCGTCAGCCACTTCACCGCCCAGGTGACGTCCAGGGGCACTGCTACACGCCCCAGCGCAGTGCTGCCGTGTGCACCGGTGCGTCCCACAAGTCCGTTAGCTCGTCATCCAGCCTCAGTACTGAGATGGAGCAGCCCTGCATCTCCAGGGAAGTGATGTAGTTGCCCACCAGTGAACGCTCCACGGCGGCGCCCCGCTCGGCCAGGACCTGCGCAGCCCGCCGGTAGACGATGTACAGCTCACTCAGCGGCGTGCCGCCCATGCCGTTGACGAACAGCAGGACTTTATCCCCCGACGTGATACCCAGATCGGCCAGCACGGGTTCCAGCAGCCGGTCCGTAATGCCGTCGGCATTCTCCATGGGGATGCGGTGGCGCCCGGGCTCTCCGTGGATGCCGATGCCGATTTCAATCTCGTCCTCGGCCAGGTCAAAGCTGGGCGAGCCTGCATGCGGGACGGTGCAGGCGGACAGGGCCACGCCCATGGTGCGGACATTGGCGTTGACCCGTTCGCCGATGGCGGCCACAGCCTCCAGGTCATCGCCCCTTTCGGCGGCGGCACCGGCAATCTTCTCCACCAGCACCGTCCCGCCTACGCCGCGGCGGCCTGCGGTGTACAGGGAGTCCTCGACCGCGACGTCGTCGTTCACCAGGACCGTGCGGATGCTGACGCCCTCGGCTTCCGCCAGTTCGGCTGCCGTCTCAAAGTTCAGGACGTCGCCGGTGTAGTTCTTCACGATATGGACGACGCCGGCCCCCGAGTTGACCGCGAGGGTGGCCGGAAGGATCTGGTCCGGCGTCGGCGAGGTGAACACCGCCCCCGGCACGGCGGCGTCGAGCATTCCCCGCCCCACAAAGCCGGCGTGCAACGGCTCGTGCCCGCTGCCGCCTCCGGAGACCAGGCCCACCTTGCCGTTCACAGGCGCGTCTTTGCGCGTGATGAACGTTGGATCTGAGCTGACGGTAACCAAGTCGGCGTGGGCCAGGCCAAAGCCCTGCACTGATTCATCGACTACGGCCCGGGGATCGTTAATGAGTTTTTTCATGGCGGCGCTCCTGGTTCTACTGCCTGGAGAATGTCACTTTGACCCTACTACCGGCAGGCCGGATGGCGGTAGGGATCCCAGCCCGGCAATCCGGCCCGGCGGCAGACGCAGGAAAGGGACAGCCCCCAAATGACTGTCCCTTTCTGTGGGCCCCCCATCCCGGCCTCAGCCAGTTTATCCATCAAATCGAATAAAACAAGTCCTCACAGATCAGGTGGCTGCTACAGCACTTTGATCATGCGTGTGTTGCCCAGGGTGTTGGGCTTGACCCGCGCGAGGTCCAGGAACTCGGCAACACCCTCATCATGCGAGCGGAGGAGTTCCGAATAAACCACGGGATCAACTGCTGACTGGTCGGCCATGACGTCGAACCCGTGGCGCTTGAAGAAGTCCACCTCGAACGTCAGGCAGAAAACACGGGAGACGCCAAGGGCCCGGGCTTCATCCAGGAGGCTTTCCACCAGCACGTGCCCTACTCCCTTGCCGCGCCAGTCCTGGGAAGCAGCGAGCGTGCGGACTTCGGCTAGGTCTTCCCACATGACGTGCAGCGCGCCGCAGCCAATGACCTCGCCGTCGCTGGATTCAGCGATCCGAAACTCCTGCAGGCTTTCGTAGTAGGCCACCGTCTCCTTGGCCATGAGGATCCGCTGCTCCGCCAGCGGCGCCACCAGCTTCTTGATGGCGGGGACGTCACCGGTTCGGGCAGGGCGAATATGAAAGGAGTCAGTCACAGGGCAATCCTAGTTCGCGGTCACGAAGGCAGCCCCACCGCGACCGTCTTTCCGGGTATTTCCTGTCCGTTTGACAGTGCCGCCGGGTGTTTCCGGGGCCCGCACAAATGCCGCGCAGCCGGGCGCCTGGTGGGTTAGTCACACGGCCGGGAATGCCACCTGGACTGCTTCCCGATGGAATTGCGGGACTCCGCATCTGTCAGCTTGCCGCCCTTTTGTACTTCCTTTCCCTGTGCGGGGCCGGTAATTTTTTGGCTGTACGGCTTTCCATCCGGCCGGAAACTGCCGCCGGCTTTCCTTATCCGGGCCGCCATTTCTTTTCGACGATGAGGGCACAGCCAGCAAAAGGCCTTTGCAAAGCCCCGCCCGCTCCCTTTTTGGGAGCGGGCGGTGCTTTGCCTGAATAGGGGCATTGCCTGAATAGTGGCTTTGCCCGAAAAGGGCGTTCCCTAAACCCTGCCGGAAAGGCTACAGCCCGAGTTCGGCGGGCAGTGGCACGTCCTGGTCTAGGACATTCCTGGCCAGGAATGACTCCACAACCTGATACCAGACCTTTGAATGCTGCGGCTGGAGCACCCAGTGGTTCTCGTCCGGAAAATACAGGAACCGATGCGGCGTCTGCCCGTCCTGGTCCGCGGCGAGCTTTGACTTGGACAGCAGCTCGTACCAAAGCCGCAGCCCCTCGCCGATGGGCACCCGGTAGTCCTTGTCCCCATGGATCACCAGCATGGGCGTGCCGATGTTTTCGACGTGAAGGTGCGGTGAATTGTCCAGCGCCATCTCTTCTGTCATTTCCTTCAGCCAGTACTGCGAGGCGTCCGTGGTGGGGCCGAACTGGTCCAGCGCCCACAGGCTCGCGTGCGTCACGATTGCCCTGAACCGGTCGGTCTGCCCTGCCACCCAGTTGGCCATGTAGCCGCCGAAGGACCCTCCCATGGCGGCGGTGCGGCCGGCGTCGATGTCGGGCCGCTGGACCGCGGCGTCCGTGACCGCCATCAGGTCCGCGTACGGTGCTTTGCCCCAGGCTCCCCACCCGCGCTGGATGTGGGCCTGGCCGTACCCGGTGGAGAGCGCAGGATCGGGCAGGAGGACCGCATAGCCCCTGGCAGTCATCAGCCACGGGTTCCACCGCCAGGTCCAGGCGTTCCAGGACCCCAGCGGTCCACCATGGATCCACAGGAGCATGGGCGCCGGAGACTCCGCTGACGCGCCCTCCGGCAGCGCCAGGTAGGCCGGGACACGGGCCCCGTCCGCCGCCGTCGCAGCGATGCGTTCCAGCCTGCCGGGGCGCACCGGCCGCTCCGCGGGGGCGGGCAGCCGCGTGGCCTCGCCCGTCCGCAGGTCCAGCCGTACCGCTTCAGGCGGGAACTCGTAGGAGCTCCGCAGGGCGTAGGCGCTGCGTCCGTCCGGCGAAACCACGACGTCGGAGTAGGCCGCAGCGTCCTGCGTCACCCGGGCGACACTTACTTCAGCCGCGCCGGCGGGGACGCTGATCCGGAAGACCGGCGACGCGCCGTCGTCGTCCGCGGTGACCAGGAGGGCGGACCCGTCCGGAAGCCAGGCAGCGGGCTTGGGCCACCGGTCCCAGTCGTGAGCCAGCGGCACCAGGCCGCCCGGGGCGTCTCCGCCTTCCCCCGCTACGTCCAGCAGGTGGAGCTTGACCTGCGGGGCCTCCTGCGGCGTGGTGTCGCTTTCGCTGACAACTGCCAGGGTGCTGCCGTCGGGGCTGACGGGACCCGGGAAAAAGCTCATGCCCTCCTCGTCCAGAAGCACCTTGGTGCTGCCGGAGGCCACGTCCACGGCCACCAGGATGGACCTGCTGTCGGCCTTGGCCAGCGGCTTGGTGTAGCTCGTGTAGATGGTTTTGCCATCGGGGCTGACCACGGTTTCCGCCTCCCGCAGCCTGGGTCCGGCATCCGGTGTGAGGTTCCGCAGGACCAGCGGCGCGGTGGCATCGACGGTTGCCGGTTTGCCGCCGTCCTGTGCTTCGCCCGGCTCAACCGCGAAGATCCGGGGCTGGCCCGGTCCCAGGTCCGCGTCCCAGTACCGGACCGGATATTCACTGTGCAGGATGGCGGAGACCTTGCGGTCCTTCCGAGATTTTCGGCGTTCGGCGTCCTCCTCTTCGTCGGCGGAACCGGCCAGGACCTCCGCGGTCACGAAGGCGGCGTCGGCGTTCCGGGCCGTCAGCACGGCGCCCACTCCGCCGGCCCGGTTCAACACCACGCGGGCTTCGCCGCCGTCCGCGGGAAGCAGCCAGAGCGCCTTGACGGGCTCCTCCTCGGGGCTGTCCGGGTCCGGCCGCGCGGAGGTGAAATAGACGTCCCCGTTGGCGGCGAACGCCGCCCCCGCCTCACCCTTGGCGCTGCGGGTAATCCGCCGGGCGTGCTTTTGCCCCGCGGGATCCAGCTCCCACAGGGCGGTACCGAATTCGGTGCCTTTCCCGTTCAGGGTGGTCACGGTAGTGACCAGCCGGGTGCCGTCCGGGCTCAGGGCGAGGCCACTTACCCGCGGGATTGACAAATAATGGTCCAAATCATGAAAAGGGGTCAAAGGTCGCTCATCCGGGATCGCCGGTTCCAAGTTAGCCATGCCCCGATTCAACCCGACCGTGTCCTACATCACAAACCGCTACCTACCCACGGAACGACGCCGGCGCTCAAGTTCAAAGGGGAGGCAGGGCGCCCGGGTCCGCTCCGGCGACGACCATCAGACATTTCCCGGCGCCTGCTCGTTCCTCGCTTTGACGGCGCCTACATAAATGCCTGATGTCCGTCGCCTCGTGCATAGGCGCGCCTCACGCGAAGCGGAGGGGCCGGGGTCATTTGTGTAGCTTGCGTCAACGCGACGGGGGAGCAGCAAGCGGCAAATGACTCCGGTGCCGCAGCGACTTAGCCACGGGTGACCGCCGGATGCCAACACTTTGACGGGACCGGCGGCAAAGCGAAGGCCCCGCCTGCTCGAGGAGCTGGCGGGGCCTTCGGCTTTGGGGCTTAGACGCTCGGGGCGATTTCCGGGATGCGCGGCTTGGCGTTGCCGGCGAAGGTGAACTTCGCGTCGTCGCCTTCGCCTTCCACGTCCACAACGACGATGTCGCCGGGGTGGATCTCGCCGAACAGGATCTTCTCGGAGAGCTGGTCCTCGATCTCGCGCTGGATGGTCCGGCGCAGCGGCCGGGCACCCATGGCGGGATCGTAGCCGCGGGTTGCGAGGAGCACTTTGGCGGCCTTGGTGAGCTCGATGCCCATGTCCTTGTCCTTGAGGCGCTTCTCCAGCCGGGTGACGAACAGGTCCACGATCTCGATGATCTCGTCCTGGGTGAGCTGCGGGAACACCACGACGTCGTCCACACGGTTCAGGAACTCGGGGCGGAAGTGCTGCTTGAGCTCCTCGGTCACACGGGCACGCATGCGGTTGTAGCCGGTCTGCGTGTCGGTGCCGGACTGGAAGCCGGTGGCCACACTCTTGGAGATGTCCCGGGTACCCAGGTTGGTGGTCATGATGATCACGGTGTTCTTGAAGTCCACCACGCGGCCCTGGGAGTCGGTCAGGCGGCCGTCTTCCAGGATCTGCAGCAGCGAGTTGAAGAGGTCCGCGTGGGCCTTTTCAACTTCGTCGAACAGCACCACGGAGAACGGACGGCGGCGGACCTTCTCGGTCAGCTGGCCGCCTTCCTCGTAGCCCACGTAGCCCGGAGGGGCACCAAAGAGCCGCGAGACGGTGTGCTTCTCGGAGTACTCGGACATGTCCAGGGTGATGAGGGCGTCCTCTTCACCGAACAGGAACTCAGCGAGTGCCTTGGCCAGCTCGGTCTTGCCGACGCCGGTGGGGCCGGCGAAGATGAACGAGCCGCCGGGACGCTTGGGGTCCTTGAGCCCTGCGCGGGTACGGCGGATGGCCTGGGAGAGGGCCTTGATGGCCTCGTTCTGGCCCACCACGCGCTTGTGCAGTTCGTCTTCCATCTTCAGCAGGCGCGAGGACTCCTCCTCGGTCAGCTTGAACACGGGGATGCCGGTGGAGTTCGCCAGCACCTCGGCGATGAGATCCTCATCCACCTCGGAGATGTCGTCCATGCCGCCGGACTTCCAGTGGCGCTCCTTCTCCGCGCGCTCGGAAATCATCTTCTGCTCCTTGTCGCGGAGCGCGGCGGCACCTTCGAAGTCCTGCGCGTCAATCGCGGACTCCTTTTCCATCTTCAGCTTGGCGATGCGCTCGTCCATGGCCTTGAGCTCCGGCGGAGCGGTCATGCGGCGGATGCGCAGCCGGGCACCGGCTTCGTCGATCAGGTCGATCGCCTTGTCCGGCAGGAAGCGGTCCGAGATGTAGCGCTCGGCGAGGCTCGCAGCAGAGGCCAGGGCGCCGTCGGTGATGGTGACGCGGTGGTGCGCCTCGTAGCGGTCACGCAGCCCCTTGAGGATCTCGATGGCGTGCGCCACGGAGGGTTCCTTGACCTGGATCGGCTGGAAGCGGCGCTCCAGCGCGGCATCCTTTTCGATGTGCTTGCGGTACTCATCCAGCGTGGTGGCACCGATGGTCTGCAGCTCGCCGCGGGCCAGCATGGGCTTCAGGATGGAAGCGGCGTCGATGGCTCCTTCAGCGGCACCCGCGCCCACAAGGGTGTGGATTTCGTCGATGAAGAGGATGATGTCGCCGCGCGTGCGGATCTCCTTGAGGACCTTCTTCAGGCGCTCTTCGAAGTCACCGCGGTAACGCGAGCCTGCCACCAGGGACCCCAGGTCCAGGGTGTAGAGCTGCTTGTCCTTGATGGTTTCGGGGACGTCGCCGCGGACAATCGCCTGGGCCAGGCCCTCGACGACGGCCGTCTTGCCGACGCCCGGCTCACCAATCAGGACCGGGTTGTTCTTGGTGCGGCGGGAGAGGACCTGCATGACGCGTTCCATCTCCTGCTCGCGCCCGATGACGGGGTCCAGCTTGTTCTCGCGCGCAGCCTGGGTGAGGTTGCGGCCGAACTGGTCCAGGACCACAGACCCTGCGGGCGTGCCCTCGGGCTGCCCGGAGCCGACGCCTGCGCCGGTGGTCTCCTTGCCCTGGTAGCCCGACAGGAGCTGGATGACCTGCTGGCGGACCCGGTTCAGGTCGGCGCCGAGCTTGACCAGCACCTGGGCAGCAACACCCTCACCTTCGCGGATGAGGCCCAGCAGGATGTGCTCCGTGCCGATGTAGTTGTGGCCCAGCTGGAGGGCTTCGCGCAGCGAGAGCTCCAGCACCTTCTTGGCACGGGGCGTGAAGGGGATGTGGCCGGACGGCGCCTGCTGGCCCTGTCCGATGATCTCCTGCACCTGCTCGCGAACGCCGTCGAGCGAAATGCTCAAGGACTCAAGAGCTTTGGCGGCAACACCCTCACCCTCATGGATAAGACCCAAGAGGATGTGTTCGGTACCGATGTAATTGTGGTTCAGCATGCGTGCCTCTTCTTGGGCAAGCACAACTACGCGACGGGCACGGTCCGTAAATCGCTCAAACATTTCGCCACACTCCTAGCTACGACGTACTTTGATGCTACGTGGCTGGCCCCCGGTTGTGGAGCGTGTTCGCCACAGGGGAAACATGGTGCGAATCCGCAGGGAGTGTTCGGGGTGCGGCTACCGTATTGCCCGGAACAGGCTTCCTACTTCCGGAAGTGGAACAGCGCCGTATGAACCGTCCCGTCATTGAACCCGAGCTCCAGCTGGCGGCAGGAACCGGCCCATGCCTTCTCGGTTTTCCAGACGAAAGTGTACGTATCGCTGCCCGCGTTGTAGCTCAGCAGGCTGGTTCCGGCGGCAACAGTCTGCTCGATGTCGTCCGGCGCGGTGCCGCCCGGACACGCGATCGCAGACGACGACGGCGCTCCGCCGGCCAGGATGTCCAGCCCCAGGTTACCGCCCACGCCGAATTTGAGGGGCACCGAAGCCCCGGCGGTCATTGCATTCAGGACACCGCCGGTGTCCACCGGCTGCAGGAATCCGGTGAATGGCCAATGCGGCTGGCCGACGGCAAAAGGTGAGAAGGAATGCGTCACACCGCAGACCCTTCCCGTGCCGCTGCTCACCGTGATGTCCTCCCACGCTCCATCCACGTAGTGGTACAGGCGCTGCCCCGCCGCCTGCGTCTGGGTCATGTCGGCGGTGTCGAAGGTGATGCAGACTTCCACGCCGAGTGCGCCGTCGAAGACCGCACTCGTTTCGATATCGTAGTACAGAGGCGGGTCGGTAAGGGATGAGAAGCTGCCGGCAGGCGGGGCAGCTTCAGAACCGAGACGGGTGACGGTGGTGTTCCCCGCCGTCGTTACTTGTCCGAACTCCAGCGTGGCGGGGGCCTGGCCGGTATTGTCCACAGGCGCAGCGACCACGTCATTTCCTACCGCAGTGAGGCCGGGGTCCACCGGCCCGATGGAGTTGCTGGCCAGGGCCGTGTAGGTGCAGCCGATACCTGCAATGTCGAGCCGCGCAGATACAGATTTCCCCCCGGCGTCGAGGGGAACAACGAAGGTGGGGCCGTATGCATCTTCCACCAGGTCGGTGCCGAGGAACCAGGTGTACCGCTGGAGGCAGGGCTCCCCGAAGGGTCCCGCCTCAACGAAATCCGGAGCGGCGGCGAGGGTTGCCCCCAGGGCCGGCTGGCCGGACAGAGTCAGGACGCGCGCCGCATCAACGGGCACTGAAGGCGGGAAAACGGCATAGGCGAGATTGAAGTGGTTGTTGCCGGTAAGGGTGATAACCTCCGCTTCGGCGCGGTGCGCCGTCTCCGGCCACCAGCGCTCAGTGGTTCCTTCTCCGGGACTTTCCTTGACGAAACGCACTTGGTACGTGCCCGGCGCCACGCCCTCAAAGGTGTAGTAGCCGTTGGCGTCGGTACGCAGCGCCTCCCCAACCAGGCTGGTTGCCGGTGCAGCTGCCGCATCATGCAACTCGACGCGGACACCGCTGAGTAGCGACCCGGCCCCGCCGTCGGATCTGCTGGCGACAGCCCCGGAGATGGAGGATGCGGCCGCATGGAGAACCGCCCACCCGTCATGGGTCCAGCTGGAGTTGGCAGGGGCGAGGGAGTCAACAATAATCACGTCCGCGGTGGCAAAGGTCCTGCTCTCCTGGTACGTAAGCAATTCGGAGATGGAATTTTCCCCGGCCCCTGCGGTAGATGTGTACCAGCTCTCCAGGAACCCGGGAGAGCTGGCCCGGATTTTATAGCGGCCATCCGGCAGATGGAAGGGCACGGTACCGAAAACGCGTTCCGCTTTGGCTGCGGCCACCGGGGTGGATCCATCGTCGTCTGCCGCGAAAACCTCGTAGGTGATCTCAGTTAGCGGTTCAACTCCGGAATCAACGCTGGCGACCAACTCGGTGGAATGCGGCACGGCACCCACCGAAACAGAGGCGTGGTCCGAAAACGCCATAGGACCGAGCGGCGCCGCCAAGAGCACCACAAGGCCACAGAGGACAGCCGCAAACCGCCGGGGCGTAAGTTTTCCAGACATCATCGTCTCCCACTGCACAAAGTTGAAACGGGCAGAATAAGCCAGCGTCCCAGACCGGCATCGCGCCCTCCCCGCCCATTGATTACCCGCAATCGAATCGGCAAGTAGGGCAACGATACGCGCAGCACCCCGGACTTCCAAGCATTTCTCCCGCTGCCCGCTGCTGGCTTAAGCTGAAAACCCTGCCGCCGCCGGATGGCGAAGGCAGGGTTTTCTGCGGAATGGGACGCGAAGCTAGGAATGGGCCTTTTGGTAGGCTTCCTGGATTTCGGCCTGAATTCGGCCGCGGCTGTTAACCGTGTAGCCGTTTTCGCGGGCCCATTGCCTAATCTGTGCAGAGTCGTGGCTGCGTCCCCCCGATGCAGCTTTGGCCCGGGCCGGGCGGCCGCCGGAAGTTTTCCGTGCGGCTGCAACAAAACGTTCCAGCGAAGAACGAAGTTCAGCGGCGTTTGCCGCCGAAAGATCGATCTCGTAGTTCGTCCCGTCAAGGCCAAACTTCACATTCTCGTCTGCGGATCCCCCATCCAGATCATCAACGAGGATGATGTTTACTTTCTGTGCCATTAAAAGACTTCCTTTTGGAAAGGGTTCGGTGTGCAGAAAAGCAGGATGTTTCGTTAAAAGTATGACTCCCTTTATGGCAACGCGTCAAAGCGGCAAATGGTTCCGGGGGATATTGGAGGGAAAAGCCAGGGGTTTATCAATTCGATTCCGGGTCCGGCCGGTCCGCCGGGGATGCCGCCTTAGCTTCGGCTTCTGCCTGGGCCTGTGCTTCCGCCTGGCGCTCTGCTTTGTCCGCATTGAAAATCGACTTCATGGCAAACCAGAAAAGCAGGCCCACCACCACGGACGGAAGAAGGACAGCTACATATTCCACGGTCAGTGCCCTTCCGGCTTGAGCAACGGGAAGAGAATCGTTTCGCGGATTCCGGCGCCCGTGAACAACATGACGAGCCGGTCGATCCCCAGTCCGATTCCGCCCATCGGCGGAGCACCGTACTCAAGGGCACGCAGGAAGTCCTCGTCCAGCTGCATTGCCTCGTCGTCCCCGGCGGCCGCATGGCGTGACTGCTCGGTCAGGCGTTCGCGCTGGATAACGGGGTCGATCAGCTCGGAGAAGGCGGTGCCGCGTTCCATTCCGCCGATGATGAGGTCCCAGGCTTCGATCAGGCGGCCGTCCTCGCGGTGCGGACGGGCCAGCGGCTGGGCGGACGGCGGGTAATCGTAGACGAAGGTGGGGTTCAGCAGCGTGGGCTCCACGATCTCGCCGAACAACTCGACAGCGAGCTTCTCGGCATCCCACTTCGGGTCCACCTTGACCTCGTGCTTTGCGGCGATGTCGCGGAGCACCTCCAGCGGAGTGTCCGGCGTGACTTCCTGGCCAACGGCGTCGGAAAGCCCCGGGTACACGGCAAGCCAGGCCCACTCGCCGTCGAGGTTAATCTCCCCGGCGTCCGTCTGGAGGACACGTCCGGCACCCACGGCGTCGGCGGCGTCGAGGATGATCTCCTTGATGCGCTCGGCCATCACGAACTGGTCAGCCCACGCCTCGTAGCACTCAAGGGTGGTGAACTCCGGGCTGTGGGTGGAGTCCACGCCCTCGTTGCGGAACACGCGGCCCATGTCGTAGACGCGGTCGATCCCGCCCACCACAGCGCGCTTGAGGTAGAGCTCGGTGGCGATGCGCAGGGTCATCTTCTGGTCGAAGGCGTTCATGTGGGTCTCGAACGGACGCGCCAGCGCGCCGCCGTGGACCAGGTTGAGGATGGGGGTCTCCACCTCCACGTAGCTGTGGCGGAAGAGTGTTTCGCGGATGGAGCGGGTGATGGCGGCGCGGGTGTAGACCATTTCGCGGGCTTCGTCGCGGACCATCAGGTCCACGTAGCGCTGGCGGACACGGGTCTCTTCGTTCAGTTCCGCGTGCAGCACCGGCAGCGGGCGGAGCGCCTTGGAGGCCATGGACCAGGACTCTGCCATGACGGACAGTTCGCCGCGGCGGGAGGAGATGACCTCGCCCTTGATAAACACGTGGTCGCCGAGGTCAACCAGGGCCTTCCAGTCCGCGAGCGCCTCTTCGCCCACGTTGGCGAGGCTCAGCATGGCCTGGAGCCGGGTTCCCTTGCCGTCGGTGCCGCCCTCCTGGAGGGTGGCGAAGCACAGCTTGCCGGTGTTGCGGATAAACACCACGCGGCCGGTGACTCCCACGGTGTCCCCCGTGGTGTCGTCCGCCTCAAGATGGGCGTACTTCTCGCGGATTTCGGCGAGGGAGTGCGTCCGCTCCACGCCCACCGGGTACGCCTCGGTGCCGCGCTCGATCAGTTTGGCGCGCTTCTCCATGCGGAACCGCATCTGCTCGCTGGCGTCGAGGGGCTCTGGGGCGTTCTTGGGCGCGGGGGTGTTTTGGGAAGTCACAATCCCCAAGTTTACCGGGAGTTGGACAGCCCGGCTTCGCGGCTGCCCCGCAGGCGCCTGCCTAGGATGGGGTGGTGAAAGAACAGGTACTTCCAACGCACGACGGCGGCCGGCTGGCTTTGTACAGCTACGGCACCGAAGATGCGCCGGGAGACCGCCGGGTGCTGCTGATCGGCGGGGCCTTCCTCACCGCCCTGATCTATCGGCCCTTTTCCGTGGCCCTGGCGAAGGGCCTCGGCGACGGGTGGGCCGTTGACGTGTATGACCGCCGCGGGCGGGGAAGCTCGTCGGAGCAGCCAGCGGACTACTCCATGGCCACCGAGATCGCGGATGTGCGCACGGTCCTGGACGCCACGGGCGCTAGGAACATCTTGGGCCACAGCCTCGGCGGATCCGTGGCCCTCAACGCGGTCCAGGAGTTCACCGGCACCGCGTACGTGCCGGACAAGCTTGCGGTGTACGACGCCGCCGTGAACATCGACGGCAGCATCGACACCGGCTGGCTGGACGGGTTCGAGGACGCCGTGAACAACGGCAAGGTGGGCCATGCCCTGGCCCATATGAAGAAGGCCACCAAACCGGGTTCGGCTTTGGCGAGGATCCCCGAGCCCGTCCTTGCCGGGCTGATGGCCGTGCTGTCCCGGACCAAGGTGAACCGGATGTTCCAGGAAGTCATGCCCAGCGGTGTGGGCGAGCTGCGGGCCGCCTACAAGGAGGCGGACCATGCCAGGGACTTCAGCGTGCTTCCTGCCAACACCCACTTCATGGCGGGCGGCAAGAGTCCCGGCTATTACAAGGCAACGGCCGAGCGGCTGCACGCTGCGGTCCCCGGCAGCACCTACGAGCTCTCCCCCAAGTGCTTCCACGGTTCCATCCCGGCTGCCGTGGGCGAACTGGTCACCGACATTTCCACGTACTTCAAGGGCTAGGCTCCGCGGCTGGACCCTGCCAGCGCGGCGTCCCCGAGGTCCTGCCCCACGCTCTTGCGCCTGGACAGATGGTCCTTGGCGGCCAGCCAGTCGCCGTAGAGCGTGATGTCCTCCCCCTGTGCGGCGGCCACCGCATCGCAGGCGAACCCCACAGCCCGGGAACCGTCGGCCAGTTGGATTGATCCGAGCAGCATGGGTTCTGGCAGGGCAGCCAGGAACTCCCCCAGCCCGGCCGGGGACACGAGCCACCGTTCTCCCACAAGCTCGGCTCCGCCGTCCTCCGCACGGTACACCCCGGGCTTCGGCGGTTCGGTGTCCAGGGACACCATCCGGTAGCGGGCCGCGGTACGGACGGGGCCGTCCCAGGCGGCGCCGAGCTCCTCCAGCTGGCGGGCCAGGGGCTGCCCCTTCCGGTGCGCGCCGACCACCACCAGCGGCACGGCGGTTGCGCCTGCGGCCACCGGCCAGGGAACGGACGACGACGGCTGGGCAGCTTCGCCGGCAGCCGCCGGCGCCGCGCCAGGCTCGTGAAGGGCACGAGCGAAGAGGGCAGGCGCTTCGGGGGTCACTTCAAGGAGCCGGGCGATGTCCGCGGCAACGGCGTCCTCGAACGTCCGTGCCACCACGGTCAGCCCGAACTGCGCGCCGTCCACCGTGCCGGCCGGCACCGCAACAGCGCTGAGGTCAAACAGGTTGCAGAAGTTCGTGTACGTCCCCATCAGCGAGTTCACTCCCACCGGGTCCGCGGCCACGTCGGCAAGGGTGGGGTGGAACGGGGCGGTGGGGATCAGCAGGGCGTCAAACCCTTCCAGCCGCGCCATCGCCTGCTGCTTCAACGCTTCCAGCTTGGCCGTGTCAGCCACGTACCGGTGGGCGGGCACGCTGCCGGCCGCCCGGATGATGCATTCCACGGTGGGGTCGATGCCCGCCTGGCTGCGCGCGCCGCCGTCGTACTTTGCCAGGAAACTGCCGACAGCGGCGTGGCGCTCCGCCACCAGCCCGCCGTCGTACAGCAGCCGGGCGGCCTCGAGGAAGGCATCGAATTCGATCGCCTCCGCCTCCACGCCCAGTCCCTTGAGCCGGTCCACATTGCGGTGGAATTCGGCTGCCCAGGCGTCCGGCAGCGCCGGCAGGGTTGCGGGATAGGCGACCCGCGGCTTTTCCGGTGCCGCCAGCCGGATGTCCGCCGGCCAGGACCGGGCTCCTCCCGCCATCACGCCCATGGCGAGCTCCGCCGTCGAGAGGTGGCGGGCGAAGATGGTGACGGCGTCCCAGGACCGGCATGCGGGCACGACGCCGGCGGTGGACACAACATCCAGCGTCGGCTTGATGCCCACGATCCCCTGCAGCCCGGCGGGCACGCGGCCCGACCCGGCGGTGTCCGTTCCGACGGCGATGTCCGCCAGGCCAAGGGCCACAGCGACTGCCGAGCCGGAGCTGGAGCCGCCGGAGATGTAGTCCGGTCGGCGGGAATCCCGGACCGCCCCGTGCGGGCTGCGGGTGCCCACCAGGCCGGTGGCGAACTGGTCCAGGTTGGTGGCGCCCAGCACCAGGGCGCCGCCGGCACGGAGGCGGGCCACCGCTTCGGCGTCCTTCTCCGGGAGGTAGGCGAAGCCGGGGCATGCGGCCGTCGTGGGGATTCCCGCGACGTCAACGTTGTTCTTGACGGCGAGCAGGAGCCCGGCCAGCGGCAGTCGGGCTCCACCCGACACCGCCGTGTCGATGGCGGCGGCCTCCGCCAGGAGGTCATCCGCACTGCGCAGGGTGATCCAGATTTCCGGACGGTCCCCTGCATCCAGTGCGGCCAGCGCCGCCTTGACCCGCGTGCCGGCCGGGCCGGTGGTTACGGTGCTCATACTGTTGCCTCTTCCAGTTCCTGTGCTTCGGTAACGGACACGGACTCCGCATCCGCGCTGCCGAGGACCACCACTGCCTCTCCCGCCACCACCTGCGAACCGGCGGCCGGCAGGACCCGGAGCACAACGCCGTCACAGGGAGCTTCCAGGACGGTTTCCATTTTCATCGCCTCCAGGGAGATCAGCGCCTGGCCCTGCACCACCCGGTCGCCTTCCGCCACGTCAACCTTCCAGACGCTCGCGGCGAACGGCGCGGCCACGAGGGACCCGCCGTCGGGAACAGTCACCTCATCTGCCACCGGTGAGATGACAGCGGCCAGGGCGTCAGCGCGGTCGAACTCGCCGGCGTCGGCCCATGCCTGCCGTTCCACGGCGAATGCCTCGCCCTGCTTTTCCCGGAACGCCGCGATGGACTCTCGGTTCTCCTCGAGGAACACCTCGTGCTCGGCCAGCGAAAAGGTTCCGTCCTCGATCTCCACTCCGCGGCCGCGGCCGGCGGCCATGTCCGCGCGGAGATCCAGGAGTTCCTCGGGGCTGACCGGGTACCAGGAGATCCGGTCGAAGAAGCGCAGCAGCCACGGCGAACCGGGCTCGAACGGGGCGGACTCCGCGTAGCGCGACCAGACCTGGGTGGTGCGGCCTACGAACTGGTAGCCGCCAGGTCCTTCCATGCCGTAGATGCACATGTACGCGCCGCCGATGCCCACCGCGTTTTCCGGGGTCCAGGTGCGGGCGGGGTTGTACTTGGTGGTGACCAGGCGGTGCCGGGGATCCAGCGGCGTGGCCACCGGGGCGCCAAGGTAGACGTCGCCCAGCCCGAGGACCAGGTACTCGGCGTTGAACACGGTGTCGAAGACGTCATTGACCGAGTCCAGGCCGTTGATCCGCCGGATGAATTCGATGTTCCAGGGGCACCAGGGGGCGTCGTCGCGGACGCCCGCCATGTAGCGTTCGATTGCCTCGCGGGTGGCGGGGTCGTCCCAGGACAGCGGCAGCCGGACGGTGCGGCTGGGAACCACCAGCTCGGAACTCGCCGGCAGTGCCGCCTCGATCTCCCGGACCAGTCCCAGCAGGCGCTTCGTGGACAGGACCGCGGGATCCACCTTGACCTGCAGGGAGCGGATGCCCGGGGTGAGGTCCACGATGCCCGGAACGCGGAGCTGTTCGAGGTGCTGGTGCAGGGCGTGCACCCGGGCGCGGAGGCCGAGGTCCAGGACCATTTCGCCGTACTCCACAAGCAGGTTGTCGTCGCCGGAGCGGCGGTAGGTGACCGCGGGACGGCCGGGACCTTCCGGCACCCGGCCCAGCACGCCGTCGTCGCCATCCCCGCGCGGGGCAGGCAGGCTGGCGGCAGCGGCAGTGGCCTTCGACAGGTCCCCGGACCAGCCGGCGTCGCCGGGCAGCACCAGCTGCCGGCCGGGGCCGAGGTCCCTGGCCGACGGCGCCTGGCTGACGCGGACGGGAACGAACCGGACCTTGTCCCCCGGCCGGAGCTGGCCGAGCTTCCAGCGATCGGCGGTCACCACGGTGACCGGGCAGACGAACCCGCCCAGGCTGGGGCCGTCCGGGCCGAGCAGGATGGGGGTGTCGCCGGTGAAGTCCAGGGCACCCACCGAGTACGCGGTGTCATGGATGTTGGACGGGTGCAGTCCGGCCTCGCCGCCGTCGGTCCTGGCCCAGCGCGGCTTGGGGCCGGTCAGCCGGACGCCGGTGCGGGCGGAGTTGAAGTGGACCTCGTACTCGGATGCATACAGCTCTTCGATGTCTTCGCGCTGGAAGAACTCCGGGGCACCGTGCGGGCCTTCCGTCACGGCGAGTTCCCAAGTGGAGCTAAGGGCGGGACGGCTGTCGAGGGGCACTGCTGCTGCGGGGGCTTCTTCAGGTGCGCCGGCGGACGGGGCAACGGCGCGAAGCACGTCGCCGGCGCGCAGGACCCGTCCGGCGTGCCCGCCGAACTGGCCGAGCGTGAAGGTGGAGGCGCTGCCCAGGTACTGCGGAATGTCCAGGCCGCCCTGGAACAGGATGTAGCCGCGCAGGCCTTTGCCGCCGGCCGTGCCGACGTCGAGCGTTCCTCCCGCGGGGACCGTCACCGGCGTCCAGGCGGGCACCTCCTGCCCGTCAACCGTCACTGCCACCTCCGCGCCGGTGACGCAGACAGTGGTGGCGTGCGTGAAGGCCAGGCTGGGGCCGGTCATGGTGAATTCCAGGCCGGGCGCACCTTCCGGGTTGCCCAGGGCGGTGTTGCCGAGCCGGAAGGACAGGTCGTCCATGGGCCCGCTCGGCGGGACGCCGATCTGCCACAGTCCGGTCCGGCCGGGCCAGTCCTGCACGCTGGTCTGCAGCCCGGGGCGGCCCACGGTGATGCGCGGTTCGGGGTCGCCCACGTTGTCCAGGGTGCTCGTGGAGTGCTCGACGCTGCGGACCACGTCCAGGGCGGTGGCGGCGCGGAGCAGCCCAAAGTTGGTCTCGATGCCGTCGATCCTGGTGCCGGCGAGCGCGGCGGCCAGCCGGTCAAGGGCTTCGGTGCGGTCAGTGCCGGAGGTGATGATCTTGCCCAGGAGGGGGTCGTAGTTGGTGGACACTTCGGTGCCCGTTTCGGCCCAGGCGTCCACCCGGACGTCCGCCGTTGCGGGGTAGGCGGCGTTGGTGACGGTTCCGGCGCTGGGCTGGAAGCCGCGGGCCGGATCCTCGGCATACACGCGCGCTTCCACGGCGTGGCCGGTCACGGGCAGGCTGTCCGGCACTTCTTCAAGGACGGTGGCGGCCTGGCCGCCGCCCTGGGCCAGGCGGAGCATCCATTCCACCAGGTCCACCCCGGTGACGGCTTCGGTGACGGGGTGCTCCACTTGGAGCCGGGCGTTCACTTCCAGGAAGGACGCTTCCTTGCGGGCGGAGTCGTAGACGAACTCGACCGTGCCGGCCGAGCGGTAGTTAAGGGAGGCGCAGAGGGCCCGGGAGCTGCGGTGGAGTTCTTCGCGCAGCTCCTCCGGCAGGTCCGGCGCGGGTGCCTCCTCGAGGACTTTCTGGTGGCGGCGCTGCAGGGAGCAGTCGCGGTCGCCCAGGCTGACCACACGGCCCTCGCCGTCGCCAAAGATCTGCACCTCGACGTGCCGGGCGTTCTCCACGTACCGCTCGGCGAAAACCCCTGCGGTGCCAAAGCTGGCCCCGGCCAGGCGGGCCACGCGGGGGAAGCTGTCCACGAGCTCGGCCTCGTTGCGGCAGACCGTCATGCCGATCCCGCCGCCACCTCCGGTGGCCTTGAGCATCAGCGGGAAGCCAATCGCGGTGCTGGCCGCAACGGCGTCGTCCACGTCCCCAAGCAGCCCTGAACCGGCGATCATCGGCACCCCGGCTGCCCGCGCGGCGTCGCGCGCTGTGTGCTTGGTGCCGAAGATGCGCAGCTGCTCGGCGGTGGGGCCCACGAAGACCAGTCCCGCCGCTTCCACGGCCTCGGCGAAGGCGGCGTCCTCGGAGAGGAAGCCGTAGCCGGGATGGATGGCGCCGGCGCCGGTTTCCTTTGCCGCCGCCAGGATGGCGTCCACCCGGAGGTAGGACTCCTTGGCCGGCGCGGGCCCCAGCAGTACAGCCTCGTCGGCGAGCCGGACGTGCTTGGCGCCGCGGTCCGCCTCGGAGAAGACGGCAACGGTACGCAGTCCCAGCTTCTTCGCGGATTCGATGATGCGGCAGGCGATTTCGCCGCGGTTGGCGATCAGGAGGGTGTCGAACGTGTTCGACGCGTCAATGGAGTTCACAGTGCAGCCTCCGGCCGGGTGACGATCATGCGGACAGGGGTGGGGTTGAAGCCGTTGCAGGGGTTGTTGACCTGCGGGCAGTTGGACACCAGCACCAGGGTGTCCACCTCGGCCCGCAGCGCCACGCGCTTCCCGGGGGCGGACAGCCCGTCCACGATGCCCAGGGCGCCGTCCGGGTCCACCGGGACGTTCATGAACCAGTTGATGTTGGACACCAGGTCCCGTTTGCCCAGGCCCCAGCGCGAGCCCTCGATCAGGAAGTTCTCCACGCAGGCGTGCTGTTCGCGGGTGTGCTGGCCATAGCGGAGGGTGTTCGATTCCTGTGAGCAGGCGCCGCCGATGGTGTCGTGCACGCCCACTTCGTCTGCGACGACTGTCATCAGGGGCGCGCCGGTTTCCGCCCGCAGGACGGAACCCGTGGTCAGGACAATCGACTGCTGCTGCGCAATGGTGACGGCGGCGGAGTACCGCACGGAGGTGTCGTCCGCCGCGTACAGCAGGCAGTCCACGGCCTGGTTGCCTTCCAGGTCCACAATGGTCAGCACGTCGCCGGCGGAGACGACGGCGGACCAGGGGCCGCGCGCCTCGACGAGCTCGTCGAGGACCACGTCGCCGGGAGCCAGGGCAATGTCGCGGGCGCCTGCTGCGGGAGCGGCGAAGGTGGCGGTGTTCATCGGGCGTTCCTCGCGGTCAGATCGTGTTCGGTGTTGTGCAGTGCCTGCAGGTGTTCGGGAGCCAGGGGCCCGGTGAGTGCTCCGGATTCCAGTGCCGCCAGGTCCAGCGGCGCATGCCAGGCCACGATGTCGACGGCAGTCCCGGTGAAGTCAGGGCGCGGGTCCAGGGGGTGGGCGGTGTTGGCCAGTACCAGCACGGTGTCCAGCTGGAGCAGTAGTTCGACGGCGGCGCCCGGCCCGGCGCTCCCGGTGAAGGTGATGCTGCCGGCAGGGTCCACGGTGATGCCCTTGAAGAGGGTCAGCGACGGCGCCACGTCACGCGGGCCAAGCCCGTTCTTGAGCGCTCCGAGGGTAAGCAGCTCGCGGGCGGCAGGGGATCCACTGTGGGCGGTGCCCGCACCGTACCGTGCCGTGTTGCCCGCCAGTGTGGTGGCGCCCGTCAGGGCGTCGTGGCGGGAGGAGGCATCGGCGACGATCGTGGCCATCAGGCGGCCGGCGTCGGAAAGCAGCGGGTGGCCTGTTGAGGGGTAGGCCTGCCAGGGCACCTTGACGGTGTCCGCGATGTTGAGCCGTTCGTGCAGGGCTCCGGCGCGGTAGAGGAGGGCGTGCACGCAGGCGTCGCCGGAGGTGTCCGTGAGCCTGATCCTGGTGCCCCGGGCCAGGGTCATGGTGGTGTAGCGCCCGAAGGCGAGGGATTCGGCCCAGGTGGGCTGGGCGGCGGCGTCCCCGGTGAGGCCGGCGGTCAGGCGGTCGGGCGCGGAGGCGGCGGGCACAAACCGCATCGTGTCAACGGCCCTGCCGTGCTGCTCCCTGGCATGGGCGCGGGCGCCTTCCGTGGTGGCGGTTCCGGCCGATGCCGGGCTTTCGGTTACTTGAGTCATGTCTATCCCGTGTTGTTCTGGAGCGCGGTTCGTTGCGCGTGGTTGTTCCCGGAGCTGTTGTTCCGCAAGCCGGGGTGGAGCTCCGGCGCGTCAGGCCTTCGAAGCCAGGTTCCGGCGTCGGACCCACATCCCCAGGAGCAGGACGACGGCGACCATCAGCGGCGCTGAGTAAAGGAGGAGTCCGTTTTCGCCGGAGGGGTCGTAGACCTCCGGACGCGGCCAGGCAAGGTTGACCACCATGACGGCGCCGTAGAGGACGGCGAGGATGTTCACCGGGAGCCCCCAGCGGCCCAGCGAGAAGAGTCCTTCAGGCAGCGCCTGCCCCACCCGGTTCCAGTCGCCGCGGAGCCTGTTGACGAGCTGCGGCACGGTGACCAGGAGGTAGGCGATGTAGACCATGACGATGCAGACACTGCAGAGGGTGGTGAACAGGGCGGCGTTGCCAACGTTGATGGCAAGGACGCCGACGGCCAGGGCGCCGATGGCGATCGACGGCCACATGGGCGTACCCCGGGTGGGGTGGACTGTCGACAGCAGGGCGGACGCGGGCAGCTTGCCGTCGCGGGCCATGGAGAACACCAGCCGGGAACCGGCGGTCTGGATGGCCAGGGTGCAGACGAAGATGGCGATGGCCACGTCCACCAGCAGGACCTTGCCCCAGAACGTGCCCAGGACGGCGGTGAGGACGTAGGGCAGGCCCTCGGTGGCAAGGCGGCCGTCGTCGAGGCTTGGGGCGGCCATCAGGGCCGTGATGATCATCAGGGCGCCGCCGATGCCCGAGATGAGCAGGGCGGAAAGAATGGTGCGCGGCGCTGTCCGGCGCGGGTCCTTGGTTTCTTCCGAGAGTTCGCCGGCGGAGTTGAAGCCCACCATCACGTAGGCGGCCATCAGGCCGGACACCAGGAAGGCTCCCACGGCGCCGAGCTCGGACGTCTGGAGCACGGTGGTGTCCGCAACAACCTCAGGTCCGCGCTGGGCTGCGCTGATGAGGGCGAGGATGACGGCCACGACGCCGACGATCTCGCAGGTGACGCCCACCGAGTTGACGTGGGCCATCAGCTTGACGCCGAGCGAGTTGATGATGGTGGTGGCCACCAGGAGGACGGCACCGAGGATGACGGCGTTGGCCGCTCCGCTGACGGTGTTGAGCGCGGGGTCACCGCCAACTATTTGGAAGCCGTCCCAGAGCTGGGGCAGCACCACCTGCAGGGCGATCGCGGCGGCGGCGGCTGTCACCACCTGGGCAATGGCCATGAACCAGCCGGCGAACCAGCCCACTCCCTCTCCCCCGACGCGGCGGGCCCACTGGTACACGGCTCCGGACAGCGGGTAGCGGGCGGCGAGTTCCGCGAAGTTGAGGGCAACGAGGAGCTGGCCCACCAGTACCACCGGCCAGGTCCAGAAGAAGGCCGGCCCCGCGAACGAGTAGCCGAAGGCGAACAGCTGGAAGATGGTGGTCAGGATCGAGACGAAGGAAAAGCCGGCGGCAAAGGAAGCGTAGCGGCCGAGTTTCCGGTGGAGGGTGGGTTCGTAGCCAAGGGACGTCAGATCCGCGTCGTCCGCGTGGACGGCGGGAGCAATGGTTGAGGTCATCGAATTCTCCGGGGGCTGGAATGGCGGGGGCCGCGGGTTCTGCAGCACTCGGCCGAAAGCTGCGGAATACCGGTCACTTGATAGTTTTCCAGCGCGATGTCCCCAACGAGTTTCGCCTCTGTAAAAGGCGCATGGACATCTTGTTTCCACGGTATTTCCGCCTCCTCACCTCCGCCCGGGGTGGCGAAGGCGTACCCGCCCGGGTGCAAGAATGATGCCGTGACTTCAGCCGGACCCGGACGCCCCCGCAGCCAACAGCCCTCCAGGCCAGGGGCGACTGCACGGGACGAAATCCTGGATGCGGCGGCCGAGCTTTTCACGACGCACGGCTTCGCCAACACCTCCACCCGGTCCATTGCCGACGCTGTGGGGATCAGGCAGTCGTCCCTGTACCACCACTTCAAAACCAAGGACGACATCCTTGAGGACCTGCTGGAGGGGACCGTGCTGGGCGGGCTGAAGTTTGCCCGCGCGGTAGCCGCCCTTCCCCACGGCGAAGGGACTCCAGGAAGCCGGCTTCACGCCGTCGCCCTTTATGACGGCACGCAACTGTGCAGCTCCCGCTGGAACCTCGGAATCCTGTACCACCTGCCCGAAACCCGCGGCGGCCGGTTCGCGCGGTTCCTGGCGGACCGGCAGGAACTGCGGAACCTGTACGGGGAACTGGGCGCGGCCGTGTCCCCGGCAGGTCCTGCCGCAGCTTCGGGGAACCCCGGCGACCTGGCGTTCCGCCTCGTCGAATCCCTGGTCAACCTGCGGGCAGACGGACTGGCAACATCGGAATCGCCGCTCCAGGCGGCCGACGCGGGGCTCATCCTCTGCGGGCTGGCCGAAGAACTCCCTGCCATCCGGGAGCAGAGCGCAGTGCTCATAGGACAACTGGGCTGACCATCCCGGCGCAGGCTGAGGCGAAAATGTCTCCAGGGGTGCAGCGCGCGTGATGCCTGCCTTCAGGTTGCTCAGCTAGGCTCGGAACATGACGCGTGAGAACATCAGGACCCCCGACGGCGGCACGCTGGAGCTCTTCTCCACGGGCACGGAACTCGCTTCCGCCGGTTCGGGCGTTGTTATTGTCCCGCCTTCCATGGTGACCGCAGCGGACTACACGAAGTTTGCGCAGAAGCTCAGCGCGGCCCTGGGCCGTCCGGTGCACACGTTCAACCGGCGCGGCCGCGGTTCGTCATCGCCCCAGCCGGAGGACTACACGCTGGACGTGGACATCCGCGACCTGGACACGGTCATGAAACACACCGCGAGCACGGACGTCTTCGGCCACAGCTTCGGCGGGGCCGTTGCCCTGCACGCGGCGCGGACCCTGCCGGTGGAGCGGCTGGCCGTGTACGACCCCGCGGTCTCCGTGAACCACAGCGTCAAGGCTGACTGGACGGCCGAGTACGAGCGGGCAGCTGCCGCCGGCGACGATGACCGCGCCCTCGCCGTCCTGCAGCGCGGGCTTGAAGCCGGGGGCTCGTTTTCGTCCCGCATGCCGCTCTCGATGCTGACGCTCGCCAACAAGCTCACGGCCGGCACCACCGAGGGCAGGCAGCAGCGCGAGTTGATGCGCACCGGCGTCCGGGAAATCAAGGCCATCATCGCGGCGGACATGCCGGCCGAGCCGTTCCTGGCGCTGCCGCTGGAAACCCTGATCGTGGTGGGCGAAAAGAGCCCGGCGTACTTCGGCGTGGCCTGCGGCCAGATCCACGACGTCCTCTCCGGCTCCAGCTACACGATCCTCCCGGGCCTGGGCCACGACGGCGTCATCAAGGCCCCGGACAGGCTCATCAAGGTGCTCGCGGACTTCTTCGCCGGCTAGCCCAAGTAGGTAGCGCCAAGTGTCGTTTTGAGCGGTCAAAACGACACTTGGCGCTACTCAGTTGGGCAGGCCGGGGGCGGGTTAGTGGGCGGCGTGACCCGGCCCGGCACCTTCGGTCTTGCGCATCATCGCGGAAAGTACGACGGCGGCAAAGGCTATGACGGTTGCCGTCAGGAACGCGGCGCTCATCCCCGCCACGAGGCCGGACGCTGCCGAGACCACCGCGAAGATCGACACCAGCAGGGCTGTGCCGGCTGCGCCCGCCACCTGCTGCGTGGTGCTCATGATCGCGGACCCGTGCGAGTAGAGGTGCGGCGGCAGCGGGTTCAGGCCGGTGGTGAACGCCGGCGTGAACAGCAGTGCCAGGCCAAAACTCAGCCCCACGTGCAAGGTGACGATCCACGCAACGGACGTGCCGGCGTCGAGCATGGAAAACTGCCACAGGGACAAAACCATCAGGATGGAACCCGTGACGGTCAGCGGCAGCGGCCCCACTTTGTCGAACAGCCGGCCGATGACCGGGCCGAGCAGGCCCATGGCAAGGCCACCGGGCAGCAGGGCCAGTCCTGTCTCAAGGGAGCCGAGGCCGCGGATTTCCTGCAGGTAGAGCGGCAGCAGGATCACGCCGCCGAACAGCGCCATCATGGCCACCACCATCAGCAGGACCGAGACAGTGAACATGCGGAAGTTGAAGGCGCGCAGGTCCAGCAGCGGGGCTTCGGCCTTCTGCAGCCGCACCTGGCGAAGCACGAACACGGCGAGGCTGGCGACGCCGATCACCAGCGCGGCGATGGCGGGCGCTCCCGGACCGGTCTGGCCGCCGTGGCCGCCGCCGATCTGGCTGAGCCCGTAAACCAGCCCGCCGAACGCGGGGACGGTCAGGAGGACCGAGAGGAAGTCGAGCTTGGTCTTCTCCGTCTCCCCCACGTTGGTCAGGTACTTCGCGCCGATGGCGAGCGCCACGAGGGCCACCGGGAGGACGAACACGAACATAAAACGCCAGGTGAAATGCTCAAGGATCAGCCCGGACACCGTGGGGCCCATGGCCGGAGCCACGGAAATGGCGATGCTGACGTTGCCCATCACGGCCCCGCGTCTGGCCAGCGGGACCAAGGTGAGGATGGTGGTCATCAGCAGCGGCAGCATGATGGCCGTGCCGCCCGCCTGGACGATGCGCGCCAGCAGCAGGACCTCAAATCCGGGAGCTGCCGCGGCGAGCGCGGTACCGCCGGCAAAGAGCCCCATGGCGAGCAGGAAGACGGCGCGCGTGGAGAGGCTCTGCAGGATGAACCCCGTGGTGGGGATGACAACGGCCATGGTGAGCATGAAGCCGGTGGAGAGCCACTGGACTGTGGGCGCATCCACCCGGAGGTCCACCATGAGCCGCTGCAGAGCTACGTTCATGATGGTCTCGTTGAGGATCACCACGAAGGTGGCCACCAGCAGCGTGCTGATGATGGTCACCGATTCACGGGACATCTTCTCCGGCGCGGCAGGCCTGGTTCCATCGGTCTGGACTGACTGCCCTTTGGCGTTTGGAGAAACTTCGGTAGACATGGGTGTTCCCTCAGGGAGTGTATGGATGATGCGCGAACATGGCCGCTGCAGGTGCCAACACTCTACCGGGTGGAGTAATTCCTCCGCACCGGAACTTTTTCTGAAGCCTGAGGGAACTGCCGGGGTTGGATCCGGAACTAGGCGGTCTGGCCCGCGTGCCGGCCTTCCGCGATTTCCTCAACCAGTTTGGCGTTGAAGGCGGGCAGGTCGTCCGGCTTGCGGCTGGTCACCAGGCCCTGGTCCACCACCACTTCCTCGTCCGTCCAGTTGGCGCCCGCGTTCTTCAGGTCGGTCTGGAGCGTGTGGTACGAGGTAACGTTCCGTCCGCGGAGCACGCCGGCTTCAATGAGGAGCCAGGGCCCGTGGCAGATGGAGGCCACCGGCTTGTGCTGTTCAAAGAAGCTGCGGGTGAAGCTCTGGGCATCCTTGTCCACGCGGAGGTGGTCGGCGTTGACGACGCCGCCGGGAAGCACCAGGGCGTCAAAGTCACCGGCGTTGGCCTCGGCAACGGTCAGGTCGACGTCGAACGTGTCGCCCTTCTCCGTGCCCTTGAAACCCTGCAGCTTGCCGCTCTTCGGGGCCACCAGGGTGGGCTGGCCGCCGGCGTCCTTGACTGCCTGCCACGGGCTGGTGAGTTCAACCTGCTCGACGCCGTCCGTCAACAGGAATGCGACCTTCTTGCCTGCGATGCTCTGTTCTGACATTGTTCCTCCTCGACTGAGGCCGGTCCGGCGCCTTGAGGGCACCGGACCACGCCCCGGAAGCTATTGCCTGACAGTTTCCAGCCTAGGAACACCGAAAGTGATAAGCAAGCTGAGTATTTTCTCTGCCCCGGCGCAGTGCCCTTAAGCGGACGGGTCACAGCTCCACATGGCAAAACCCGGCCCTGCGCCGGGCAGGGTGACCATTCCATCTGCCGCAGCGTGAAGGTCCGGGGTTCCTGCCAGGCCGCGCAGGCTGGTTCCGACGACCTGGGCGGGAACCCTGATGGCGGCATGGTCGGCCCGGGAGGCGTGGATCAGCACCGTTTCGTTGGCTGATTCACGAAGGAAGGCAAAAGCATCATCTCCGATTGCCAGCCACCGCAGTCCGCCCTGTCGAAGGGCTTCCGACTGTTTCCGCGTTTGGAAAAGAGCACGGGTGGTGGCCAGCCTGCCATGATCCCATTCATCCGGTTTGTCCCAGGGGAAGGGGCGGCGGCCATCTTCACCGTTCACGCCCTCCTGTCCGATCTCATCTCCCGCCCACAGCATGGGGATCCCTGGCATCGTGGCCAACAGTCCAAAGGCCACCGTGACCAGCCGCGGGTCCCCGAGCAGGGTGCTCACCCGGAACGTGTCGTGGGACCCAACAAGGTTGAGGGCGTGCGCGGCCGCGCGCCAGGGTACGGCCGCGGCGAAGTCCCGCATTGAGCCGACCACGTCTTTCCCGGAGAGCCGGGGGATGGACACGAACGGCCCTGGCTCCAGCGGTACGGCGGTTGGCGGCTTCAGCCATTGCCATATCGGGCGCGTGAAACCGGCGTAATTCATCACGCCATGCCAGCCATCCACCTGCAGGTCCTGTGATGCGTCGTGACTGTGTTCGGCCAGCAGCAGCGCCTCCGGATCGGCTTCAGCCATGGTCCGGCGCAGCGTGGTGGACACCATGTGGTTGAGGTCGGTCGTGCCGTGCCGCCCCGTCATGTTGGCGACGTCGATGCGCCAGCCGTCGAATCCGTGCGGTCCCAGCCAGCGGGCCACGACGGAATCCTCGCCCTCGTACAGGCGCCGACGCAATTCCGGATCGCTGTGGTTGAACTTCGGCAGCGATTTATGCCCGAACCAGCACACGTACTCATCAGGGTGGTTGGTGAAGAGGAAGAATCCCGCTTCGACGCTTTGCGGATCTTCAACCGCTGTCCTGAACCATTCGTGGGCGTCCCCGCAGTGGTTGGTCGTCAGGTCACCAAGCAGGCGCATGCCGCGGTCATGCAGGGCCCCGGAGAGGCGGCGCAGAGCTGCATCCCCGCCAAGCAAGGGATCCACCTGGTCGAAACTGGATGCGTCGTACCGGTGGTTTGAACGGGCGGGAAATATCGGTGTCAGATACACGGTGTCGGCCCCCAAGGAGGCAATGTGTTCCAGGCGGGTGGTGATTCCGTCGAGGTCTCCGCCGAAGTATTGGTACGGAGTTTCGGGTCCCCGCCCGATCACTTTGTTTCCCCAGTCCTCGGGGATGGCCCAGTCCGGTGCCGGCCGGTCCACTGATTTTGCAAACCGGTCCGGGAAAATCTGGTAGAGGACGGCACTGTTTGCCCAGGCGGGGGGCGGGGAGTAGGCGGTGATGCGGAAGTCGCAGGCGTCCGTTACGTCGCGGGTGTGCAGGCCAGTCCCGTTGAACCACTGGTACCCGCTCGGGGATCCGTCGAGCAGCCAGCGGTAGTTCACCACCGGGTTCTCCAGCGGGAAATCAGCCTTCAGCCAGAACTCGTCCGCGTTTTGACGATCGATGCTCGTCTCAAGCAGCGCCTGTTCGCCGTCTATGCATACGCGCAGCAGGGCCTTCGTTACGCCGCTGGCGCGGGGAACCCGAAGGAACACCGTGACTGCGTCCCCCAGTTCAGGAGTGGGGTTGGAAACGTACATTGCGGAACCGTCATGGTGTGGATGGTCCCACAGCTGCGTGGCGCTCATCCCTTGACCGCCCCGGCGGTGAGTCCTCCGGTGATGAACTTTTGCAGGAACTGGAAGAGCAGGACCACGGGCAGGCTGGTGAGGAGGGCTCCTGCGGCGAACACGCCGAGGTTCCCGGACCGGTCAGCGTCGATGGTGGCGTACAGTCCGACAGCCAGGGTCTTGACGTCGTTATCGGTGAGGAAGATTGATGCCAGGACAAATTCGCCCAGCACGCCGATGAAGGACAGCAGGCCGGTGACTGCCAGGATCGGGGTTATCAGGGGGAAGATGACGCGGAAGAACACGGTGGCGTGGCCCGCTCCGTCCATGATTGCTGCCTCGTCCAGCTCCTTCGGCACCGAGTCGAAGAATCCCTTGATGAGCCACACCTGCGAGAGTGCGCCACCCATGAGCAGGAGCCCGTAGCCCAGGAGCGTGTTGAGGCCCAGCTGGGGAATGACGTCACCGATGGAAGTGAACATGAGGTACAGCGCCACTACGGCGAGGAACTGGGGGAACATCTGGATGAGGAGAAGGCTGAGCAAGCCAATTCGCCGGCCGCTGAAGCGGAAGCGCGAAAAGGCGTATGCTGCCAGGGCGCTGCACAGAATCTGGCCAAGTGTGACGACAGTACTGATGATCAGCGTGTTGGCAAACCAGCGGAGGTAAGGACGGTTGGGGTCCGTGAAGAGGGCTTCGAAATGCACGAAGCTCACTTCACGGGGAATCAGGCTGGTGGACGCCACCGTGCCCAGCGGGTTCAGCGCGGCCGAGACAATGAACAGCACGGGGAACAGGGCTACGGACACCGCCGCGATTGCCACAAGGTGACGCCATCCAACTTCTGTGAACCATCGGTTTCCCGGGTGCCTGCGGCGGGACTCCGGAGTCTTTTGCGGTTCCTGCTGGGGTACCGGAGCGAGACGTGTCTGGGCAGACGACATCAGTTCACCTCTTCCAGGGTGCGCGTGAAACGGAACTGAATTGCGGCGATGATGCCGGTGATGACGAACAGCAGCACTGACACGGTTGCCGCAAAGCCAAGCTGTGCGCCCTGCCCTCCGAAGGCCAGGCGGTAGGTGTAGCTGATCAGGATGTCAGTTGCTCCCGCCGTCGGGTTGGCGGGATCGAAGGGCCCGCCTTCGGTCAACAGGTAGATGGCGTTGAAGTTGTTGAAATTGAAGGCGAAGGTCGATACCAGCAAGGGGGCGACAGTGACCAGGAGCAGTGGGAACGTGATTTTCCGGAAGCCCAGGAATCCGCTGGCGCCGTCAATACGTGATGCTTCCTTCAGGTCTGCGGGGATCGCCTGGAGGGCTCCGGTGCACACCAGGAACATGTAGGGGAATCCCATCCAGAAGTTGGTCAGGAGGATGGCTGCCTTGGCCAGGAAGGGGTCGCCGAGCCAGTTCAGGTCCAGGCCCAAGGCGTTGTTGATCAGGCCGAAGTCTTTGTTCCAGAAGCTGGACCAGACCAGCAGGGCGATAAACCCCGGGATGGCGTAGGGCAGGATGAGGATGGCCCGGTAGAAGCGCTGGCCTTTGATCCGCGGATCGTTGAGCGCGGCAGCGAGGCCGAGCCCAAGCAGGAAAGTTCCCGCGACCGAGACCGTTGCGAAGATGAAGGTCCATGCGAAGATCTGCAGGAAATCGGAGCTGATTCTTGTGTCTGTGAAGATGCGCTGATAGTTGGCGAACCCCACATCTGCCAGCCAGGACTGGTCGGACAGCCGCTTTCCCTCTCCGTCGACGAAGTACTCCTTGTCGCCCTGCAGGACGGGTGCGTAGTCCACGCCGGTCACCGTGTTTGAGATGACATCGCGGGCTTCGTCGTATTTGAGCGGCGAGGCGCCCTCGAAGGCCTGGCGGATGCCCAGCTGCCGGATGGCGCCACGGTCAGTGGGCACCGCAAGATTTTTCAGCGCGTCGCTGGCGCTGTTGACCTCTTGGGGCGTCAGGAGCTGGTAGCCCTCGGCCGCAGTGACGAACCCGCCGCTGACGGTGACGTCGGCCGGTTCAAGCTCCCGCAGCCCGTCTCCGGGGGTGCCAAGGAACACTGATCCGCTTTTGGGCTCCACAAGCAGAAAAGCGTACGGTCCGGTCGCGGGATTTCCTTCAGTCGCCACGGAGAGGTTGTAGCGCGGCGAATCAGGGCTTTGAACGACTGAAGCGCCGATGATTTGCGAGACGGTTTCTTCCTTTGACGTCCTGGTTCCGTCACCGAAGTTGGTTGTGGACATCTGGAACGTCATCACGATGGGGTACACCAGGAAGACCACCAGGAGGAGCGCGCCGGGCACAAGGTACTTGGCAGGCACACCGCGGCCGGTGATATACGTCAGCAGCAGGATGCCGGCGATGCCCCAGACCGCCGCGAGGAAACCCCACTTTCCTGTAGCGATAAGGGCCGGGGTAAGTGCTGCGGCTGAGCCGGCAACGGTACCCAGTGCAAGGATTTTGGCAAAGAGGGACACCGGTTTGGTCGTGATGTCGCGACGGGTGCCGGGATCGTTTGCTGCAGCCGACGAGGGACGCTGCAGGCGCGTGAGTGTTTTGATCATGGGGGGTTCTCCTGGAGGTCAATCTGGGCAGCAGGGCCCAGGGGGCCGAAGACTTGTGCAACGGCCACCTGGGCCTGTTTGCTACTTGCCGATTGCAGCAGCGATGGTTTCCCGCACGGAGCGCATCGTGCTTTCCGGGTCAGCGCCGCCCACGAGGGCCGCAAAAGCCTGGCCGAGGGGGGCGAAGACGGCAGCCATTTCAGGAATGGCCGGCATGGGCTGGGCGGACTCCGCTGCGGAGGCAAACGTCTCAATGGCGGGGTTTTGGCCTGCGATTTTTTCCCGGACCGTGGTCATGGTCGGCGGCAGCTTTGCGCCTTCGAACATCTGCGTCATGCCCGCTTCGGTGTTCATCGCGTTCTCCACGAACTCGTGGGCGAAGGCTTCGTTCTTTCCTTTCGAAGCGACGTAGAAGCCCTGAACGCCGGCGAAGGGCTGGGCAGCGGTCTGTCCCTCGAAACCGGGAATGGGTGTCACCTCGAAGGGGATTCCCGCTTTTTCAACCTGGTTCAGGGCCCAAGGACCGGCAACAAGGTACGGCGCCTTGCCGTCAGCGAACAAAGAGATCGAATTGTCAACGCTGATGGAGCGCTTCAGGATGCCGCTGCCCGCTTCCCCAAGGGCGTGAATCTTCTTGGCAGCAGCGACAGAGCCTTCAGCACCCACACCCAGGTCAGACGGATCAGGGTCACCCTGTGGTGTCGAACCGAAGAGGTAACCGCCCATTGACGTGTACAACGGCTGCATGTGGTAGGCGTCGCCGCTGTTCCCTTGCGGCAAGCTGAAAGGAACTTCCGCCTTCTTGGCGGCCACAGCCTCCTGTCCCTTGGCGAAGGCATCCTCCAAGGTCAGGGGCGTCTCAGGGACGAGGTCTGTGTTGCGGAACAGGCCGAGGGTTTCGATTCCATACGGCAGTGCGTACACCGACTCGTTATAGGTCACAGCCTTCACTGCCGTCTCGGCGTAGCCCTTGAGCTGGTCCGGGGCAATCTGCAGCGGATCAATGGAGCCGTTCTGGACGAGATTGCCGATCATGTCGTGCGCTCCGGTGAAAACATCGGGGCCATTGCCTGCAGCATTTGCCGTCACAAGGGCGGTCTGGAACTCGCCCGAGATGACCTGGACGGCCACGCTGATGCCGTTGTCAGCCGCAAAATCCTCGGCGAATGCGCGGATCGAATCGGCCTTCAGGTTGTCCGTCCAGATCACCAGGTCGGCATCCGCCCGCTCGGGGGCGGCGGTGGACCCCGCCGCGGCCGGTGCTGATGAGGCTGCCTGCTTTGGTTCGGCACCGTTTCCGCACCCCGTAAGCAGCAGCACCGCGGTAGCGGTGACCGCGAGAGCACCCTGAATCCTACTCATGTTTCTCCTTTGAAAGCGTGCCGTTTCTCCGCGGATGGGAGCCGGCTGGTGATTTGCGTCACCCAACTGTAAGCGCTTCCATTTTTTATTGTCCAGCCCTTCCCGAAAATGGCGTCACATGCACCGTTGCTACACGGTAGGCGGCTAAAGACGTGACACTGTCTCAGGAAGCATCGGTATCAACTTCTTGGAAGCCTTTCCATTCTTGGTGCAATTGCGGCTACGATGGCCCGATGACGAACACACTTCTCCCCGTAGAGCCTGACCTCTCCGCCGCCCGCCTGGTACCCGTCCACCCGGCAGACGAAGGCTCTGAGTGGTGGCGGTCCTCGGTGATTTACCAGATCTACCCGCGCTCGTTCCGGGACCTGAACGGCGATGGACAAGGTGATCTTCCGGGCATCACAGCCGAGCTTCACCAGTTGGCGGAGCTCGACGTCGACGCCGTCTGGCTGTCGCCTTTCTATGTCTCGCCGCAGCGGGACGGCGGCTACGACGTCGCCGATTACTGCGACGTCGACCCCGTGTTCGGCACCCTTGGCGACTTCGACGCCCTGGTTGCCCGGGCGGATTCCCTGGGCATCCGGGTCATCATCGACCTGGTGCCAAACCATTGCTCCTCGGACCACGCGCTGTTCCAGGCCGCATTGGCGGCAGGTCCGGGAAGCCCCGAACGGGACATGTTCGTCTTCCGGGACGGCCGCGGTGACACCGGGGAACTGCCGCCCAACAACTGGCAGTCCCACTTCGGCGGACCGGCCTGGACCCGCATTACGGAGCCTTCCGGCGAGCCGGGCCAGTGGTACGTGCACCTCTTCGATTCCTCCCAGCCCGACTTCAACTGGGACAACCCCGCCGTGCATGCCGAATTTGAGCGCATCCTGCGTTTCTGGCTCAGCCGCGGCGTTGCCGGCTTCCGGGTGGACGTGGCCCACGCCCTGGTCAAGGCGGACGGATTGCCGGACTGGCATGGACGGCCAGACGGCGTCAGCACCGAAGACTTCCCGGGCCACCTGGCGCCGATGTTCGGCCAGCCGGAAATCCACGACATCTACCGGCGGTGGCGCGAGGTCCTTGCCGAGTTCGACGGCGAGCGCATCCTCTGCGCCGAAGCAAGCATCGACCCCCTGTCCCGGCTGACCAACTGGGTCCTGCCGGACCAGATGCACCAGGCCTTCAACTTCGCGTACCTGGGCACGCCGTGGGATCCCGCCAGGCTGCGTGCGGTCATTGAAAGCTCACTGCGGATGTTCGATTCCGTGGGCGCGCCCACCACGTGGGTGCTTTCGAACCACGACGTCGTCCGGCACGCCACGCGCTTCGGCATCGTCGAGCCCCCTGCCCGGCCCGGTGACGGCCTGGGCGCGGAAGACGTCCAGCCGGACGCTGAGCTTGGCCTGCGCCGTGCGGTTGCCGCGTCGATGCTTATGCTCGCGCTGCCCGGCGGCGTCTACCTGTACCAGGGTGAGGAGCTGGGCCTGCCGGACCACACCACCATGGACCACACGTTCCGCCAGGACCCCTCGTTCCGGCGGACCGCCGGAGAACGCATTGGCCGCGACGGCTGCCGGGTACCCCTGCCGTGGCAGGCGGCCGCACCGGCATTCGGCTTCAACAGCACAGGTGAGTCCTGGCTGCCGCAGCCTGAGGGCTGGGCAGCATTGTCCCGGGACGCGCAGCGGCAGGACGGGTCCTCCGCCCTGTCCCTGTACACCCGTGCACTGGGGCTTCGCCGTGGCCTGAAGCTCGGCGCCGGCACCCTGGCCTGGGTTGACGGTTTCACGTCGCCAGACTGCATCATGTTTGCCAACAACGGCGTGCTGGTGATGATGAATATGGGCGCAGAGCCGGTTGACCTGCCACGCTTGGACATCCTGCTTAGCACGGATGGGGACGCTGCTGACCAGCGTAAGCTGGGTCCTGCGCAGTGCATTTGGCTGCGCATGGCGCCAAGCGGAACAGCAGAGGGTCAGTGGCAGGAATTAGGGACGTAGCGCGTCTGGCGGGGGTTTCACAGGCGACGGCGTCGCGTGCGTTGAGCGGCAAGGGCAGTGTTTCAAGCCGGGCCAGGCAGGCCGTGACCGAGGCAGCCAGCGAGCTTGGCTTCGTCATGTCCTACCACGCCTCAAGCCTGGCGAGCGGCCGCAGCCACAACATTGGCGTGGTGCTGCCCTTCGTCAACCGGTGGTACTTCGCCACGCTGCTGGAGGGCGCCAATTCCGCCCTGATGGATGCCGGTTACGATCTCACCCTTTACGACTTCCAGGGCGACCGGTACCGGGAATCGGTGCTGGGGGATTTCCTGCTGCGCAAACGGCTCGACGGCGTCCTGGCAGTCTCGCTGCAGCTCAACGCCCACGAGACCGAACAGATCCTCGCTGCCGGAATCCCGGTGGTGGGCGTGGGCGGCCCGCTTCCGGGGATTCCCACCCTCCGGATCGACGATGTCGAGGTGGGCCGCCGCGCAACAAACCACCTGATCAGCCTTGGACACTCCCGGGTGGCCCACCTCGGCGGCGAGCAGGAGTATGGAAGGAATTTCGAGATCTCCAGCGGCCGCCGCGCCGGATACGAGGAAGCCATGGCCGCGGCAGGACTGCCGGTCCACGAGGCGTGGTCCCTGATCTCCGACTACTCGGCGAACGGCGCGTACAAGGAGACAAAGCACCTGCTGGCGGACGCCGAGGAACGGCCGACCGCGATCTTCTGCGCCTCCGATGAAATGGCCTTCGGCGCAATGCTGGCGGCCCGCGACCTCGGGCTGCGGATCCCCGACGAGCTGTCCGTCATTGGCGTGGACGGCCACGAGATGGGCGAAATCCTCGGCCTGACCACCATCGACCAGTTTCCCCGTGACCAGGGAATGCGGGCGGTGGAGCGCCTGCTGGCGCTGGTGCAGGATGATGCGGAGACTGCCGGGCCGGCCGATGAGCTGATGGAGACCCGGTTAGTGGTGCGGTCCAGCACTTCCGCTCCCCGGACGCCGGAGCTCAGCTTCTAGCCCCTGTGGTGCTGGATCAGCCAGCCGGCCATCTGCTGCGCGCGCTTGGCGGCCTGCATGTCCCCTTCGGTGGCTGAGATGATCGAGCCCTTCATGAGGATGTGCCAGGACCGGGCAAACTCCTCCGGCCGCTGCAGCCCCGCTTCTTCGGCCAGGGCCTGCACGTGCCCGCGGATCTTTGCCAGGTAGTCGATGCTTGCCTGCCCCAGTGGATGGGCCGGGCCCATCTCGAGCAGGATGTTGATGAAGGAGCAGGCTTCAAAGTCCTCCCGGAGGAACCAGTCGCCAAACACGTCGAAGATGGCCAGCAGCTGATCGGCGGGCGTGCTTCCCCGGCGGCGGGCCTCCGAGACGATGGCGCCCACTGTCCATTGCCTGTCCCGCTGCTCCAGGAAGGCCAGGACCAGCGAATCCTTGGAAGGGAAGTGCCGGTAGAAGGTCGCCTTGGCTACCCCAGACCGTTCAATAAGCTCATTGACGCCAACATCCCGCACGCCCCGCTGGGAAAAAAGCTCATAGGCCACCGCCATGATCCGGTCCACGGAATTTGCATTGCCCTCAGTTGACGCCACCGGTGCCGGCACGGGGGTCGGAGGGACTTCTGCCTCTGGACTCATAGGATCTTCAGTCTACTGCGGAGGGAGACAGACCGGTCTTTCCCGTTGTAGTGTTTTTCCAACATGCTTTTTGACGCCGCGGAGGCCCTGACCGGCCCCCTCGGGTTGGTGCAAGGAGGCCCCAATGTCAGCAGAGCGGATGTTCCCAGCCGTGCCCTCGGATCCGGACTCCTGGATGGCCGTTGACACGCCGGATGAGATCCGGCAGTTTGCCATCGAGTCCCTCCGGTGGCAGGCCCAGGAAGTCATCGACGAAGTGCTCTGCGGCAAGTCACCCGGCGAAGAGCTGGCACGGGCCCGGCTCCGCCGCTGCGTCGCACGGCATCCAGGCGAGCCGGAGCAGGCACTGCTGGAGCAGCTCATGTACCGCGGGCACCTGCCACTCTGACTGCCAGGCACCGTTCCGGGCGCAGGCACGATTCGGATTAGCAGACCCGGCTAAAGCGTGAGGCTGCGGTCCACGATCCGGCTGGCGGTCTCGTGGAGTCCTTCATTATGTGCACGGGCGTGGTTCCGGAGCAGCGAGAAGGCCTCGTTCATGTCCACACCGGCCGTGTGGGCGATGACTCCCTTGGCCTGCTCAATCAAGATTCGGCTGTTGAGCGCACGCTGCAGCTGCTCGTTCACCAGGACGGCTTCCCTGATGGTGCGTTCGTGCATGAGGCTGATGGTGGCGACGTCGGCCAGCGCCTGGCCAATGGCGGAATCCTCCGCAGTCAGGGAACCGGGCGCAGAACCGAAGAGGCCCATGGCACCGATAGTCCGGCCGTGTATCCGCATGGGAACGGCGTGTACGGAACGAAACCCCTGGGACAGCGCCGCCGCCTTGAATTGGGGCCACCGGTCAAGGACCTGAATGTCCTCAACGGTCACCGGGTTACCGGTTGCGTAGCACTCTACGCACGGTCCTTCCCCGGCCCGCAACTGGAGCACTTCCACCAACTGGCTCTCCTCGCTGGTTGAGGCCAAAACCTGGAGCTCCCCGCTGGGGTCGGCCAGGACCAGGCCCGCCGCCGCGACGTCGAGGAGCCCCACGGATTCCTCGACCAGGGTGTGGAGCAGGTCAAGGACGTCATAGTCCGCAACCAGCGTGTCCGCGATCTTCACGAACGCCCCACTGACGCGCTCAGCGCGGGTTGTCGTTGCCATGTCGCTATTTTACTGCAGGGGCCGGGCACCCGGACCGCCGCCATGGCCGGGCTCGAACTTCAGGCGGCCTTCGAGCACTGCCTGGGCCGTCTCCCTCAGCGTGAGGTCATGGGCGAACGCGTAGGCGCGCAGCAACAGCAATGAGTCCGCCGCGGTTGCGCCGGACTGGGCAAGGACCATGCCCGTTGCCTGGTGGATTTCACGGCGCGACATCAGGGGTGGATCGAGTGCAGGGTCCGTGTCCGGCGAACCGATCGTCAGGATCTTCCGCAAAAGGTACCAAGACGTCTGGCCGGCAAGTGTGGCCGCCGTTGCCTGGTGGGACCTGTTCAGCGTTCCCGCGGCGGAGTGATAAAGCTCAACAACGCCCAGGTCCGCAGCGCCGATAGTCAGCGGGAAGACAAACAGGGCAGCCGCGTCCGTCCCGTTAATCGCCCTGTGGAACATCGGCCATTCCGGGTGCGGAACACCTTGTGCGTCAGGAACCAGCACAGGCAGCCGGGTCCGGACCGCGCGCCAGCGGGGCCCCTCGCCCAGGCTGAACTGCAGTTCATCAAGCCTTGCAGCCAAAGCGTCACTGGCACAGATCAGGGATTCAGCTGTCGCGCTGCCGAAAAGGGATACGGCGGCGCCGGTAACGGGCAGTTTCTCCAGATAGGGGCCACACAGGTCCTCTTCACCCGCCAGCCCGGGTGCAATGTCCATGGTGAGCCCCTGTTTCCTGATTCATTCCGCTGTCGCCGGGTTGGCTGCTGGCTGAACCGGAACGGTGGTGTGGTCACCTAAGGATACCCACCGTCGCCGGTCAGTTCAGCCGCAAGATCACGGCAGCGTTTCGCCGCCCATCGGGTTCACCAGGCTGGATGTCTCCATCAGGTGGGCGAGCAACGCCAGCTCCGGGTGCCGCGGATAAGCGGCCAGGCAGCGACGGAGCCGGAGCTTTATTTCCGCCAGCCCGGGCGAAGTGTCTTCGAGGATGGACGAGATGATGTCCAGCGACTGCTCTGCAAGGGGGCTTGCGTCAGGTGCTGCGGAATACCGGGTCCGGTCCACGAGCCCGCGGATGGGGGTAGCGAGACTTTTGCCCATTTTTACTTGGTCCTCCTGGATAGCCGTGATGGGCCGATGCCAGGGTCCGGGGCAATAATTTGAGCATATCGGATCAGTTGCCGGCCCAACAGGCCTCCGCTCCCCTATCAACACCCCCTATCAACGCCGGCCTGGCACCGGCGACGGCAGGGGTACCGGCCAGGGCGCCGGGTCAGGAATGTAGCGGCGCGTTGTCGATCAGCCGGACCGGCCCGACCTTGGCCGCAATGAGCGCCAGGGCCTCCCCCCGGAACGGGGTCTCCCGGCAGTTCTCGGCCAGCGGCTCCAGGGTGCCCGGGTCCACAACGTCGAAGTAGTCCAAGGCCACCAGGGGCTGCGACTCCACCATCGCCTGCGCGGACTCCAGGTCCAGCGGTTGACGGGCATGCGCCCGTTCCTCAAGCAGGCGGAGGGCCCTGAAAAGCACCAGCGCCGCCTCCCGCTCCTCGTCCGACAGGAAGCGGTTGCGGCTGGACAGCGCCAGCCCGTCCACGGCGCGCACCGTGGGCACCCCCACAATCTCCACCGGAAAATTGAGGTCAGCCACCATGCGCCTGACCAGCGCCAGCTGTTGGGCGTCCTTCTGGCCGAAGTAGGCACGGTAGGCGGGCAGGCCGGCACGTGCTGCGCCGCCGTCCGGCAGCCCTGCGGCCGGCATCCCGTAGTGGAGCAGTTTGGCCACCACGGTCAGGGCACCGTCGAAATGCCCCGGCCGGGACGCCCCCTCCCACTTTTCCCCGAGCCGGCCGGACGTCACGCGCACCAGCGGTTCGCCGCCGGGGTAGACCTCATCGACTGATGGCGCCAACACCAGGTCCACGCCTTCGGCTTCCAGCAGCGCAAGGTCGGCGTCCAGGGTGCGGGGGTAGCGATCCAGGTCCACGGCGTCACCGAACTGCAGCGGGTTGACGAAGACCGTGGCCACCACCACGTCATTCTGTTCGACGGCGGTACGCGCCAGGGCGGCATGGCCCTGGTGCAGCGCACCCATCGTGGGCACCAGACCCTGCGAGGTGCCGTGCTTGGAGGCAAGGAGCCTGGCCCCCTCAGCGTGAAGGCCTGCCACCGTGGTGACGAGCTTGATGGGCATCTTCAGTCCTCCTTCGGTTCGAGGGCTTGGCGGAGTCCCTCCAGCTGTTCGGCTTTCAGCAGCCCGCGCCCTTCGGCGCGCAGGGCTGTGGCCCGGGCCATCGCAAGGTAGGCCTCGAGCACGTCGCCGTGGCCGCCGCCGTCGAACTCCCGCAGCGCGGCCGCGTGCGCGGAGACAGTTCCCACGTCGCCGCGGGCTACCGGCCCGGTCAGGGCGGACTCCCCTGACGCCAGTGCATTCTCCAGCGTGGCCCGCAGGAGCGGGCCGAGCATGCGTTCCGGCAGCTCCACTCCCACCGAGCGCAGCAGCTCGGATGCCTGGGCCACGAGGGTCACCAGGTGGTTCGAACTGTGGGCCAGGGCCGCGTGGTACAGCGTCCGGTCCGCCTCGGCGATGGCCACCGGTTCCGCACCCATCTCCACTACCAGCGCCTGGGCGATGGGGAGCATGGCGGCATCTGCGGTCACTCCGAACGTGCAGTCCAGCAGCCGGGTCAGGTCCAGGCTCATCCCCGTGAACGTCATGGCCGGATGCAGGGCGAGCGGGACAGCGCCGGCAGCGCGCACCGGGTGCAGGACCCCCACTCCGAACCGGCCGGAGGTGTGGGCAACCAGCTGGCCCGGCTGCCAGGCGCCGAGCTTTGCCAGCCCGTCCACCAGGCCCGGCAGGGCGTCGTCGGGCACGGCCAGGAGGACCAGTTCCGCGCGCTCCACAATGTCCTGGACCTCCAGGACAGGCACGCCGGGAAGCAGCGCCTCCGCCCGTTCACGGCTCGCCTCGGAGACAGCTGAGACCCCGACGACGGCATGTTCGGCAGCGCGCAGGGCGGCACCGAGCACCGCCCCCACTTTGCCGGCACCAATGATTCCGACGCCGAGGCGTCCGGGCTTAGCCATGCTGCCCGCCTTCCTGTTGTTGGGGCGTCCGGGTTTCGGCCGGTTCCACTGCCGGGCCGGGCTCCCCCGCCGGAGCATCCGGGACTACCTGCCGGAGCCACTGTTCCGTAGTCTGCCGCTTCCTGGCCAGCCGGGCGCGTGCGGACTGTTCATCGAACAGTGCCAGCGCCTGGGCAGTGCCGGCCTGCGTGAGCCGGGGCGCAACGGGACCGGGCGTGGTGTGCAGCACCAGGTCTGCCACGCCGAACCGGCGCGCCAGCGGGCCCTGGTGCAGGGCCATGGACTGGGTGCGCTGGTGCGGAACCACCACCAGCTGGCGCCACCAGCGGCCGGAGCGGAGAAGCAGGGCCGTGTCCGTGGCCGTGAACCCGTTCCGCCGCCAGCCCAAGGGGGCAAGCCAGCGTGCGCTGCGCGGAGTGGTGACGAAGCCGCCGTCGGAATCCAGGCCGGTGAGGCCGGCGCCGAAGACTGCAGCGGGGTGCGCGGTGCCGGGGTCCGGCAGCACCAGCGCCAGCATGGCCATCACGTCGCCAAGCCTGCCCACGGGCAGCAGCGTGGTCCGGGCCGAGCCCTCGCCGGCGTTCTCCACGATGCCGTAACCGGCCACGTTGACCTGCATCCGGTACCAGCCGAGCGGCCGCCATAACGGCGGCTGGGTGATTTTCAACGCCTGAATGCGTCCCGGCGGCAGCGTCTGCGCCTGGGTGTCCAGCAGGCCGTAGCGCAGGCGGATGCCGTCCGGTGAGATCGCGGCGCTGAAGTTGTAGCCCTTGTTGAACAGTCCCCAGTAGCTCGCGGCGAGGCCCACGGCGGCCGGAATGAGGTAAAAGTAGAACCCCTGGTGTTCGGTGATGGCCGAGAGCACCACGGAAACGATGCCGCCAAGCACCACGAAGAAGCTCTGCTCGCTGAGCAGCAGGGAACCTACAAGGCGCGACGGCGGCACGGAAAGCACCGGATATTCCGGCGCCTCGGGGGCGGGCTCGCCGGGGCGGTCCGGGCCCGTGATGACACCGGCCGCCCGGGCGAGGATGGTGGCACGCAGCTGCCGGGCGTCGTCGATCTTCAGGTAGGCGAGCCGCACCGCCGACTCTCCGGCGTCCGCCACCTCGAACTTGAGTTCTGCCAGGCCGAAGATCCGGGCCAGCAGCGGCTGAACGATGTCGATGGCCTGGACCCGGTCCAGCCGTGCCTGGCGCTGCTGCCGGAACAGGAACCCGGTATTGACGCGGACGTAGCCGCCGGACACCTGGTACTTGGTGAAGTACCAGGTGAGGATGAACCCCAGCACCGAGGCCAGCAGCACTGCGCCGCCGCCCACCAGCAGCAAGGGGGCACGGCCGGCGAAGTCTTCCTCAACAACTGGCCGGCCCTGCAGCGCGCGTTCAAACACGTCACGGCCAAGGAAGAAGCCAATGGCGGCCAGGGCAACCCAGCCGCGGACAAACGGCGACGCCGGGTGCACGCGCAGCCATTCGCCGTCGGGCGCGGTGCCCGAAAGCGGTTCAGGGGCGTTGTTGCCGGCCGCAGTGGCCGGGGCGCCGGGCCACTGCGGAGGTCCCTCTGCCGTCACAGTCCTGCCAGCCTGGCTTCCCCGCGCGCCGCCAGCTGCTCGCGGAGCCGTGCGCCTTCGGCGGCGGGCAGGCCGGGGATTTGGGCGTTGGTCCCCGGCGCTGCGGTGTGGAGCTTGAGCGTGCACAGTCCAAGAGAGCGCTCCACCGGGCCCACTCCGATGTCCACGTACTGCATCCGGCCGTAGGGGACGGCCATGGTCCGCTGGAAGAAGATGCCGGTCCGGATCAGGAGGTCGTCGTCCCGTTCCGCGTAACCGATGGCGCGGACCTGCCGCGGGATGAGCGCGAGCCGCCAGAGGGCCACCACCAGCATGGCGGCCGGCACGGTGGCGGCAAGCCACAGCGGCGGCCAGGCCCACGCCTCCGCGAGGACGAGGACCAGCGGCAGGGAGAGGACCAGCACGGCGGCCAGGTTTCCAAGGGCCCACTGCACCACCCTCACGGTGACATATTTGGGGGACACCCGCTGCCAGGTGATGCCGGGAGGATCAATCGCCCCGGTATGCATATTCGCCTTCCCCGGACGCCTCGCCAACGGCACGGCCGGGCTTCCCGTCGAGGCCTTTGGTTTCGCCGTCCTCCGGCGGGATCCTGCAGAACCGTTCCACCAGCAGGCCCACCACGATCATCACCAGTCCCCCGCCGGCCATGGCAAGCGCGAGCCAGGTGATGGCCTGGTCGCTGCGCAGGCTCCAGATGCGCAGCTGGTCCAGGAAGATGCCCACGTGCCAGCCCAGCAGCACCGTCCCGGCGTAGGCGCAGGCCTGCGCGAGTACCAGGGTGCGGGCGGCGAGGAGCGGATCCAGCACCGGCCGCTTACGGGCGGCGCCGCCCTTGGCGCCGTTCTTGGCGCCGTTGGCGCTGATGCTGTTGCGCCACCTGAGGACCCTGATCCCGAGGATCAGGGTGATGGCTACGATCACGCCCATGGTTGCCAGTGCCGTGGGCGGCAGGACGGGGGTGGACATGCCGTACCGGCTGGTCACCACGGTCGCGGACCAGCCCGCCACGGCCAGGATGAAGCCGATGAGCAGCAGGCGCAGCGGGTTGATGGGCTTCATAGTTCCTCCACCGCCCCGGCCGTGGGCATTCCGTCGAAGTCGCCAAAGCCGTCAAAGGGGACGAGGTCGTTGAAGTCGCCTGCCTTGGCGGCAAGGGTGCTGATCCGCTCACCGTCCAGGACGGCGGCGGGTTCAATAAGGGACCACGGATAGAGGACGAACGCCCGGCTGGCCGCGAGGGGATGCGGCAGGGTCAGGGCAGGGTCCTCGCTGCGGACGTCACCGTAGGTGATGATGTCGACGTCGAGCGTCCGCGGCCCCCAGCGCACCTCCCGGACGCGGTGGTGCTTGTTTTCCACCGCCTGGCAGTGCTCCAGCAACTGCCGCGGGGTGAGGCTGGTTTCAACCGTGATGACCATGTTCAGGAAGTCGGGCTGCCCGGCCGGCCCGCCTACGGCCTTCGTCTGCACCACCGGCGAGACCGCCAGCAGCCGCACCTCCGGCGGGTCTACGAGGTCCGCGACGGCCGCGGAAAGGGTATCGTTGCGCTCGCCCAGGTTGCTGCCGAGCGCAAGGACCGCCTTGGTATAACCGCTGTTCATGGCCCCTCCCCCTGGGCTTGCCTTTCCGCGCCGTTCCGGGTGCGGTGGACGCTGACTGACACATCGCCGAAGGGAACCTCGATGGGAGCCTGCGGTTTGTGCACGGTAATGTCCACGGCCTGGAGCCGGAATTCGGCCAGCAGGCCCTCCGCGATCCGCACCGCCAGCGCCTCGATCAGGTTCAGCGGCTCGCCCGCGATCCACTCGGTGATACGCTGCGCCACCTCGCCGTAGTGCGCGGTGTCCCGGACGTCGTCCGACTCGGCCGCCTTGGCGAAGTCCAGGTACAAGACGGCGTCCACAACAAAAGGCTGGCCCTCGCGGCGCTCAAAATCAAACACGCCGTGATGGCCGACGGCGGTCACGCCGCTCAGCGTAATCCTGTCCATGGGTGCGCTTAGCTGCCGGCGCGGGGTGCGGCCATGCGCGCGGCCACCTTGACGGCGTCAAGGCTGGGGCCGACGTCGTGCACGCGGACGGCCCAGGCGCCGCGGTAGGCGCTGATGGCTGTGATGGCGGCGGTGGCCCCGTCACGTTCCTCGGGGGCGGCGGACTTGCCGGCCACGGTGAGCAGGGTGCCGAGGAACCGCTTGCGGGACGCACCAACGAGGATCCGGTGGCCCAGGCCTTCCAGCTGGTCCAGGTGCTGCAGGAGCTCCCAGTTCTGTGCGTCGTTCTTGGCAAACCCCAGGCCCGGATCGATGATGATCTGTTCCTGGCTGACGCCTGCGGCGTAGAGCTTGTCCCGCACCCCGGCGAGCTCGGCTGCCACTTCCGCCGCCACGTCCTTGTATTCGGCCAGCGAGTTCATGGTGCGGGCGTCGCCACGGCGGTGCGTAAGGATGTAAGGCGCTTTGGAGGAGGCCGCGAGCTCGGCCATTTCCGGTTCGATGGTGAGCCCGGAGACGTCGTTGATGATGGCGGCGCCGGCCTTCAGGGCGGCGGCGGCCGTGGAGGCATGGGTGGTGTCGATGCTGACCAGGGCGCCGGCCTTCACCAGCGCCTCGATGACGGGAACCACGCGCCGCTGTTCTTCCTCCGGGCTGACGTCCTCGGCGCCGGGCCGGGTGGATTCGCCTCCGACATCGATGATGTCCGCGCCCGCGTAGAACATGCGGAGCCCTGCCGCGATGGCGGTGTCCGCCGTGGGGTGGCTGCCGCCGTCGCTGAAGGAATCCGGAGTGACGTTCAGGATGCCCATCACCAGGGTGCGGCCGGTGGGCAGGTCTTCGAACCGGGCTGCCGGGCGCGGTTTGCGCAGGACGGGCAGTGGCGAGGTTGCGGGGCCGGTTCCCGGCGCTGCAGCTAGTGAATCCATGGTCTGTTGATTACCTTCCGAGGATGAGGCTCATGGCTTCGGCGCGGGTGGCCGGGTCATGAAGCTGCCCGCGGACCGCACTGGTGACGGTCTTCGCTCCGGGCTTGCGGATACCGCGCATGGACATGCACATGTGTTCGCATTCAACAACGACGATGGCGCCGCGCGGCTTGAGGTGGCGGACCATCGCTTCGACGATTTCAGTGGTGAGGCGCTCCTGCACCTGCGGGCGGCGGGCGTAGATGTCCACGAGCCGGGCCAGCTTGCTGAGGCCCGTCACCTTGCCCTCATGCGACGGGATGTAGCCCACATGGGCCACGCCGTGGAACGGCACCAGGTGGTGCTCACACGTGGAATAGAAGGGGATGTCCTTGACGAGGACCAGTTCCTCATGGTCCAGGTCAAAGGTGGTGGACAGGACGTCCGCGGGGTCGTGGTGCAGCCCGGCAAACACCTCGGCGTAGGCCTTGGCCACACGCCTGGGGGTGTCTACGAGGCCGCCGCGGTCCGGGTCCTCTCCAATGGCCAGGAGAATTTCACGGACAGCTGCCTCGATCCGGGGCCGGTCCACTTTGTTGTGCTTTGAGTGGTGGGCGCCGCCCTCCGCCGGGTAGCCGGCGGAGGCGGAAACGTCGTCGTCGTCGAAGTGGGTCACGTAAGAAAGCTTAGCCGCGAAGGGCGTCAGGCCCCGCGTCCGTTACCCCGCCCCGGAACGGTGCATCCTCGGGAACACCCTGCGGGTGCGGCGGCTGCGCGTCCAAAGGCTCGTCCAGGCGCGCCTTCTTGGCCTCTTCCTGGGCCTCGCGCTCCGCCCTTTCCTGGCGGGACTCCACGGGGCCCGCCATCTGGACCGGGCGGCTCTCCTTGGACAGCCACACCTCGCGGAAGTCGCGCTTGCGGATGTCCCTGAAGATATCGGCGATCTCGGCCTGGTTCAGCGTTTCGCGTTCCAGCAGTTCCAGGGCCAGCCGGTCCAGGACGTCCCGGTTCTCGGTGAGGATGGCGTAGGCCTCGTCATGGGCCTGGTCGATGAGGCGGCGCACTTCCTCATCCACCACGTAGGCGATCTGGTCCGAGTAGTTGCGCTCGTGGCCGGCATCGCGGCCCAGGAACGGTTCGCCGCCGCCCTGGCCCAGCCGGACAGCGCCAACCCGCTCGCTCATGCCGTATTCGGTGACCATCTTCCGCGCGGTGCCGGTGGCCTTTTCGATGTCATTGGACGCGCCGGTGGAGGGATCGTGGAACACGATCTCCTCGGCCACGCGGCCGCCCATGGCGTAGGCCATCTGGTCAAGCAGTTCGTTGCGGGTCACGGAGTACTTGTCGTTGTCCGGGACCACCATGGTGTAGCCCAGGGCGCGGCCACGGGGAAGGATGGTGATCTTGGTGACCGGGGCGGAGTTCCGCAGTGCGGCTGCCACGAGGGCGTGCCCGCCTTCGTGGTAAGCGGTGATCTTCCGCTCGTGTTCCTTCATGACGCGGCTGCGCTTCTGCGGGCCGGCCATGACGCGGTCAATGGCTTCATCCAGCGCGCGGTCGTCGATGAGGTTCGCGTTGGAGCGGGCGGTGAGCAGCGCGGCTTCGTTCAGGACGTTGGCCAGGTCCGCGCCGGTGTAGCCGGGGGTCTTTTTGGCCACGGCCTTGAGGTCCACGCCCGGTGCCATCGGCTTGCCTTTGGCATGTACCTGCAGGATCTGGTCGCGGCCGATCATGTCCGGTGCGTCCACGCCGATCTGGCGGTCGAAGCGTCCCGGACGCAGCAGTGCGGGGTCCAGCACGTCGGGCCGGTTGGTGGCGGCGATGAGGATGACGTTGGTCTTGACGTCGAAGCCGTCCATCTCCACCAGCAGCTGGTTGAGGGTCTGCTCGCGTTCGTCGTTGCCCCCGCCGATGCCCGCGCCGCGGTGACGGCCCACGGCGTCGATCTCGTCGACGAAGATGATGGCCGGGGAGTTGGTTTTGGCCTGCTCGAAGAGGTCGCGGACGCGGGAGGCACCCACGCCGACGAACATTTCCACGAAGTCGGAGCCGGAGATGGAGAAGAAGGGGACGCCGGCCTCACCCGCGACGGCGCGGGCCAGGAGGGTCTTGCCGGTACCGGGAGGGCCGTAGAGCAGCACGCCCTTGGGGATCTTGGCGCCAACGGCCTGGAACTTGGCGGGCTCCTGCAGGAATTCCTTGATTTCCTGGAGTTCCTCCACTGCCTCGTCGGATCCTGCGACGTCGGCGAACGTCACCTGCGGCATGTCCTTGCTGACCATCTTGGCCTTGGACTTGCCGAACTGCATGATCTTGGAGCCGCCGCCCTGCATGCGGGTCATGAGGAACCAGAACAGGGCGCCCAGGAGGATGACGGGAATCAGGAGGGAGAGCAGGCCGGAGAACCAGTTGCTCTCGATGGGCTGGTCCGTATAGCCCTGGGCGGGCTTGGCCTCGGTTACCGCCTTGACCACGTCCTGCGCACGGGCGTCCACGAAGAAGAACTGGACGCTCTTGCCCTTGTCCTGCCCGTCAAGCTGCAGGTTGTCCTTCAAAGTCAGGTCCACGCGGTTTTCGCCGTCGAAGATCTTGGCCTGCTCCACCTGGTTTCCGGAGAGCAGTTCCAGGCCCTTGTCAGTGTCGATCCGTGCCGCACCGCCTGGGGCCAGCGTTGCAAAGGCCACCAGGAGCAGACCGACCACGACGACGATCCAGATGCCCGGGCCTTTGAAGAAGTTCTTAGCTTTCATCTGTTCGGGGGCTGGCCCCGTCCCTTCCGGTAGTGCTGCACGGCGAGTAGTCTGCGCGCGTGATGGTGCTGCGTCAGCTTCTAGCTATACACCGTCCGGAGTAGATCACGCATGATGGACGGCAAAAGTTCCCTGTGGGCGTAGTGGCGCCAGGGCGGCGGAGGACCTGCTCCAGGGGGCGTGGTGTCACCGGACTATTTCCGACGGCGGCGTGCCGGGGGCCTACTCGTAGACGTGCGGGGCCAGGGTGCCCACGAAGTCCAGGTTGCGGTACTTCTCCGCGTAGTCCAGGCCGTAGCCCACCACGAACTCGTTGGGGATGTCGTAGCCGACGTACTTGACGTCGATCTCCACCTTCGCGGCAGTGGGCTTGCGGAAAGCGGTGCAGATCTCCACGGATGCGGTGCCGCGGGATTCCAGGTTGGTCTTGAGCCAGGACAGGGTGAGGCCGGAATCGATGATGTCCTCGACGATCAGCACGTCCTTGCCCATCAGGTCCGTGTCCAGGTCCTTCAGGATCCGGACCACTCCGGAGGACTGGGTGCCTGAGCCGTAGGAGGACACCGCCATCCAGTCCATGGAGATGTGGCTGTGCAGCGCCCGGGCCAGGTCCGCCATGACCATCACCGCACCCTTGAGCACGCCCACGATGAGGATTTCGCGGCCCTCATAGTCCTTGTCGATCTGCTCAGCCAGCTCCGTGATGCGCTGCTGGATCTGTTCCTTGGTGTAGAGAACGTGCTTGAGGTCTGCCTGGACGTCGTTTGAATCCACCAATGGCTCCTGTGTAGATGCGGGGTGCGACTATTTTGCGGGCGGTTTTTGAGGCCGGAATACTAGCTTCCCACAGCGGGCCGCTTCGCGGGGAACGGGGTTGGCGTTATCGGTTGCGGCCGGGCCGCTTACGGTTCCCGCCGCCTCCAGCTCCGCGAGGGACAGGCGGTAGGCGCTCACCCCGCCGGGCAGCTCCACCGGCCCGGCCGAGCCCTGCCTCCGCAACAGCGCCTCCGCCGCCAAAAGGCGCTGGTAGCCGGGCTGCTGCCCGCCGACGTCGGCCGCCGCCTTGGCGATGACGCGGTACCTGATGGCCGGGGCGAGGGCGCGCAACGCCTCCTCCGGGAGGCTCACTTCGGCGCCGTCCCGTTCAACGAGCGCCGAGAACGTGGTTTCCGCCACGTCCTCAAGGTAGTCGGCGTCCAGCTGGAGGATTGAAGCGGTCCGGGCGAGGGATTCGGCGACGCCGGGGCCCAGTTTTTCCTCAAGGTGAGGGAGCACTTCCACCCGGGTACGGGAACGCGCGAAGGACGGGTCCGAGTTGGTGGGATCGTGCCAGGGCTGCAGCTGCTCCACCTCGCAGATCTCCTCCGTATCCGCCCGGCGGAGCCCCAGGAACGGCCGCAGCAGGAGTCCCCGCTCCGGCCTCATGCCGGCAAGGGAGCGCGTGCCGGAGCCGCGGGCCAGGCCAAGGAGCACCTGTTCCGCCTGGTCGTCCAGCGTGTGGCCCAGCAGGATGGCTCCGGCGCCCTGGCCGGCGGCGGCGGCTTCAAGCGCTTCATGCCGGGCCTCCCGGGCCGCTGCCTCCGGACCCATGCCGGCCGTTGCCACCGTCACGGCACGGATCTCCACGGGCGCCAACCCCAGGTCCCGCAGTGTCCGCGCGGTTTCCGCAGCCACGCCTGCGGACCCTTCCTGCAGCTGGTGGTCCACCACCACCGCTCCCACCGTGACCGGGTGGCCGTCCACGTGCCCGCGCCGGGCAAAGTAGGCGGCGACGGCGGCCAGCGCCAGGGAGTCCGGCCCGCCGCTGCAGGCCACCAGGACATGCCGCGGGTAACCCGCCTGCGCCAAGGCGTCCTGGAGCGCCTTACGCGCCTTGCCGACGACGGGCGCCAGCCTCCCGGGCCGTCGTCGTCCGCTCTGGAAGCCGCTCCTCCCGCCGGTGCTGTCGCCGCCCGGGCCGCCGGATGCTGCGTCAGGTGACTCGCTGCGAGGCAATCAGAGTCCCATCCGGTCAAGCCACAACTTGGCGTCGTGGATCTCCGGCTCGGTGGGCAGGTGGTCTGCGGACTCCCACACCTTGTTAAAGCCTTCCATGCCGGCCACATCCACCACGGCCCCCACAAACCTGGCGCCGTCCGAGTATTGGCGCATTTTGGCGTCCAGGCCAAGGAGGCTGCGGATGAACTTTTCGATCACGCCGCGGTCCTTGCCGCGGTCGTTGAACCGCTGCCGGATGGTCTTTACGGACGGGATGATGCTGGCGTCCACGGCATCCATCACCACGTTCGCGTGGCCTTCGAGGAGGCTCATCACGGCGGTGAGGTGGGAGATGGCCGCCTTTTCCTCCGGGTCCTGGAGGAGGTCCAGGATGGCACCGCGGCCGGGGGTGTTTCCGGAGGCGGTGCGGTCCTTGAGGGAGCGTGCGGCGGCGGTGGCCCGCTCCATCAGGGAGTCGACGTTGCCCAGCAGGTGAACGCTGAGTTCGTCGATCTGCTCAAGCATGTGGTGCCGCAGCCAGGGGGCAGCTGCGAACTGCACGCGGTGGGTCTGCTCGTGCAGGCACACCCAGAGGCGGAAATCCTCAGGCGCGACGTTGAGTTCGCGCTCCACGGCCACGATGTTCGGGGCAACAAGGAGGAGCCTGCCGCCGGCAGGGGCGGTGGAGCCTTCCGCGAGTGCGGCGAAGGGATCGTACTGCCCCAGGACCTTGCTGGCCAGGAATGCCAGGACGGCGCCGAGCTGGCTCCCGGTGATGGCCCCGCTGACGCTGGCGGCGCCGGGGCTCAGCGTGCCGCGCCGGCTTTCCAGCATCTTTTCCATGGCAGGCTTGAGCATCACCGCGAAGCTCTGCGTGTTTGCCTTGGCCCATGACGCCCGGTCCACCACCAGCACGGAGGAGTCCCGGAGGTCGCGTGCCGCCTCCAGCCCGGTGATCTGGTGGACGTGCTCAACGGACACATCCGCCAGGCGGCGCAGGCTGTCCACGGCCTCACCCATGGCGGCCTCGCTGAGCACGGGCCCGGCCGGGGCCAGGCGTGCGGCGGTGGAGGCGGCGAGGTCCCAGTTGATCAAGGACTGTGCCGTGGCGGACAACGTCTGGGTTGACGACTCGCGTGCAGTGGGCTCCATGGTTCCCATCAGAACACAGCATGCTGTGGATAGTCCTTAAGTTCGCTGACCGGCGAACCCTTCGGGGCACCCGGCCGGCCACGGACGCACTTGCACAGGCGATTCACAGGATGCGGAAAGCGCGCCGCGAATCCTACTTGCTGCTACCGGCAGCCGCAGCCTGCGAGCGCGGTGGCGGCGCGGTCCAGGGCTTCCTTGTTGCCCGCAGCCCCGGGGGTGAGCCCGTTGCCGATGAAGGAAAAGACCAGCAGCCTGCCGTCCGCGTCAACCACATAGCCGCTCAATGCGAGCACTGTGTTCAGCGTGCCGGTCTTGGCCCGCACCAGCCCGGCACCGCCGGCAGTGGCATCGCCGCCGTAGCGGGTGTCCAGGGTTCCGGTCAGGCCGGCCACCGGGAATCCGTCCAGCGCGGCCCGCAGCCTGGGGTCCGTGCCCGAGGTGATGGCCCGCACCGCCTCGGTAAACTGCCGGGCCGAGACCTGGTTGCCCATGGCCAGTCCACAGACGTCCACCAGCTTCAGGGCATCCGTGGCGAGGCCGGCTGCGGAGAGCTGCGCACGGACTGCTGCCGTGGCGCCGTCGTTGCTGCCGGGCAGCCCGTCCGCCAGTGCCGTGAGCCGGCCCAATGCTTCCGCCAGGTAGTTGTCAGAGTCCTGCAGCATCACGTCCACCTGTTCGGCCACGGTGGCGGACTGCACCTCCGCCAGCAGCCTCGGTTCACTGGAATCCTCCCCGGGAGCGGCCGTTGCCGCCGCGCGGGCTGCCGCGGCGCCTGCTCCCGCCGGCTGGGGTGAACGTTCGACGGCGGCTGCCACAGTGAGTCCCGCGGCGGCGCCTGCCGTTCGCAGCCGGGCCGCAAACTCCTCGGCGGCAGCCATGGCGGAGTCCTGCGGGCGTGCACCGGTGGTGACAGCGGGATCGTACCGGGCTGAGTTCAGGGCCAGGGGGAACAAGGGTGCCACTTCGCCGGCGGCCACATCCCCGCTGTCCCAGGCCGGGTTCAGCGCGGGTCCGGAGAAAAGGGAGTCGTCCACGAGGACCTTGAGCTCCCCCGCCGCGCCGTCAGCCTTCAGCGCCTCCACCGTGCCGGCAGCCAGGGATGCCAGGCCGGCGCGTCCCATTGCCCGTTCGGGGTTCGACTCGCCAGGCCCCAGGAGCACGTCCCCGCCGCCCACCAGCACCACCTGCCCGGGCACCGGCCCGGCAACAACAGTTGTGCTGAAACGGCGCCCGGGCCCCAGGGACCGCAGGGCGGCGACGGCAGTGAGCAGTTTCATGTTGGACGCCGGAACGCGGCCTTCCGATCCGCCGCGGTCAAACAGGACCTCGCCGGTCAGCGCATCCTGGACCAGCGCGGTGAACGTTCCGCCGCCGTCGGCCTTTAACAGCGGATCCAGCTGCGCCGTGACGGCGGCCCGGGCCGGGACGTCCGCCGAAGGGTCGAGTGTGGCCAGGCCCGGCCGGGCAGAGAGCGTGGCGGGAGCCTGCTGCCATGCGGGCGCGGGCGGAGCGGGGGCAGGGGCCTCGGGACCCAGGAAGCCGGGGGCCACCAGCAGGGCCGCCGGGACGGAAAGGGCAACCAGGAGGGCCGCCAGCAGGACCAGCAGCCAGGACCTCCGCAGCCCGGTGATGCCCCTCAGCGCTGCCTGCCGGACACGGCCGTACTGCCGGTCCGTGCCGATTGTCTTGGTCATGCTGGTGCCGGTCCTCAAGTCCTGAAATTTCCCCACAAGTTCCTGATTCCAGGGCCTCTCGCTATATCCTCAATAATAGTCGGCGGCACCGACAGTGCTTTTTGTTGCCCGTCAGAAGTGCCGCGAACCCCCTGCAATTGCCGAGGAGCATTCCATGAAGCATGACGTGACCATCGAGATCCCCAAGGGATCACGCGTCAAGTATGAAGTTGACCACGAGACCGGCCGCGTCCGCCTGGACCGCGTCCTCTTCACCTCCATGCAGTACCCCACGCACTACGGATACTTCGAGAACACCCTCGGCGAGGATGGCGACCCGTTGGATGCGCTGGTGCTGCTGCAGGACTTCGACCTGCACCCGGGCGTCATCGTTGAGTCCCGCCCCATCGGCGTCTTCAACATGACGGACGACGGCGGCGGAGACGCCAAGATCCTCTGCGTGCCGGTGGACGCCCGCTTCGACCACATCCAGGAGGTCAGCGACGTCAACGACTTCCTGATCAAGGAGATCGAGCACTTCTTCACCCGCTACAAGGACCTGGAGCCGGGCAAGTGGGTCAAGGCCGAGGGCTGGGGCGACCGCGCTGCCGCCGAGGCCGAGCTGGAAGCTTCCATCAAGCGTTACGTGCCCACCAAGCACTGATTTCCTGAAGCAACGCGGGGTCACTCCGCGCCGAATTCTTCGCCAGAATTGGGCCGGAAGTGACCCCGCGTTGTGGTTTAAGGTGAATTGGTGAGCTCAGCGCCAGTCTTCAACCCGCCCTGCGGTCCTGTCACCGGCTGGCGGGACGGGGACGTCGTCCGCGCAACCGGGATCCCTTACGCCACCGCCGGACGTTTCCAGCCTCCCGCCCCGGCGCCTGGCTGGACGGTTCCGTTTGCCGCCACCTCCCCCGCGCCCGCCTGCCCGCAGGGGCCGGTGCCGTTCCTCGATGACGTCCTGGGCACCCGCTACGGGGAGCTGCCGGGGAGCGAGGACTGCCAGAACCTTTCCATCACCATGCCCGCCGGCCTTGCCTCCGGCGAACAGCTCCCCGTGATGGTCTGGATCCACGGCGGCTCCTACACCACCGGCTCGGGCGACCTCGCCATCTTCGACCCCGCGGCGCTGGTGTCCGAGAACCGGGTGGTGGTGGTCTCTGTGACGTACCGCCTGGGGCTGTTCGGCTTCCTGGCGACCCGCACCGGCCGGCCGGGGAACCTGGGCCTCCTGGACCAGCTTGAGGCATTCCGCTGGGTGCAGCGGAACATTGCCGCGTTCGGCGGCGACCCGGGCCGGGTGACGGCCTTCGGCCAGTCGGCCGGAGGTGACGCGATCGCGCACCTCATGGCCACAGCCGAAGCACCGTCCCTCTTCCAGCGGGCCATCATCCAAAGCGCCCCGCTGGGAATCTCCCGCGGCAGGGCGAAAATGAACCATGCCATGGGCATCGTTGCCGAGGCCGTGGACGAGGACACCCCCGCCATGGACATCGTTGAGCGGGAGGACCACGTTGCCCAGGTAGCCCGGAAATTCGGCATGCTGGCCGCCATGCCTTTCGGAACCCAGTATGGCCACGCGCCGCTGCCGGCGGAGCCGGATATTGAAGCCGCCTGGAACCGCGCCGCGCCCGGCGTTGAGGTGCTGATCGGGCATACGTCCGAGGAAGCACGGCTGTTCCTGCCCCGCAGCCCCTACCTCAGCCGGCTGGCGCGCGTCCCGCTGGTGGGGTCTGCCGCCGTCCGCGCCATTGACTGGGTGGTCACCGAGACCGTCTATGCGAAGGCGGCGCGCGGGTTCGCCCGGCGCCATGCCCGGGCTGGCGGCAAGGCCCACCGCTACGTCCTAAGCTGGCATGCCCCGGGAAACATCTTCGGCGCTGCCCACACTGTTGACCTCCCGCTGCTTTTCGGCAACCGGAACACGTGGGACGGCGTGGGCCTGATTGCCGGCGCCAGCTGGGATGAGGTCAACGCGGCAGGACGCGAGCTGCGGGCGCTCTGGGCACGGTTCGCCCGCGGCGATGACCTCGGCAAACACGGCACCATCCCGGGAACGCTGCGCTACCGGGCAGCATGAGGGTTCCGATGCGGACTTTAGGCGTCGACCTGGCCGCCGCCGCCAGGAAAACCGCCGTGGCGGTCCTCGAATGGGGCAAGGACTCCGCCGGCCTGGTGCACCTGGCGCTGGATGTGGGCGACCAGGAGATCGTGGAACTGTTTGGCGGCGCCGCCATGACGGGGATCGACTGCCCGGTGGGGTGGCCTCGGGCCCTGATCCCGTTCCTCACCGGGCACCTTGCCTTCGACGCCGACCCCGTGCTTGCGCATGACGGCATCGAAGGCCGGCGGCTGCTTGCCTACCGTGACACGGACAGGTTCGTCACCCGCCGGACCGGACTGATCCCCCTCAGCGTCTCCGCGGACCGGCTGGCGCACCCGGCCATGCGGTGCGCAGTGATCCAGGCCAGGATCGCAGCGCTCCACGGCCCCCAGCCCCGGGACGGATCAGGACGCCTCGCGGAGGTCTATCCGGCTGCTTCCCTGAAACTGTGGGGACTGGTCGCCCGCGGCTACAAAGGACGGGGGACCCCGGAAACCGAGCGGCTTTCCATGCTCCTCGCGAACCTGCGGCAGCAGGCCCCCTGGCTGGACCTGGCCGGGCAGGAGGACAGGCTTGCAGCCTCGGACGACCTGTTCGACGCCGTCGTCGCATCCCTCACCGCCCGCGCGGCCGCCGTCGGGCTTACCGCGCCCCCTGACGGCGCGCACGCCGCAGCCGCCCTCGACGAGGGGTGGATCCACCTGCCCTCCTGCGGGCTGACGGAACTCGTCAGCTAGCGGGACCCTCGCCGCCAAGGGTCCAGTTGCGGATCTCCTCCGGATCCTCCCCATGCAGCCGGGTGTGTTCCCGGGCCCTCATCCGCCGGTCCTGGAGGTTCTGCCGGAGGAGGGAATGCCTCTCGGCCAGCCCGGGCACGCGGTCGATCGCGTCGATGGCCAGCTGGAACCGGTCGATCCCGTTCAGCATGGCCATGTCGAACGGCGTAGTGGTGGTCCCCTCTTCCTTGTAGCCGCGCACGTGCAGGCCGTCCTGGTTGGAGCGGCGGTAGGCAAGCCGGTGGATCAGCGCGGGGTAGCCGTGGTAGGCGAAGATGATGGGCTTGTCCGCCGTGAAGATCCCGTCGAAATCCCGTGCCGGAAGCCCGTGCGGGTGCTCGCTCACGTCCTGCAGCCGCATCAGGTCCACCACGTTGACCACCCGGACCTTCAGTCCCGGCGCGCCTTCCCGGAGCAGTTCCGCTGCCGCAACGGTCTCCACGGTGGGCACGTCACCCGCGCAGGCCATCACGACGTCGGGCTCCTCGCCGGGCACCTCGGACCCCGCGAACGCCCAGATCCCCAGCCCCCGGCGGCAGTGGTTGGCGGCGTCGGCGGGGCCCAGCCAGGTGGGCGAGGGCTGCTTTCCGCTGACCACGATGTTCACGTAGTCGGTGGAGGCCAGGCATTGGTCCATGACGTACAGCAGGGTGTTGGCGTCCGGCGGCAGGTATACCCGGATGACCTCCGCCTTCTTGTTCACGGCATGGTCAATAAAGCCCGGGTCCTGGTGCGAGAAGCCGTTGTGGTCCTGCTGCCACACGTGGGAGGACAGCAGGTAGTTCAGCGATGCCACCGGCTGGCGCCACGGCAGCTGCCGGTGCACCTTCAGCCACTTGGCATGCTGGTTGAACATGGAGTCGACGATGTGGATGAAGGCCTCGTAACAGTTGAAGACCCCGTGGCGTCCGGTCAGGAGGTAGCCTTCCAGCCAGCCCTGGCACAGGTGTTCGCTGAGCACCTCCATCACCCGGCCGGACCGCGCAAGGTGCTCGTCGGCGTCGTCAATCCTGTACTGCCATACCTTGTCCGTGACCTCGTAGACGTCCTGCAGCCGGTTGGAGGCGGTCTCGTCCGGGCCAAAGAGCCGGAACGTTTCCATGTTCCGCGAGATAACGTCCCGCATCCACGAGCCCAGCGTGACCATCGGGCTGACGCGCTCGGTCCCCGGCTCCGGGACTTCGACGGCGTAGTCCCGGTAGGCAGGCAGCCTTAGCGCCTTCCGCAGCAGTCCGCCGTTGGCGTGCGGCGTTGCGCTCATCCGGAAAGCGCCCGTGGGCGCGGCCTCGGCGACCTCGGGCCGGAGCCTGCCGTCGCCGTCGAACAGCTCCTCGGGGCGGTAGGACTGCAGCCACCCTTCCAGCTGCTTCAGGTGCTCCCCGTTGGTGCGGACTTCGGAGAGCGGGACCTGGTGGCTGCGCCACGTCCCCTCAACCTGCAGCCCGTCCACTACGCGCGGTCCGGTCCAGCCTTTCGGCGAGCGCAGCACGATCATGGGCCAACGGGCAGCGGCATCCGCCCCGTCCTGTCCGGCCCGGGGAGACCGCCGTGAGTCCTGGATGGCGCGGATGCCGGCCATGCAGCGTTCCAGCGCATCCGCGAAGTCGCGGTGCGCCTGCTCCGTGTTGTCCGGGTCTTCCACTGTCACGAAGTAGGGCTCATGCCCGTAACCGCGCAGCAACTGCTCCAGCTGCTCTTCGGGCATCCGGGCCAGGATGGTGGGGTTGGCGATTTTGTACCCGTTCAGGTGCAGGATGGGCAGCACCGCGCCGTCAGTGGCCGGGTCCAGGAAGTTATGGGAGTGCCAGCTGGCGGCCAGCGGGCCGGTTTCCGCTTCGCCGTCACCAATCACGACGGCGGTGACCAGCTGGGGGTTGTCAAGGACCGAGCCGTACGCGTGGGCGAGGGAATACCCGAGTTCGCCGCCCTCGCTGATGGAGCCGGGGCTTTCCGGCGCCGCGTGGCTGGGGATGCCGCCCGGGTAGGAAAACTGGCGGAAGAGTTCGGCCATGCCGTCGCCATCGTTGCCCACGTGGCCGTAGACCTCGGAGTAGGTGCCTTCCAGCCAGGCATTGGCGACGACGGCGGGGCCGCCGTGGCCGGGACCCGCCACAAAAAGCATCTCGGCGGAGTCGCGGCGGATGATGCGGTTGAGGTGGGCATAGACGAAATTCAGCCCGGGGGTGGTGCCCCAGTGGCCCAGCAGCCGGGATTTGGTGTGTTCGGCCTGCAGCGGTTCGCGCAGGAGCGGGTTGGAGCGGAGATAGATCTGCCCGACGGAAAGGTAGTTGGCGGCGCGCCACCAGCGGTCCACAAGTTCAAGTTCGCCCTGCCCCATGCTGCCGGCCATAACCATCCTCACGTCGCGTTCGCCCACCCTTTGATCCGCCAGGTGCAGCCGTTCCCCCATCGCACCAGATGGGCCAGTCCGAGGCAACCCCGCTTGCCTTGGCGCTGCTACCTGCAGGTAGTCTTTGGATTCAGATGTTCACGCTGACAATCAACCAGACCGATAGCCGGCGCGATGGCGACCGGGTGCCGCAGCTGCTCAGGGACCTGCGGCACATTCCTGCGCGCCTTGATTTTGACCGGTCCGTGGAGGACGAGGTCCAGGGCATTGTGGACTGCCCGCACCAGGCGGTGGAGGCGGCCCTGATCGCGCTCCGGGACGGCTCCTGGTACGTGGGCATCGGCGTAGGGCCCGTCAATGAACCGTTGCCCAACCAGATCAAGGACGCTTCGGGCCACGGGCTGGTGTATGCCCGGCGCGCCGTGGACCGCCTGCGGAGCAGCAAGGACCGGGTTCCGGTTGCAGTGGAGGGGCCGCTGGCTGACGTGGCGCACGACGCCGAGGCCGTGCTGCGGCTGCTGGGGCATATCGTGCGCGACCGCTCCGGTGCCGAGTGGCGGGTGCTTGACCTGCTGACGCCCGGCGTGCGGGGCCAGCAGAAGGCTGTGGCCCAGGAACTCGGAATCACCACGCAGGCGGTCAGCAAGGCGGTGGCACGGGCCCAGTGGAACGAGGAGCACGCGGCCCGGCCTGCGGCGGCCCGGCTGCTGGGCTTGATCCTCGCGGTCCGGTAGGGGCTGCGGCCCCCTCAGGCCTGGGTTGCCGCCATCACCGGCTCGCCGTTGAAGTATTCGAGCTGCCAGCCGTCGATCGCGTGGTGGTGCGCCAGGTTCAGCACAGCGTTGTCGATGCTGGCCAAAGCGGTCCCTACGGCCCGGCTGAGGCTCACCCGGAGCAGTGTTCCGTGCGCGACGACGAGAACACGGCTGCCGCTGTACTCCTTGGCCAGTGCCTCCAGGGCGGCGAGACCGCGGTCAGCTGCCTCGTCCTCGCTTTCGGCGCCGCGGAAACCGCCGGGGATGCGGAGTGCCTCCAGTTCCGGACCCGCCTGCATTCCCTCCGCCGGTCCGAAGCTCCGTTCCGTGAGCTCCGGCAGGCGGCGGACCTCGCCCAGCCCGAGTCCGCCGGCTATCACATCTGCGGTTTCGGCAGCGCGGCTCAGCGGCGAGGACACAATGGCGTCCCATTCGTACGCCGACAAAACGTCAACGGCATCACGCGCCTGGGCCCGGCCGACGTCGTTCAGTGGAATGTCCGTGGATCCCTGCAGGCGGCGCTGCGCATTCCAGTCTGTCTGGCCGTGGCGGATGAGGGCGAAGGTGGTGAGGGTCATGCTTTCCATTCTGCCCGACGGCGGGCTTCCGCCGGACGCGGGGACAGTCAGTTGCGCGGTTCAGCCAGCTGCGCAGCCCGGCTGCCGCATAGGCGAAGCCCGCGTAAGGCTGCCAGCTGAACCGGAATCTCGGGAGGTTTGCCGCAGCTACAGCAGGCTGCGCAGCACGTGGGCCGCGCCGTCGTCGAACACTGAGTGGGTGACCTCGTTGGCGACGGCGATGACTTCCTCCGGCGCCTGGCCCATGGCCACTCCGCGTCCTGCCCAGGTGAGCATCTCGATGTCGTTGCGGCCGTCGCCGATGGCCACCGTGAGATGCCGTTCGATGCCGAGCCTGCCGCGGAGGTTTTCCAGCGCGCTGGCTTTGGTCACGCCGGCGGCGGCGATGTCCAGCCACGCGGTCCAGCCCACGGAGTAGGTGACGCCGGCGAGGCCCACGTGTTCAATGGCCTCATTGAACTCTTCCGGGGTGTTTTCGGTGCTGAAGACCACCACGCGCACCGCCGTGGCTTCAAGCATGGTGTGGAAATCCACGCCGATGGCCTCGACGCCGAAGCTCGGGTCCTGGAAACGCTCGGTGGACAGGAAGTTTCCGTCCGCATCCTCCAGCGCATACTTGGCAGAAGGAAGCCGCTCGCGCAGTGCCCGGAGTGCGGGTGCGGGGTCGAACGTGGCCTTGTGGATGACCTCGTAGCCGCCGTCCAGTGCCGGATGGAGCCGCAGCGTCACGCCGCCGTTGCAGCAGACGGCGTAGCCGCGCTCAATCCCGATTTTCTCGATGATGGGCAAGGTGGCGTTGAGCGAACGGCCCGTGGCGATCATCACCTCGTGTCCGGCTGCCACTACGGCCTGCGCCGATTCCCGGACACCCTGGGACATGTGGCCGTCGTGGTCCACCAGCGTGCCGTCCACGTCCAGTGCGACCATCAGCTTGCGGCCGTTGTTGTTGTTGTTGTTATCTCGCCGGTCATCGTTGCCGGCGACTGAGGTTTCAGTCAGCGTTGTCATTCCAATAGTGAACCAGACGCCCCGAAACGCCGCTAGGACGCGCGCCACAGAGTTATTGAACAGTTGGTTAATACCCACAGGTTGTCCCCGGTGTGAGTGTTAACCTCCGTGTTCTGAGGCGTGCACCCTCCCACGGACAAAGCACCCGCGCACGCCCCGGTGCAGGGACCGTTTCCCGGTGCGGCTCGGGTGCCGCCGTTGTCCACATGGGGCAGAACCGTCCTGCCCTTCCCTCGGTGGTGCGGCGACCATGGAGGCATGCAGCTGATTGATGCCGCCGCATTGCACCGCAGTACCGGAGACTCGCGCTCGCTCCGCAGGCGGTATGCCCGCGGCGAACTGGTCCGTGTCCGCAAAGGAGTGTACGCGGCCAAAGATGAGTGGATCTCACTGCCACCATGGGAAAGGTACCGGCAGACAATCCTTGCCGTGAACCTTGAACTGCCTTCGTCAAAGTTCTGCCTCAACACAGCCGCTGTCCTGTGGAACCTGGAGATGCTCGCTGTCCCCGATGATGTCCACCTTGCAGGTGCATCACGGGGCCATAGGGGCCGGAGCCTCCCCACTACGTCCGCTGCTCGAATGCCATCCGGATTGTGCGGACTTGAGGGACTCACCTCCTATGGTGTCGCCCGGCATGCTTCCCGGGGACCAACCATCGCGTTCGGAGGGCTACAGATAACGCCATTGCCCGAGACGGTGGTGGCGGTCATCGCAAGAGAGAACTTTGCGGCCGGAACAGTGCTGGCCGATCATGCTATCGGCATGCGTCGTACTTCAGGCCCCCGGGTGAGCAAGGACGAGTTGCTGGGGCACGCCGCGCGCCTGGAGTCTGGCGCACGCCGGCGATGGGTCACCCAGGTGCTCAATTTCGCCGTTGCCAACTCCGGATCAGCAGGCGAATCACTCAGCCGGGCACAGATGCACCTCCTGGGTTTCCCCGCGCCCCTGTTGCAGGCAAACTTCCGCGCGGGAGGCCATTTCATTGCCCGGACCGACTTCTTCTGGCCGCAGTTCAAACTTATTGGCGAGTTCGACGGCGACGCGAAGTACCTGCGCGATGAGTACTTGGGCGACCAGACGTCCCGCCAAGCCGTCCTGGCCGAAAAGAAGCGCGAAGACAAACTCCGTGCGGCCGGGTTCAGAGTGGTGCGCTGGGACTGGGCGACTGCTTCGGACGCAGCCAGGCTGGGCGCTGTGCTGCGGAATGCGGGGCTGCCTAACAGCGGCACCAGGGCAAAAAGAACCCTCTGACGGACTTTGCACCCGGGAATGCCCTGGTGCAAAGTCCGTCAGAGGGTGCGATGCCCCGGGAGGCAGGCGAAGCTAGAGGACCGGGAGGACCTCGAGGCCGCCCAGGTACTTCTGCAGGGCCTTGGGCACGTTGACCGAGCCGTCCGCGTTCTGGTGGTGCTCCAGCAGCGCCACGATCCAGCGCGTGGTGGCCAGGGTTCCATTCAAGGTGGCTACGGCCCGGGTGCCCTTCGCGACGCCCTCGGCGTTCACCGCGCGTTCGCGGATGTTCAGCCGGCGGGCCTGGAAGGTGGTGCAGTTGGAGGTGGAGGTCAGCTCGCGGTAGGCGCCCTGGGTGGGAACCCACGCTTCGCAGTCGTACTTCCGGGCGGCGGACATGCCGAGGTCGCCGGCCGCGGTGTCAATCACCCGGTACGGCAGCTCGCACTTGGCCAGCATCTCCTCTTCCCACGCCAGCAGCCGCTGGTGCTCGGCGGCGGCCTCTTCAACGGTGGTGTAGATGAACATCTCCACCTTGTTGAACTGGTGGACTCGGATGATGCCGCGGGTGTCCTTGCCGTGCGACCCGGCTTCGCGGCGGTAGCAGGAGCTCTGGCCGGCGTAGCGGATGGGGCCGGCGGCAAAGTCCAGGATTTCGTCCGCGTGGTACCCGGCGAGGGCAACCTCGGAGGTGCCCACCAGGTAGAGGTCGTCTTCGGCGAGACGGTAGATCTCGGCGTCGTGCTTTACGTCAAAGCCGGTGCCCTGCATGGTCTCCGGGCGCACCAGGGTGGGCGTGATCATGGGGACGAAACCGGCCTCGATGGCCTGGTCCATGGCCATCTGCAGCAGCGCCATCTCCAGCCGGGCACCCACCCCGCGCAGGAAGTAGAAGCGGGCGCCGGAAACCTTGGCGCCGCGCTCCATGTCGATCGCGCCGATAAGCTCGCCGATTTCCAGGTGGTCCTTCGGCTCGAAGTCCGGGAATTCGCGGGGCGTGCCGACGGTCTTGACCACCACGTAGTCATCCTCGCCGCCCTCGGGAACGCCGTCCTCAACCAGGTTGGGGATGGTGCGCAGCAGTTCTTCCTGCTTCGTCTGGGCGGCATCGGCCTCGGCGGAGGCGGCCTTGACCGAGTTGGCCAGCTCCTTGACCTCGGCCAGCAGCGCCTTCTTTTCGTCGCCCTTGGCCTGTGCCACCTTCTTGCCGAAAGCGTTCTGCTCGGCGCGGAGGTTCTCGAAGCGGATCAGCGCCGCGCGGCGGGCGGAATCCGCGGAGATGATCGCGTCCACCACTGATTCATCCGCACGGCGGGCACGCTGGCTTGCACGGTATTTATCCGGGTTTTCGCTGAGGTCTTTTACGTCGATCACCACACAAGGGTATCCAATACCGCGCAAGACGGCGGGCGGCAGCGGGCGTGCCGGACCGGAAGGCTTCGCCGGGCTACTGTTGAACCACCATGAGCGACTGGATCCTGTACCTGCTGATTGGGGTGGCCCTCGCGTTTGCCATCTCAAGCTGGTGGGGCGTGCGCAAGCTCAAGGCCCTGCACATCCGCAGCACCGTAGGCGCCGACGCGCACGAACCTGGCCTGGCCCGGCAGCGCGTGGCCGTAGTCCTCAACCCCATCAAAACCCGCGCGGGCGAAGCGAAAGGCATCATCCAGCGGGGATGTCTGGCGGCGGGCTGGGAGAACCCCGTCTTCTTCGAGACGACGGCGGAGGACCCCGGCTATTCGCAGGTCAAGGCGGCCCTGGCGTACAAGCCCGACGTCGTCCTCGTCGGCGGCGGCGACGGCACAGTCCGTGTGGTGGCCGAGTCCCTCGCGCATACGGACGTGGCCATGGGACTCATCCCGCTGGGCACCGGCAACCTGCTGGCACGGAACGTCGACCTGGACGTCAACGACCTTCACGCCAGCGTCAATACTGCGCTTTTCGGCCGGCAACGGTACATCGACACCGCCCGGATGAGCATTGAAAACTCCTGGACCGGGGAATCAACCGAACACTCGTTCCTGGTGATCGCGGGCATCGGCATGGATGCCGAAATCCTGGCCGACACCAATGCCGGACTGAAGAAGGCCGTGGGATGGCTCGCATATACCGAGGCCGGCATGCGGCATCTCCCGGGACCCAGGAAGAAGGTCACGATTTCCCTGGACGGCAGTCCGGGGCAGGTCCGCAGCATCCGCAGCGTTCTGTTCGCCAACTGCGGCCTGATCCCCGGCGGCATCGATTTCATACCCCAGGCCATGATCGACGACGGCATGCTGGACGTAGTGGTGATGAGCCCCCGCAGTGCCGTCGGATGGCTGCTGATGTACGTCAAAATCATGTTCAAGCACACCGGGAAGCTGCCCGACATGACCGTTTACCGCTCCGGGAAAGTGGTCATAAAGTGTCCGGAACCGATGCCCATCCAGCTGGACGGCGACACCTCCGGCGAGGCCACCAAGCTCACGGTCCAGGTGGAGCCGCGGTCTCTCTTGATCCGGGTCAAAGGGGAGGATTAGCGGTCAGTTGCGGCTGCGTTTGTGCTCCTCGGCAGCTTTGGCGGCGGCATGGGCCTCGGACTGCTCGCGGATCATGGCTTGTTCTTCTTCAAAGCGCAGGCGATCGGCACGGTCGGCGTCGTCGCCGTCCCAGTCCTGGTTGTCGGCAGTGGGCCGGGGGTTGACGATCATCCCCTGGCCGTCGTTTTCGGTGCCGCTGGTGGTCATGACGCGCTCCCTTCGCTAGGGGCCATCCCCCATGTGGATCAGGCAAGCATACGCATTGTCAACAGCCCGCGAAAGTACTTCAGGGGGCATTTGCGTACGCTTTGGGCGAAGCGGGCAGGGCCGTTTTCGCCGCCCTGTCATGCAGGCCGGAGAATGCCTTCCACCCACTCCCGCGCTGCGCGAAACGCCTGGTCAGCCGTGTGCGGTTCCACCACTGCACGTTGCATGTCCGCGCGGGGATATGACCCGAGGAAGCGCGTGGCCGGGCTGAGGCGGTGGAGCCCGGCCAGGGCATCGGCCATCCGCTCGTCGCCCACGTGCCCGTCGGCGTCGATGCTGAAGAAGTAGTCCCCCAGGAACTGTCCGGTAGGCCGGGACTCAATACGGCTGAGGTTTACGCCGCGGCTGGCAAACTGGTCCAAGATCTCCATCAGGGCTCCCGGACGGTCCTCCGGAAGCGGCACCACAACGGTGGTTTTGTCCGCTCCGGTGCGCGAGGGCAGCGCGCCCGGGCGGCTGACCAGGATGAAGCGCGTCACGGCCTCCGGGTTGTCACCGATGTCCTCCGCCAGGACGGCCAGGCCGGGCTGTTCCCGGGCTACCAGGGGAGCGCAGATGGCCGCGTCATATTGGCAGGCCTCGTCCAGGAGCCCCATTGCCGAAGCGGCAGTGGATGAACCGGGTACATATTCCGCTGATGGGATATTCCTGTCCATCCACAGCCGGCACTGCGCCCAGGCATGGCCGTGGGTTGACACCCGGCGCACGTCCGCCAGCCCGACCCCCGGCCTGGCCACAAGCACGAAGCTGATGGGCACCAGGACCTCGCGGATTATCCGCAGTTCCTTGCCGCCGGCGATTGCGTCCAAGGTAGCGGTAACGCCGCCCTCCACCGAGTTCTCTATTGGGACCATGGCAGCAAACGCCGAACCGTCACGCACTTTATCCAGGGCAGCATTGACGTTCGACGACGGCACGCGGGTAGCCTGCGCGGCATCCGGCACCTGCATGAGGGCAGCCTCGGTGAAGGTACCCGCGGGCCCGAGGAAGGCATAGGTCACGGAGGACTCGGACATGAATATTCCTCGCCTACAGCACCATCGGTTTCAGCCCGTTGTCCGAGACGAGGGGCTTGCCGGCTTCCAGCCACATGTCCATGCCGCCGGAAACGTTAATGGCGGTGTAGCCCTGGCCCGTGAGCCATTGCGCCACGCGGAAGGACCTGCCGCCGGTGCGGCAAATGACGTAGACGTCCTCGTCAGGGTCGAGTTCCTCCAGACGGCCCGGAAGCTGGTCCATGGGAATGTGGAGGGCGCCCTCTGCATGCCCTGCCACCCATTCGTAATCCTCACGGACGTCCAGGATGACCGCATCATCGGGGATGTCGTTGACGGGAACGTTGTCGAAATCGCTCATGGTGATTCCTGCCTTCGCGGATCGGGGGTCGCTTTAAGCCTAGTGCTTTACCTCCCGGAGGGGCTTGCGCGCAGCCAAGTTAAGCTTCTGTGTGAACCCAAGGAGGAAAGTTGCTTCCTGAACACCGCGTCCTGGCCGCAGCCGGAGGCCGAGGCCGAACTGGCCGCGGCCATCCTGCCCTGGCCGCGGGCTCCCGTGGCTGAACTCCACGAACTGCCCGCAGTGGCCCTCCGGGACCAGCTGCGGCAGGGGAAGGTCTCAGCAGCGGAGGCGGCAGCCCATTTCCTGCAGCGGATAGACCGGCAGAACGTCCCCCTGGGCGCCTTTGTCACCGTGACGGCGGACCAGGCGATGGAGCAGGCCCGCTCCGCCGACTCACTGCGGTCCCGGATTCCGGCCGGGGAGTTGCCCCTCCTGCACGGCATGCCCTTGGCTTACAAGGACCTGACCGACGTGGAAGGCGTGCCAACCACGCACGGCAGCGCCGCGGTGGACCACAGGCCGGCCCTCAGCGACGCGCCACTGGTGGCCCTGCTCCGTAAAGCGGGGGCTATTTCGCTGGGCAAGACCCAAGTGCCCGAGTTCGGGTTGACCGCCTACAGCGAAAACCGGATCGCGCCGCCGTCGCGCAATCCCCATGCCCTGAGCAGGAGCTCGGGGGGATCCTCCGGCGGCAGCGCGGCTGCTGTGGCCGCCGGGCTGATTCCTTTCGCGCCGGGGACCGACGGCGGTGGATCTGTCCGGATTCCCGCTGCTGCCTGCGGACTGGTGGGGCTCAAGCCCGGCCGGGGCCTGGTCCCGGCCGGGGAAAGCCTCGGGGATCCCGCCCGGCTGGTGGTGGCCGGCCCCATCGCAAGGACCTCCGCCGATGCCGCACTTATGATGGACGCCCTGGTGCCCGCCGGGCCCTCCTCCGCAATGTCCACGCCCGCTGCACGCACGCGCGGCATGCCCGGGGATGTTCCCGAAAAGGACGGCGGCTACCTCGCGGCGTTGAAGCAGGAACCAGCGAAGCTCCGAATCGGGATTACGCTGGACAGCCCGTGGTTCGGGACGTTTCCTTTCAGCCCCGAGCAGGAAGCGCTGGATGCCCTCAATGCGGGCATCCGCCTGCTTGAACATGCCGGGCATTCCCTCGGCGAGGCTTCCATCCGCTATGACAACCGCTACCCGGACGCCTTCACAACGGCCTGGACTGCGGCAGTGGGGACGGCCAGGATCAGCCCGCACCGTGAGGCGCTGCTGGCTCCCCTGACCCGCACCTTCCGGCGTCGGGCACAGCAGCGCAGCCCGGCGAAACTCGCTGAATCCCTGGCCTTCCTGCGGCAGTTCCAGCACGATACTGTGGCGCAGTACGCCCGGTGGGACCTGATGCTGATGCCGGCGCTCGCGCAGACACCGCGTCCGGTGGGCTGGTTCACCGGCATGCACGGCGGCGACCGGTGGCCCGTGGCCCAGTGGCCGGGGGACGCCGACGGGGACTACCGCAAGCAGTGCGAGTACGCGCCATGGTCCTCCGTGGTCAATGTCTGTGGCCTGCCGGCCGTCACCCTTCCTGTCCACTGGACCGGAGGAGCACCCGGCCAGGGGTTGCCGATGGGCATCCAACTGGTGGGGCCGGCCGGTTCCGAGGCCCTCCTGCTCCAGGTGGCCAATCAGTTGGGGTACTAAAAGCCGCGTGGAGGGCTTGTTGACCTGGATCTAACACCCGCTTAATGCTCCCGTAACCGTGCGGGACCAGACTGGCAGAGTCTGCCCGGCTTTCGCTTCCCTTATCCGGCTATCACTCAACGAGGAGTTGCCGACCATGAATGCTGAACACTCCCGCGCCGCTGCCAGCGAAACACCCCACGGAGCGAACCCGGCCAGGCCGGACCTGAACAACGCCACCATCCGGGAGGACTTGGCCGAGAGGGGCCGCTGCGGCATGGTCCACCTGCCCACTGGACGGACCTGCCTCCTGCCCCTCCGGCACCATGGCCCGTGCGAGTTCCACCGCCCGCAGGAGGCCGAGGACGTGATCACGGCGGACAACCACCCTTCGGGCATGACTGAACAGTGACGCCGCAGAGGCTTTGCGCAAAAGGTGTCGACTCCCCACGGAAACGGGAGGACGATTAAAGGGCAGTCACTGTAAGGAGGTCTGTGATGTGCTATTCATCCAGCAAGGACTTCGGGTGGGGCGATAGGAAGGAAACCCGCCGCCGGCCTAAAGCCAAGCAGGACACCCCGGAAACCCCGGTAGAGACGCCGGAGAAGACAGTCAAGGCGCAGGACTTCACGTTCTGGGCTTTCCCGGCCTGGTGGAAGACACCGAAGCCCGGCACCACCTCTGCTGAACGGCGCAGAGAGAGGGTATGACGCTGGCGCAAAGTCCGTGGAAAAGTCAACGGAGGGGTCTTCGCTGAAGGCCCTTTCGCTGTCTTCCGGACGCGGTCCCGGCGAAACCCCTGACATTGCGGACGACCTTTGCCGCCGAACCGCGGCGGGAAAGTGCGGTCCGCCGCCGTATTGACAACGCACTGGCCCCGCGGATCGCAGCCCGCCCCGGACGGCACTGTTACCCGGTGGACTCTTGTGGCGGCCGAAGCGGGTGAGCTGACGGCCGTCGAAGAGCGAAAATGGGGCGCCGGAGCGCCGGGGCTCAGCGGGACTGGCGTTGTGCCTGCCGAACCCCGCCCGCTAAGGTGGCATTGTAAGCATGCTTAGCATTTTGGAAGGGGACACGAATGAGTGCTGGACAGTACACGCCGGGGCCTGAGGGGCAGCCGGAGCCGAGTGGTGAAGGAATGCCGCCGGCGGACCGAACCGGCACTGCGGCTGCGCCGAATGCGCGGCCGGCCAGCGGCTCGCCCGTTACCCCCAGTCCTACAACACGTACCCCGGCGGCTGCGGAGCAGCCCCGGGTGACGCGCGCAGGGGTGGTGTGGGCTGCCGTGGTGGCGGCCCTGGTGATCCTGATCCTGCTGATCATCTTCATCCTGCAGAACCAGGACCAGGTGGTGGTCCGCTACTTCGGGCTGGAAGGAATGGTCCCGCTGGGCATGGCCCTGTTCATCGCCAGCGTGACCGGCGGCGTCCTCGTTGCGATGGCGGGCGGCGCCCGCATCCTCCAGCTGCGCAGGAACGCCCACCGCGCGAGGGTCCAGCAGCGGAGGTAGCGCGCGGAGGGGCCAGGTCACCCCGCGCCCAGGCTCCGATACTTCGCGGAGCGCGCGGCAACGAGGCCTGGAACGGGAAGGCCAGCGAGCGCGCCCAGCTCATACTCGATGGCCTTTGCCATGCGCCGGCAGAATTCGCGCGGCTCCAGGGAGGCGTCGTCCCGCTCATCCACGATGTGGTCCACGAGGCCGTTAGCGTACAGCGATGCGACGTTCACGCCCTGCGCCTGGGCCATCGCGGGGGCATGTGCCGTTGTGCGGTGCACGATGGCGCTGGCACCCTCGGGAGGCAGCGGTGAGAGCCAACTGTGCTGCGCCGCAATGGTCCGGTCCGCCGGCAGCAGCGCCAGCGCCCCTCCCCCGGCGCCCTGGCCGAGCAGCACGGAGACCGACGGGGCGGCCAGGCCAATGAGTTCGTGGAGCGAGCGCGCGATCTCCCCTGCCAGCCCGCCTTCCTCCGCATCCTGCGAGAGCGCCGCACCCGCCGTATCGATGACTGTGAGCAGCGGCAGCCGCAGCTCCTCGGCCAGCTTCATGCCGCGGCGCGCTTCCCGCAGGGATCCGGGCCCCATGCCGGCAGCGTCCCTGCGGAGCGGCCGGGCGTGGCCCAGGACGATGCAGGACTGGCCGCCGAAGCGGGCCAGGGCCAGCAGCAGCCCCGGGTCCTTCTCCCCCTGGCCCGTTCCGTTGAGGGGCAGGGCATCCACCGCCCCGTATTTCAGGAGCTGCCGCAGGTCAGGACGCCGAGGACGCCGGGAGATGCCGATCGATGTCCACGCATCCACGGGAGCAGGCCGGACGCCAAGCGTTGCGGGCTTCGCCGGAACGCCGGCCCGCTTCGCGCACAGGATCTCCAGGGCCCTGGCCACCAGGTCGGCGAGGTCGGCAGGCTCCACCACGCCGTCGATCAGTCCCTTGTTGAACAGGTTCTCCGCTGTCTGTACGTTCTCCGGGAAGGCTTCGCCGTGCAGGGCCTCGTAGACCCGGGGGCCGAGGAATCCCAGGAGGGCGCCGGGCTCTGCCACGTTGATGTGGCCTAGGGATCCCCACGAGGCCATGACGCCGCCGGTGGTGGGGTGCCGCAGGTAGACCAGGTAGGGAAGGCCGGCCTGGCGGTGCGCCCGCACGGCCCCGGTAATTTTCACCATGGACAGGAAGGCCAGTGTCCCTTCCTGCATCCGGGTGCCCCCGGACGCAGGGCCGGCCAGCAGCGGCAGCCCCTCAGCCGTGGCCCGCTCGACGGCGGCCACGATCCGCTGGGCCGCCGCGTGGCCGATCGATCCCGCCAGGAAGGAAAACTCACTGACGATCACCGCCACCCGGCGCCCCCGGATGAGCCCGGCGCCCGTGATCACGGACTCGTCCGTACCGCTCCGGTCCCTTGCCTTGGCGAGGTCGCGGAAGTACTCCCCGGACAGCGGCGGCTCCTGCACCGGCTTGTCCCAGGAGACGAAGGAACCCTGGTCCACCACGTTGTCCAGCAGTTCGGCGGCGCCCAGGTGCCGCACTTTTTCCGTCGTCGCCATGCTATTTCGCCCCCGCGGCTACGGCGCCGAGGCCCAGCCACTCGCGGATGGACTGCCCGTCCTCGTCCAGCAAGGGCGGCGCGTCGTGTTCGGTGACGGTGGTTTCCGCAGCGTCACCGGCGGCAAAGAACCTCAGCGGCGGCCCGGGCAGGCTGACCTTGCCGAGCAGCGGGTGGTCGACGTCCACTACCAGGCCCTGGGACGCAACCTGTTCCCACGCATACACCTCGTCAAGCGAGCGCACCTTCCCTGCGGGGATCCCGGCGTCGTTCAGCTTCTGCAGCAGCTCTGCTGCCCCGTAGCCGGCAAAGACGCGTTCGACGGCGGCAATCACGCCGGAGCGGTTCCCCACCCTTTCGGCGTTGCTGGCAAAGCCGGGCGCCACCGCGTCCAGGCCGAAGGCCGCGGCGAACGAGGCCCACAGTTTTTCGCTGCCGACGCTGATCTGCACGCTCCCGTCCCGGCAGGCAAAAAGGCCATAGGGAGCAATGGACGGATGGTGGTTGCCCTGCGCCTGCGGAACTTCCCCTGCCACCGTGGTGCGGGTGCCCTGGAACGCGTGCACCCCGATCAGTGATGCCAGCAGTGAAGTCCGCACTACCTGCCCGCGGCCGGTCCTGTCCCGTTCAACCAGCGCCGCCACCACTCCGAAGGCCCCGTTCATGCCGGAAAGCAGGTCGGCAATGGGAACCCCGACGCGCTGGGGGTCGTCCGGCCCTGACCCCGTGAGGGACATGAGCCCGGCCTCGCCCTGCAGGATCTGGTCGTAGCCGCTGCGCCGGGATTCCGGCCCGTCGTGGCCAAACCCGGTGATGGAGAGGATTACCAGGCGCGGGTTGAGTTCGTGCATGGCGGCCGTGGAGAAGCCCAGCCTGTCCATCACCCCGGGACGGAAGTTCTCGATCACCACGTCGGCGCGCTCCAGCAGCCCCCGCAGCACCGCCTGGCCATCTCCGCTCTTCAGGTCCAGGCTGATGGATTCCTTGTTGCGGTTGCAGGACATGAAGTAGGTGGACTGGGGGTCCTCAGGGGGGCCCACGAAGGGCGGGCCCCAGCCGCGGGTGTCGTCCCCGGTGCCGGGGTTCTCCACTTTGATGACGCGGGCGCCCAGGTCCGCCATCATCATGCCGGCATGCGGTCCGGCCAGGGCCCGGCTCAGATCCACCACGAGGTGGCCGGACAAGGGTCCTTGCGTACTGTCGGTTCTGCTCATGCGCTGGTTCCTTTTCTGGTGGAACGGGAAAGGCGGGTGCTGAGGTTACGTGGCTAGAGCCATCCGGGGACCACCAGGGCGAGCCAGGCAAGGACGGGCCCTGCGACGATGACGATGCCGCTGTAGCCCAGGATCTGCTTGTAGAACCGGTCCTTGTCCACGCCCTCGGGCGCGTTGGCCAGGACCAGCGCACCGTTGGTGGAGAAGGGCGAAACGTCCACGATGGTGGAGGCAACTGCCAGGGCGCAGATCACGCCGACCGCTCCGATTTCGCCGGTGGACAGGAACGGCACCGCAAGCGGGATGAGTGCGGCGAGGATGGCAGTGGACGATGCGAAGGCGGAGACCACGGCACCGATGAAGCAAATGAGCAGGGCCGCCAGCAGCGGCATGCCCAGGCCGGCCACGCCATTGGAGACGAACTCGATGGTTCCGGCTTCCTCCAGCACTCCGACGAACGTCAGCATGCCGCAGATCAGCAGCACGGTGGACCAGCTGATCTTGTTGATGGCGCCCTTCTGGGCAGCGGGCGAGACGAGCGCCACCACGATGGCAATGGTGATGGAGACAAATCCAACGTCCACCTTGAAGCCGAGGGCGATGACGGCCAGGGCGATGAGGCCGGCGATGGTCACCAGCTGCGGGACGCGCTCGGAGCGCTCCTTGGTGGCTGCCACGCCGTCGCCTGCCGGATCCCGGGGTCCGTACATGCCGGAGCCGAAGCCCTTGAAGGGGACGTCGCCGGACTTGGCCCCGACACTGACCGCCATCCGCGCTTCGGCTGCCTGCTCCACGAAGTGGCTCACCTTGGAGGACAGCAGTGCACGGCCGCCCAGGACCACAAAGAGCACCAGGGCGATCACGAGGTTGAAGACGAGGCTGGACAGGAACAAGGCGGTGGGGCTGAAGTCCAGGTCGGTTTTGGCGAGGATGCCGTTCACCGTGACGCCGTATACGGCGATCGGCGAGAACCCGCCTGCCTGCGCTCCGTGGATCACCATCATGCCCATGAGCAGGGGCTTGATCCTGTACTTCCCGGCGAAGCTGAGGGCGATCGGGGCAATGATGGCGACGGCGGCCGGAGACAGGGCGCCGACGGCCGTGATGACGGCGGTGATGGCGAACATGACCCAGGGAATCAGGGCTACGCGGTTGCCCACCAGCCGCACGGCGCCCCTCACCAGGAGGTCGATGGTGCCGTTGTTCTGGGCGATGGCGAAGAGGTATGTGACGCCGACGATGGTCAGGAACAGGCCGCCGGGGAAGTTGGCCAGGATGTCGCTGGTGGACATTCCCAGCACAACGGTACCCAGCAGGAAGGCGCCCACGAACGCAAGGGCGCCCATGTTCAGGGGCAGGACGGTGGCGAGCAGGAACATCGCCGCAAGAATGATGATGGACAAAACAGGAGCGGACATCGTTGGTCCTCCGTTGGACGAAAGTGTGACGTGAGTTACTGGCTCACTGGACTAGCCTCCTAGAGACCGAGTCTATCTGTCAATAGGAGAAGGCTGTATTGTGGAGGGACCGACGACGTAGCGAGGGCTTTGTGGAGAAGGCATCACGGCTGGGACTGGAACGAATCACGCGGCCCCGGCTGTACGAACAGCTCGTGGAGCAGATCCTGTCCTACATCGAGTCTGCCCAGCTGCGGCCCGGCGACCTGCTGCCGGCGGAGCGCGACCTTGCCGAGCGCCTCGGCGTTTCCCGCGCCACGCTAGCCCAGGCCCTCGTTGCCCTTGAGGTGCTCGGGGTTATCGACGTGCAGCACGGTACCGGCGCCGTCCTGGCCCGGCGGCCCAGCGTGGCCTCGGTCATCAAGGGCCTGCGGGAGCACCAGAGCCGGCTGCCGGAAATCGTGGAGGCGCGCAGCACCCTTGAAGTGAAGCTTGCCGCCCTCGCCGCTGTCCGGCGTACCGATGAAGACCTGGCTGCCATCGACGAGGCGCTCGAGGTCATGGCGAAGGAGATCAGCGACGGCGACCGCGGAGCCCGCGGCGACGAGCTGTTCCACCAGGCGATTACGGCGGCAGCGCACTCCTCGGTGCTGGCGCAGCTCATGGCCTTCATCGCAGAAATGATTTTGGAGACCAGGATGGAATCCCTCGGCCAGCCGGGCCGACCCGAACAGTCCCTCGCCTCCCACCGCAAGATCGCCGATGCCGTCAGGGGGCAGGATGCCGACGGCGCCGCCGAAGCCATGCTTGCCCACATCGAGCTGGTCTCGGACGTGGAGCTGCTCCGCTGACGCGCGGGTAGCGCGCGCTTATTGACCCCGCGGTGCGGCGGTTTTACACTCTGGACATCGCCATCCTGCTTCCGGCCAAATTTGCCGGCAGTTCCTCATCACAGGCGCCTGACGCCTTCCATATCTTCCTTATCCCCGGGGGCTTAGCCCCTTAAGCGGAAGACCACCGACGATGTCCACAGTCCATGAGAACACCAGGGAACTGGCGGTACAGCAGGCACTGCACGAGCTGCGCGGGAAGCTGTCCGGATCCCTGATCGAGCCCCATGACCCCCTGTACGAAGAAGCCCGGCGGGTGTGGAACGGCATGGTCGACCTCCGGCCGCGAGCCGTCGTCCGGGCCGGGGCCATGCCGGATATTGACGCCGTTCTGGACGCAGTGCGGCGCACGGGGTTGGCGTTGGCCGTCCGCGGCGGCGGCCACAATGTTGCAGGACACGGCACTGTTGACGGCGGACTGGTCCTGGATCTGGGCCAGCTCAAGCGCGTCCAGGTCTACGCCGGCAGCAAACTGGTGACCGTTGAACCCGGAGCCACCCTTGCCGACGTCGACCGCGAAACTGCCGCCCACAACCTTGCCGTCCCCCTGGGAGTGATTAGCGGAACAGGCGTGGCAGGACTGACGCTCGGCGGGGGCGTGGGCTGGCTGACGCGGTCAAGCGGCCTGAGCCTGGACAACCTGGAATGCGTGGACATCGTCACCGCCACCGGAGAACACCTGCACGCCGCCGCCCACGAGAACCCGGAGCTGTTCTGGGGCCTGCGCGGCGGCGGCGGAAACTTCGGCGTGGTGACGTCCTTTACCTTCCATGCCCGCGCGCTGCCGCCGGCCCCGCTTGGCGGGAACCTGTTCTACCGGCGGGAACACTGGCGGAACGCCCTCCTTGCATTTGCCGACTGGACCCGGAACCTGCCCGATGAAATGAACCCGATCGTCTCGTTCCTGGTCTTCCCTGCGGAATTCGGAATGGGCAGCGAGCCGTGGATGATCATCGGGTTTGCGTGGGTCGCGGAGGACCACGAGGCCGGGCTCGCCCTTGTCGACCGGCTCCGGTCCGGCGCTCCGCCCGACGAAGAGGAAGTCGGCCCCACCTCCTGGCTGGACTGGCAGAGCGCCATGGACAGCGTCTTTCCCAAAGGCTCGCGCGGTTACTGGAAGAACGTCTCCTTTTCCCGCCTCGATGAGGACTCGGTGGATGTCCTGCTGGGTTTCGCCTCCGAGCTTGCGTGGGAAGGCACCGGCATCGATATCCACCATATGGAAGGGGCGTTCGGACGGGTACCTGACGATGCCACGGCGTTCCCGAACCGGTCTGCCCGGTATTGGCTGAATGTCTACGGGTTCTGGCGCGATCCCTCCGAGGACGAGCGGCTGACCGCGTTCGCCCGCAAAGCACACGGGCTCATGCAGCCCTTCGCAGAGCACGGGGAGTACGTCAATTTCCTGGGTGCGGAAGTCGGGCTAAAGGGGCCGGATGCCGCTCGCGCGGCGTACGGACCGGAGAAGTTCCAGCGGCTGTCAGCCCTGAAGGACCGGTACGACCCCCACAACATCTTCCGCCTTAACCACAACATCCCGCCGACGCAGGCTCCGCGAGGCTGAACGCACGGCGGCGTGAACGCAGGGCGTAAAGACACGCTTTAGACGCACGACGGCGGCCCGGGCGCGGGAGCGCCGGACCGCCCCAGCGGCTGGTTCAGGCGGTTGGCCTGGCCCATGACTGGCGTTCAGTACATGTTGCCCGAACCGCTGGTGGTGCCGGCTATGGTGATCCCGATGATGGCCAGCAGCCAGAGCGCACCGTAGCCCAGCAAGCACAGGTAGCCCAGGACCAGGCCGGCGATGGACATGCCCCTGCCCGCCGGTTCCCGCTTGAGCGCCATGTGTCCGGTGATGATCGCGGCGACCTGCGGCAGCAGGAGCCAGCCCATGATGACGGAGGCGATCCCGCACACCATGCTGGCAATGCTCAGCGTTTTCGGCTCCGCCTGCATGCCGTAGTACGCCGGCTGGCCATAGGGGCTGGCAGGCTGGCCGTACGGGCCCGGCTGCTGGGCATAGGGGCTCGGCTGCTGGCCGTACGGCGTCGGGTACTGGCCCGGTTCGCCGTAGGCGTCCTGACCGGAAGCGCCCTGCCCGTACTGCGGCTGCGGCTGCGGTGGTGTCCCGCCGGCGGAGGGCGCGGCGAAACGGGGCGGCTCAAAGCCCGACGGCGCGGCGGACTCGGGCTGTCCGGATTCGGGACGCTGGCTGGGCTGGTCGGACATGGTTTTCCCCCTTGGATTTTGTTCCAGCCTACTCCCGGCCGGCTGGGGGATCTATTGTCCCCAGTAGGGCAGGACGTACACCGCAAAGATCACAAAAGCGGCAAGGAGGGCAAGCCTTCCTGCGCCGCCAGCTCCGTGCTGGCGCGCCGCCGAGCCGGCACCGTGCCGAACCGAATTGTGCCGAGCCGAATTGTGCCGCCGGACCGGGCCAAGTCCGGCCGGCGTGGTCCCGGAGGGGTTGTCCCGGACCACCGGACGGGACGGCGAGGCCGCCCTCGGGGCAACACCTGCTGGCCCTGCTTCATCACTTGCGGACGTTCCGGCGGGCGGAACCGCGGTTCCGGGCCGTATGCTCCGCAGCGCCGTGATGCCGGCCTCCTGTTCGTGGGTCAGCTCCTGGCCGAGGTGTTTGTACAGACCCTCCACGGCCTGCCGGTCCAGGACCGGAGGCAGGGCTTCTATTGCCCCCACGACGCGGCCTGTTCCGGCCACTGCAACATCCGAGTTCGTCACGCCGAAGAGGTCCGGCTGGGCAGCCATGCAGATCAAGGGACGCACCAGCCTCCGGTGCCTCGGGGGAACCACGGACGTCACGGCGGCGCACTGGGCCAGGGCCCCCTCCACGGCCTGGGTCCGGGCGTATCGCCCCTGCCACAGCACGCCGGAGGCAACCCGAACCTCCCCGGTCCAGTCCTTGCAGTCCACCACCACCACGCCGCCCGGTCCCACCAGGACGTGGTCCAGGCTTGCCTTGGGCCGGCCGGGCCAGTGGACATCATGCAGCACGTACCAGCCCCGCGGCACCAGCTCGCCCAGCTTCTCGGCTACTGCCGTCGTGCCCTCGGCGCCTGCCTTCTCGGCGCCCGCGTCCCACGGCTTCGTGGAACGCTCCGCTTCGTCGAGCCGGCGCTTGAGCCTGGCCACCCTCTCCGCGGCCAGCCTGGACTGCTCGGCTGCCCCGTCTCCTGCCCCCATGGCGTCCCTGCTTCCCTGCCGGAAGGACGACGGCGGCCGCCCGCCGTCGTGCCTTGCTTCCATACGTTTTGCCGGATTTTTTCGAAGGTAACAGGGCACGCAGGCGGCGGTATATAAGTACTTTCCGGGGCAGTACTCAGGTTGACTACTCGCTTGATGACGTTATTCCGTCACAGGCCGGACACACCGGCCGCATTCCGGACGGATCGTTTTGACTCCGGCCCCCGTCTGGCATGCTGGTGGCATGGCTAGCCGCGCGGGCACAGTTGCCCAACCCCAGGACCTTGTTGACATCACTGCGCTCCTCGATGCGTACTACGACATCACGCCGGATCTGGGTGATCCAGGCCAGCGCGTGGTGTTCGGAACCTCCGGGCACCGCGGCTCCAGCCTCAAGGCGTCCTTCAACGAGAAACACATTGTTGCCATCACCCAGGCGATCGTGGAATACCGGGCAGGGCAGGGCATCACCGGTCCGCTGTTCCTGGCCAAGGACACGCACGCCCTGAGTGAACCTGCGCAGAACTCCGCACTTGAGGTGCTGGCAGCCAACGGCGTCCAGGTCCTCGTGGATGCCCGGCACGGCTACACCCCGACGCCCGCCCTGAGCCACGCCATCCTCACCTACAACCGGAAGGCCCCGGCCGGCGCCCCCCAGGCGGACGGCATCGTAGTCACCCCCAGCCACAACCCGCCGGCCGACGGCGGCTTCAAGTACAACCCTCCGCACGGCGGCCCGGCCGATTCCGATGCCACCGGGTGGATCGCCAACCGCGCCAACGAACTGCTCGGGAACGACCTGCGCGGGGTGAAGCGAATTCCCGTCGCCGACGCACTTGCCGCGGATACCACCGGCAAGTTCGACTTCCTCAGCAGCTATGTTGACGACCTCCCGTCCGTGCTCAACCTGGACGCCATCCGCGAGGCCGGGGTCAGGATCGGTGCCGACCCCATGGGCGGGGCATCCGTTGACTACTGGGGTGAGATCGGCGAGCGCCACCAGCTGGACCTGACCGTCGTGAACCCCACGGTGGACCCCCAGTGGGCGTTCATGACCCTGGACTGGGACGAAAAGATCCGGATGGACTGCTCCTCGCCGTCCGCGATGGCGTCGCTGATCAAGCGGATGTCCGACGGCGGGTCCGCCTTTGACATCGCCACGGGAAATGACGCCGACGCCGACCGCCACGGCATCGTGACACCGGACGGCGGACTGATGAACCCGAACCATTACCTCGCCGTCGCCATCGACTACCTGTACCGCAACCGCAGCGGCTGGAACCCGGCCTCGGTAGTGGGCAAGACCCTCGTCTCGTCGTCCATCATCGACCGCGTGGCGGAAAGCCTGGGCCGCAAGCTCGTTGAGGTTCCGGTCGGCTTCAAGTGGTTCGTGCCCGGCCTGCTATCCGGCGAAGGCGCGTTCGGCGGCGAGGAATCGGCCGGCGCCTCCTTCAACAAGAAGGACGGCACCGTCTGGACCACGGACAAGGACGGCATCCTGCTGGCCCTGCTCGCCTCGGAGATCACCGCCGTTACGGGCAAGTCGCCCTCGCAGCTGTACAAGGGCCTGACGGACCAGTTCGGCGCGCCCGTCTACGCCCGCATTGACGCAGCAGCCACGCGGGAGCAGAAGTCGGCACTCGGCAAGCTGTCGTCGTCGGACGTCACGGCGACGTCCCTGGCCGGGGAACCCATCCTGGCCAAGCTGACCGAGGCCCCCGGCAATGGCGCGCCCATTGGCGGGCTGAAGGTGGTCACGGAGAACGCCTGGTTTGCCGCCCGCCCCTCGGGCACCGAGGACGTCTACAAGATCTACGCCGAGTCCTTCAAGGGCGAGGAACACCTCAAGCAGGTCCAGGCGGAAGCCAAGGCCTTGGTGGACAGCGTTATCTCCTAGGCGGCTCTTCGGTTTCCGGCAGGGCCCACAGGCGCAGGATGCGCCGGACGGTGCGGTCACCGTCCGGCGCCATGTCCACCAGTGCAATACGGTCAAGCACGACGGCGTCGCCCGGGTTCAGCCGTTTGCCGCCTTGGTGCGAGACATGGGGCCGGTAGCCTGCCATCGTGTGGGCCGGCGTCAGGATTGTGCCGCCCAGGCTGCCGGCCGCAGCGACCAGCTGCTCGTGCAGGGCCTGCAGGTCCGGCTGGGGCTGGATGAGGTTCACGGGCACGGAGCCGTTCCGGCCGAAGCCTGCGTCCTCACCCACGGTCAGCCGGGCGCCCAGGGCGGCCATCGCGGGGCCTTCTGCAAGGCCGGCGATGCGCTCGGCCGCGTCGGCACTGTCCGGGGCGTCGGCGTCGAACCTCACCAGGGTGATGTGCAGCGGCCATTCGCTGCGGGGGAAGACCAGCCCGTCCGCCACCGGCTCGACGAAGGCCACCAGGACGAGGTTCCGCATCGGCATAGCCCCAGTCTGCCACCGCCCCTGCCGACGCTCTCTCACTTATTGCGGCTTAAGCGCCATCGCTCTCTCAGGGGTGAGAGAGCGATGGCAGAAAAGGCGCATTAAGTGAGAGAGCGTCCCGGGGGTCAGACGGTGCGGACGACGTCCTCGTAGGCGAACTTGGGCTTGGCTTCGCCCCAGGCGTCTTCGGCAGGCTGGCCGATGTTGACCACCAGGAAGCTCTTCTGGTCCCCGGCGGGGAAGAACGCTGCGTCGATCGCGCCAAAGTCGGCGCCCGTCATGGGGCCGGCGGCGAACCCGAGGGAGCGGACGGCCAGGATGAAGTAGCCGGCCTGCAGGTGGGCGTTGTTGTTGCCGGTGGCGGCGGCGAGTTCCGGGTTGGCGTCGTACATGGCCTTGGGGGCGTTGTAGCCGGGGAGGAAGGCGTCCCACTGCCCTGCCCAGTCGGTGTCGTAGCTGAGGATTGCCACCAGCGGGGCGGAAGCCGTCTTGGCGCGGTTGCCCGGCATGAGGGCCTCCACCAGCTTGGCGCGGGCCTCATCGGAACGGACGTAGGTCACGCGCAGCGGCTGGGAGTTGAAAGCGGTGGGGCCGAACTTGGTCAGCTCGTAGATTGCCTGCGCCTGATCCTCGGTCACCTCTCCGGTGAAGGAGTTGGCGGTGCGGGCCTGGGCGAAAATGGCGTCGACGGCGGCCGAATCGATAACCGCTTCTTCGTGGGCAATTGTCATGGGCTTACCTTTCGCTGCGCCTCCCCGCTTACCGGGGCGGCCTTGTTGCTTTCCATACTTGCAACTTCAACCAGCCCGTCCCTCTTCCCGTGACGGCGGGTGACGTCCGCCACAGCAGGCCGCAACGCGGCGCTGGCGGTATCCTTGTCCCAGTTAATCTTCGCCCTCCGCGGCACCCCCGAAAGCCCCCGAAAGGCCTCCGCCATGAGCATGCTCGGAATCAAATGGAAGCTGCACGGCACCGGAAAGTCGATTAAGCCGGGCCACGTGGTGGCCCCGGATGAGCGGCTGGCCTGGCCGCTCACCATCGGCGTGGGCATGCAGCACGTGGTGGCCATGTTCGGCGCCACGTTCCTGGTGCCCATCATCACGGGCCTGCCGCCTGCCACCACCCTGTTCTTCTCCGGCATCGGCACACTGCTTTTCCTGGTGATCACTAAGGGCCGGATTCCCAGCTACCTGGGCTCAAGCTTCGCCTTCATTGCCCCCATAATGGCGTCCCAGCAGCAGTTCGGCATTCCCGGGGCACTGGGCGGCGTGGTGCTGGCCGGCGCGGCCCTGGCCCTGGTGGGCGCCATTGTGCAGAAGTTCGGCGCAGGCTGGATCAACCGGCTGATGCCGCCCATCGTCACGGGCGCCATCGTGGCGCTGATCGGCCTCAACCTTGCCCCCGCCGCAAAAAACAACTTCGACGCCGCGCCCGTCACCGCCGTCGTCACGCTGGCCACCATCATCCTGGTCAGCGTCCTGTTCCGCGGGATCCTTGGCCGCCTGAGCATCCTGGTGGGCGTAATAGCGGGCTACCTCGTGGCCATGCTGCGCGGCGAAGTGAGCTACGCCAAGATGGATGCCGCCGCGTGGATCGGCCTCCCGCAGTTCCAGACCCCTGAATTCCACCTGGGCGTCCTGGGCCTCTTCGTGCCGGTGGTGCTGGTACTCGTGGCGGAGAACATCGGCCATGTGAAGTCGGTGGCCGCCATGACAGGGCAGAACCTCGACGACGTTTCCGGCCGCGCGCTGATGGCCGACGGCGCCGCCACCGTCCTGGCAGGCTTCGGCGGCGGCTCCGGCACCACCACCTACGCCGAGAACATCGGCGTCATGGCAGCCACCAAGGTGTATTCGACGGCGGCCTACTGGGTTGCCGGCATCTTCGCCATCCTGCTGAGCTTCTCCCCGAAATTCGGCGAGCTGATTGCCACTGTCCCGCCGGGCGTCCTGGGCGGAGCGGCCACCATGCTCTATGGAATGATCGGCATCCTGGGCGTGAAGATCTGGGTCCAGAACAAGGTCAATTTCTCGAATCCGGTCAACCTGACCACCGCCGCCGTGGCCCTGATCATCGGCATCGCGGACTACACCTGGACCATCGGTGACCTCAAGTTCACGGGCATCGCCCTGGGCTCGGCAGCGGCCCTGGTGATCTACCACGGCATGAAGGCCATAGCGAAGGCCAGGGGCACCGCGGCCGAGCCCGAGACGGAACAGGCAGGCCTTCCACCCGCCGTGAAGGCAGCCGTCAACGCCGCCGCCAAGCGGACACCCAAGAAGCGCTAGGCCTTCTTAAGGGACGGCGGCTCGGCGGGCAGGCCGGCCGGATGGCCGGCCTGGAAATGCCTATGCCCGAACACCGGTCCTGGCTGGGGCCGTTTGGGAGCCAGCGGAGCCGCCGCCGGGTGCCTGACCTGGCGGATGGCCCAGGGAACAAAGTATTCACGGGCCCATGCCAGGTCCTCGGCCCGGGCTGCCTTCCAGCTGCGCGGCGGGAGCGCCTTGGGCCGCATCGGTTCAAGGCTGTGGGGAACGGCCAGGGCCTCCAGTACCCCTATGGCTATGGTGTGGTGGCCCAGCGGCGAGAAATGCAGGCGGTCAGGATCCCACATGCCTGGTCCGGTGAGGTCGCGCAGGCACCACAGGTCAACCATGACGGCGTTGTGCCGGGCGGCCACTATGTACAGGTTCTCGTTGAAGATGGCCACCTTGCCGCGTATCTTGCCGAAGACCGGGGTGGCGCCCCAATCGGGACCGGCAAAAAGGACCACGGTGGCCCCGGAGCGGGCGAGCTGCTCCACGCCGGCGTCGATCTTCTCGGCAAGCTTGTCCGGGTCGCTGCGGCGGAACACAATGTCGTTTCCACCAGCGGAGAGCGTCACCAGGTCAGGTTTTGCGGCCAGTGCCGGGCCCACCTGCTGATCCAGGATCTCCCGCAGCCGCCGGCCCCGGATGGCGAGGTTGGCATAGGCAAAATCCGGCCGTCCAACGCTGAGTTCCTCGGCCACGCGGTCGGCCCAGCCCCGCAGCCCGCCCTGGTTCTCCGGCTCGGGATCGCCCACCCCCTCGGTGAACGAGTCGCCTAGGGCCACAAAGCGGTGCCAGGGATGCTGCATGGCTCCCGACGCCGGCTCCTCGTGCTTCTGCGCGGTCATGCCGTCCTCCCTTCCGCAGGATGAGGTGTGTCCTTGCCCCGTCCGGCCTTCCGGCCGCCCGGTTTTTCCGCCTGCTGGTCCAGCTCGGCGGGAGGCAGCAGGCGGAAGTCCGCCACGCCGTCGGGCGTTCCCTGCCTCAGCCCCGTGGGCTCCCTGCCGGAATCCCCGGCCCTGGGGCTCTCCCGGGCGGAGCCGGGCACAACCACGTTCAGGGCTGCGTCGCGCAGGTCGAGTTCGTGGTGCAGAGCCTGGTTCTGCAGGAATCGAAGGGCCCCCTCGCGGCTTAGCCCGTACTCATCCATGAGGCTGCGCACCGCCAGGTCCACCAGGACCAGGGAGCTTTGCACGACGGCGATCCCCGCCGTTGCCTCGGCGCGCTCCGCCACCCGCACCACTACCCGCAACGCGCGCGCCAGCTGCTGGGCGTAGCTCCTGCTGCGGAGGAGGTCGTCACTTGTGAACGTGTGGGGAAAGGCCGCGTACAGGTTGATGGCGGCGCTCGTTCCGCCCTCGGAGGCGATGGGTATGGAGAGGAGCGACTGCACCCCGTGGCTGGCGGCCGCACTTGCGTACCCGGGCCAACGCCGGTCGCGGCTGACATCGGACAACAGCACAAACTCGCCGCTGCGGATGGCCTCCATGACCGGACCGTCGGCGAACGAGCACTGTTCGCGGTCAGCCTCGCGCGCCTTTTCCGTTCCTGCGGCGACGGTGCGGGCCTGGCCCAGGCGGAAAAGGGTGGCTGCCCAGCTGATGCCGCGCTGTTCGCCCTTGATGTCCGCCATGAAGTCACGGGTGACTTCCCAGAGGTAGGTTTCGACATCCTTGCTGTCGAATACCTGTTCCGGGGGTACTGGAAGGGGTCCCCAGCCGAGCTGCCCTGTTGGTTCAGCGGCCATGATCCACGCCTTGGTTGAAGCGCTCCGGCCTACTGCAAAACCTGTTTTCTAAGACTACTCCCCCGACCGGTCGAAAGGAGGGGGAGCCGTCCCGGAACGCTAACCCGCCGGCAGCGTGGAGCATAGCGCGGCGGCAGAGCGAAGGCTGCGGGGCCAGCCACATTTCGCAGCTGCGGCTGCCGGTTGACTGGTCACTGATGACGACGGCGAACGCGGGCTCGGCCTGCGCGGCAAGGCCCGCGAGGGTTACGGCAAGTTCCGCCGGACGGTTGCATGTGGGCGGCAGGACGTCCCGGCACGCCGGAGGCCTCCGCCCTGCGGTTCCCCGGGGAACCACGGGGTGGAGGCCTCCATGCGAACTAACTTTCCCAACGCTCGCGGGAGGCCGCCGCGGACGGCCCCGGAGCGTGTTTAGCCGGCGCTGAACTCCTCGCCGTCGTCGTCTTTCGGCGACTTCTCCTGGGGCAGGTCATTGCCGCTGCCGTCCGGAATTCCGGCAGCTTCCTGCCCTGGCTCGGACGAGACCGGGGCGGATCCCCGGGAGTCGTCGTTGGACTCGTCGATCTCGGCGGCGCTGGAAGGAAGGTCCATGTCGTGGGGTACAGGATCCCCGCCGGCCTCCGACTGGGGCTCGTTCGTTTCCACGCTGCCCGGGGCGCCTTGGGCTCCGCCCATTTCCTGCTCAGCGGTGGGGGTGCCGTAGCCGCCCGGGTCCGTTTCGGGCTGCGCGTGCTGGTTTTCCTGCGTCATGGTTTCCTCCTGTTGTCTGTTCGGATGAAGCTGGTCTGCTGGGTCGCGTACGGTTTGGGGCCCGGGCTTAGAGCCCCTTGCCCCCGGTTACCGGCAGGACTGCCCCCGAAATGTAGGATCCGTCCTCGGAGGCCAGCAGCACATACGCCGCGGCAAGTTCGGCCGGCTGGCCTGCCCGCCCCAACGGGGTATCCTGGCCGAATTTCGGGAGCTTATCCGGCCACTCCGTTGCCGGGATCAGCGGGGTCCAGATGGGGCCGGGCGCCACAGCGTTGACGCGGATGCCCTGGGGACCAAGTTCCTGCGCGAGCGCTTTGGTGAACGCCACCTGCGCGGCCTTGGTCATGGCGTAATCAATGAGGCCCGGCGACGGGTTGAAGGCCTGGATGGATGCCGTGGTGATGATGGACGCGCCCGGTTTGAGGTGCGGTACCGCGGCCCGCGCGGTCCAGAGCAGCGAGTAGAGGTTGGTCTTGAAGACGCGGTCGAATTCCTCGGTGGCCAGGGACTCCAGGCTCTCGCGGTTCTTCTGGTAGGCCGCGTTGAGCACCACCACGTCCAGCCGCCCAAACCCGGACACGGTTTCCCCGGCAATGCGCGTGCTGAATTCCTCCTCGCGGCCGTCTCCGGCAAACAGGAGGACGCGCTGGCCCGCCTTGCGGATCCAGTCAGCGGTGTCCTGCGCATCTTCCTCCTCTTCCGGGAGGTAGGAAATGGCCACATCGGCACCCTCACGGGCAAAGGCAATGGCGGCGGCCTTGCCGATTCCGGAATCACCGCCCGTGATGAGGGCCGCCTTGCCCTGAAGCTTCCCGTGCCCCTCGTAGCTCAGTTCGCCATGGTCGGGCTTGGGTTCCATCGGCGCCGTGAGGCCGGGCTGCTTCTGTTCCTGCTCCGGGAACGGACCCGAGTGGTAGCCGCCCCGCGGATCCTTTGGCTGGTCTGTCTGCTTGCCTGTGTCGCTCATAGTCCGCCTGCTCACTGTGTCGGTTTTCGAAGAGCTCCGCTGTGCACCGGTCCTTCGAAGCTATCCCGGCCGGAGGAGCAAAGTCCACCGTTCGGTGCGAATATAATCAGTAAACTTACCAAATGTTGGGACGGGTGCAACGCCAGCCTTGCTTCTGGATCGGGGAAGAGTAGAAAGGGAACTAAGAGGCTGGCAGTGAAGGAGAAGCAGTGTCCGAGGTGGAGGATTACACAGGCCGATCGGGCCGGAACGAAACCCGCGAGGAACAACTGGACCGCAACTGGGCAGAACTGCTGCAGGAGTTGCGGGTGCTGCAGATGGGCGTTCAGATCCTTGCCGGCTTCCTGCTGACCCTCCCCTTCCAGCAGCGGTTCGAGGATCTCGACGATTTCCAGGTCAACCTCTACCTGGCCAACGTGGTGATTGCGGCCCTCACCACCGCACTCATCCTCCTGCCGGTGAGCGTGCACCGGCGGCTGTTCCGGAAGCGGCTCAAGGAAACCCTGGTGTCCAGCGGCGATTCGATCGCCAAGATGACCCTTGCCGGAATCGCGCTCCTGAGCGCGGGTACGGCTGCGCTTGTTTTCGATGTGGCCGCCGGCCGCACGGCCGGCCTTACTGCAGGCGGGGCGCTGATGGCGGTGATGGTGGTCCTGCTGGTCTACATCCCCATGCATTTGAACAGGCGCGCCACTGAAGACACGGCGCCCCATGAACAGGCGCGCCACTGAAGACACGGCGCCCCATGGCTTGAAGGGAGGCTAACAATGAGCAGCAAATGGATGAGGGAACACGGGCTGCTCCTGGTGAACGCGGGCCTGTTCCTCGTGTTCTTTGCGGGCATGATCCTGACCGGCGCGGCGAACTACAGCCAGGAGCAGCAGGCGCACGGGGAAGCCGCTGTATCAGTTCTGGCATTCCTGGCCACGGGCGACTTCGTCGAGGCCACCTTTGAGAACTGGGAATCGGAGTTCCTGCAAATGGCCATGTATGTGGCCCTGACTGCCTTTCTGTTCCAGAGGGGCTCTTCCGAGTCCAAGCCTGTAGGCAAGGACGCGCCACAGGACGAGGACCCGCGCCAGGCGGCCATCAAAAAGGCCACCCCCTGGCCGGTGAAGCGCGGCGGCGCAGTCCTCAAGGTCTACGAGCACTCGCTGTCCATCCTCCTGTTCCTGCTGTTCGTTGGCTCGTTCACCGCGCACGCCTTCGGCGGCGCCTCGGCGTACAACGAGGAACAGGAAAGCCACGGGGAGGCGGGCGTCTCGGTCATTCAGTACGTGGGCACCAGCCGCTTTTGGTTTGAATCCTTCCAGAACTGGCAGAGCGAGTTCCTGGCCGTCGCCGTCCTGGTGGGCGCGTCCGTCTATCTGCGGGAAAAGGGATCGCCGGAGTCCAAACCCGTTGCAGAGCCGCATTATGAAACCGGCACCTGAGCCGGGCACAGCCGAAAGGAATCTGCCGGCGAACCATCATGGGAACCGCCCCTGCTGGTGGCGGCGGCGCAGCACCACTACCGTTTAGCCCTTAGGCGCCCTCGAGTACCTGGCTGGTTGCCCGGGCCAGGTATTTGGCGGCGTTTCCCATCGCATCCTGCGGGCTGGGCGCCACGTCCAGCAGCTGTGCGGCAGCCACCACACCATGGTGGGCAAGTTCTTCAGGCGTGACCAGGATCCTGCCGGCCACCACGATCACCGGGATGCCGCGCTCCCGGGCTGCGTCCGCGAGCGCGATGGGCGCTTTTCCGGTCAGTGACTGCGAGTCCATGGATCCTTCGCCGGTGATGACCAGGTCTGCCTCACCCAGCTGTCCGGCCAGCCCGGTCAGCCCGGCAACAAGCGAGAAGCCGCCTTCCAGCGCGGCGTCGGTGAAGGCAAGGAACGACGCCGGGAAGCCACCGGCGGCGCCCGCCCCGGCGACGTTAACGTCCCGGCCCGTGGCTTCGCGCAGCACGGACGCCCAGTTGCGGAGGCCGGCGTCGAGCAGTTCCACTGTGTCCGGGTCCGCGCCTTTCTGCGGTGCGAAGACGTGCGCGGCGCCTTCGGGTCCGTAGAGGGGGTTGCGTACGTCGACGGCGATGCGGAAGGTTGTGGCGGCAAGCCGCGGGTCCAGCCCGCTCGTGTCCAGCGCGGCGACATCGGCGAGTGAACCGCCGCCCAGGGGCACCACGTTCCCCGCGGAGTCCAGCGGCTTCAGTCCCAGGGCACGCAGTGCCCCGCTGCCGCCGTCGGTCATGGCCGAGCCGCCGAGGCCCAGCACGATCTCGTTGGCGCCGGCGTCCAGGGCTGCCGCGATGAGCTGCCCGCACCCGTAGCTGTGGGCCCGGAGGGCGTTGGCCGGGGTGGGGTCCATCTCCGCAAGGCCGGAGGCCTGGGCCGTTTCAATGACGGCGGTGACCCTGCCGTCGCCGGCCTTGCTGATGGCCCAGGCGGCGCCAATTGGCGCAAGGATGGGGCCCACGACGGCGTTGAGGCGCTCCTCGTAGCCCGCCGAAACCGCCGCCTCCAGGGTCCCCTCGCCGCCGTCGGCAATGGGGAACTGCGTGGCGACGGCGTCAGGATAGACCCGCAAAGCACCTTCGGCGATGGCAGCCGCCGCCTCGGCCGCGGTCAGGGAACCCTTGAACTTATCCGGAGCAATAAGAATGCGCATGCGCTCCATCATGCCAGCAGCTGATAGGAAAGCGCTTGCCCGATCCGCAGTCCGGACGGACCCCCAGGCGTCGAGGCTAGCCCTCGCGCCACTCGTGGCTGGTGATGTGCGAGCCGGCCTGCGGCCCCATCTGCAGCATTCCGCCGTCGACCGCCCAGGATGCGCCGTTGACGTAGCTGGAACCTGCCGAGGCAAGGAAGGCGATGACCGCGGCAATTTCCCGGGCGTCACCGGGCCTGCCCAGGGGCACACCCGGCCGGTCCTTGGTGGTGGGGTCCTCGTCTTCCTGCCCTGTCATGGGAGTGGCGATCTCGCCCGGCGCCACGCTGTTGGCCGTGATGCCGTGTTCGGCGAGCTCGAGCGCCAGCGTCTTCATCAGGCCGCCCAGGCCGTGCTTGGACGCGTCATAGGCGGACGAACCCACCCGCGGCTGGAATTCGTGCACGCTGGTGACGGCAATCAGGCGTCCGCCCTTGCCGGCCTGCACCATTCGGCGGGCGGCGGCCTGCAGGCAAACAAAAGCCCCGTTGAGGTTGGTGTCCAGTGTTCGCATCCAGGTGTCGACGTCCAGGTCCAGGAACTTGGTGCCGTCGCCGGTCCCGGCATTGTTGACGAAGACGTCCACTCCGCCCAGTTCGTCCGCCAATTCGTCAATGACGGCCCCGGCGGCGCGAAGTTCAGTGGTGTCAAGCCGGCGCACCACCGCCTTGCGCCCCAGCCGCCGCACCTCCTCGGCCGTGCCTTCAGCGCCGGCTTTGTCTGAGTGCCAGGTGACACCCACGTCCATGCCGGCCCTGGCAAGGGCGACAGCCGTTGCCTTCCCAATGCCGGAGTCCGAGCCGGTAACGATGGCGGCGCTTGGGGCAAATCCTGCGGTGTCCTGCACGGTGGCAGCCTTTCGTTCGGTCAAGCCGGGCGGCGGAGTTCCGGCGCCGAGGGATATTCGCCGTCCTGCGAAGAATCAGGCTCTTCCGGCACGGCCATCAGCGGCACCGCGAAGGTCACTACAGGGCGCCCCTCAGGATCGTCCGCGGACCTGATGGTCAGGCTCCTGGTTCCGGCAGGCACCGTTGGGGTGAACACCTGGAGGTTCCTCGACCCCACGGTGGCGGAATCCCGGAACGAGTACGCCGTTCCGAAGTGGTCCTGGAGGCTGATGCGCGGCTCCGGCGCACCGTCGGAGGCCAAGTGGATGTTGACCACCAATCCCGCGGACCAGATCTCGACGGACAGGACGGTGAACTCCGTGGAGCGGGTGACATGGTTCCCATAGGTGGGCGGGAGCAGCATCCCGCGGAGGGAACCGGAGGGAATGAGTTTGCGCATGGTAGTTCCTGTAAGGTCTGCGTCCACCGTCGGCAAACCGGCGCCGGCTTCATGGGCCGGTGCTGGTGCTGGCGGCAGAACGGTGCGCGGTTTAGGCGTCTTCGCGACCGGGATTCTCCAGCCGGAAGATGTTTGACTGCTGGCCGTCGCTGCGCTGTTGCTGGTAAATGAAGTTCAGTCCCCGGGAGTCGGATTTTTCAAACCATCCCCCCGGCTGATGTGCCGGATCCTGCCCTTTTCGCTCTTCGTCGTGCGTGGCGGCCAGGCTCCGGCCCTCGCGCTCCGGTTCGTCCTCCGTTGAGGTGACCTCCTGTGAATACTTAGGGGATTTGGATGACTCCGCCTGCCCTTCCCCTGCCGGTCGGCAGTAAGTGTACTTGCCATTCAGCATCCCGATCCGCCTGCGTGTCAAGGGTTTGAGTGGCGGCGCGATGCGCCTTCGGAAAGGAGCCAGCCTCCGGGCGGAAGGGGCTGAGCCCCGGCTAATGCCTCGGACGGAGCACAGCAAAATACCCCGGCACCCGGCTCTTCCCGCCGATCCCGGTCATTGGATGTGTTTCGATGGCCACTTCCCCGTCTTCCAGGAGTTCCCAACTCTCCGGCGGAAGTACCCGCGAGCGCTCTTCGGGACCGAAATGGCCGGGCATCGGCAGCCCGCGGATCGCGCGCTCAAGGGGGGCCGGGATGCTTTGGCGGGTTGCACCGAGGTGGGAAACGTACTCAACGGGATTGCCCTGGAAATTCGTTTCGGCGAGGAATATGGTGCCCCGGCTTCCGACCAGCAGCCGCAGGTTTTCCACCAGCGCCGCCTGGTCGGCCTGATCCAGCACGTGGAGCACGCCCCGGATGAAGACGTTTGCGTCAGTGCTGCCGGCCAATCCCCTGCCCGCCCCCGGCGCGGTCATGTCCCGCGCAACGTAGCGCACAGGGCCTGCGCTGCCGGCCGTGGGTGCCTGGGCGCCCGCGTAGGCTATGGCCTGCCCGGAAACATCCACGCCGATGACCTCGGGGAAGACTGCGGCCAACGCGCGGGTAAAACTGCCGTGGCCGCAGCCCACGTCCACCACGGGCAGGTCCGGGTCCAGGTGGCGAAGCAGCACGTCCCTGTAGCCGAGGAATTCATGGTCGGTCCCGGCATCCCAGAGAACCTCGCCTCCGGCCCCCCTGATGCCGGCCCAGTACGCGTCCCATGCCAGCGGCCGGTCCTTGGGGGCAGAGCGGGACAGCCGGATGAGCTTAGGGACCATCAGGTACTTCTGCAGGGTGGACCACAGTGACTTTGCCGGGAGGGACTTCGAGGGGGAGGGCACGGATCAAATATAGGGGCCCGGACAACCCGGCTGCGGGATCTGCCGCCTGCATGACCCCCTTGGCAGCTCCTGTCGGCGCCCGCCAGGGCGGTAAAAGTCCTCCATTTCTTTCCCGGGGAGCCGCCCGCCCGGCGTGACCATACAATGTACTCAACTGGGAGGGAAGGGGACACCGTGGCGGCTGACACGCCGAGTGACTTGCGCGCGCCGCGCACCGCCGTCGTGGCAGACCCTGACGATGCGCGCCTCGCATCATATGCCAAGGCGCTGCGGGATGCGGGCTATTCGGTCCTGTGCGCAAGGGACGCCGCCGGACTTGCTGCTTCCCTGGAAGAAAGCCGCCCTTCAGTCGTCGTGGTTGACACGTCGCTCTCCGCCGTCAAAGCAGACGCGCCGGTACTTGTGGTGGTGGACCTCGACGATCCTGCAGAGCTCGCTGCCATGAAGCCGTCCGGCATCCACGACTGCATCGCCAAGCCGCCCGCCCCCCGGGAACTGGCCTACCGCGCCACTGCCCTGATCGACATGGTGGCCCGCCGCAATGCCGCCCGGCAGGAAACCGAGGCACTGCGCGAACAGCTCCGGCAGGTCTCTGCCGCTGTCCGGGCCACGAACGACCCGGAGGAGATCGCCCGCCATGTGGTGGCCGGCTTTGGCCGGACCTTCAAGGCCGACCACGTCTGGCTGACCACTTTCGAGGACAGCCGGGTTCCCCGCATCAACGCCGCCTGGAGCAGGCCCGGGCTGGCGCCGCTCAACGAACAGGCACTGCCGGACGAGGATGATGCCCGCCGGACAGCGGACCTGCTGTGGGCCGGCGCCGAGACCTCGTCTTCACCCGGCACGGAGGAGCCGACGGCGGGTGAGGCCGCTTCACCGGGCATCGGCGACGCCGTTTCCTCCTTGGCCGTGCCCATGGGCGAGGGCAGCTCTTCGCTGGGCATTATTTGGATTGCGATGATCGACCAGCCGCGGACCTGGTCCGGGACTGAACTGGGGCTCATCCAACATGTGGCGGGCAACGCGGCCCACGGACTGATCCAGAGCCACCTGATCAGCAGCCAGCAGCAGGTGGTGAAGCAGCTGCAGCAGCTGGACAAGGCCAAAACGGACTTCCTTGCCACGGTCAACCATGAGCTGCGGACGCCCCTGACGTCCATCATGGCGTATCTGGACATGATCCAGGAAAGCACCGAGCAGCCCGTCTCTCCCGAAGTCCACCAGATGCTGGACATCGTGGTCCGGAACACGGAGCGGCTCAGGATCCTGATCGAGGACATGCTGAGCGTTTCCCGCAACGGCCTTGATGACAGCCTGATGCACCTCACCCCGGTGCGGCTGGGACAGACCCTGGACCTCGTGGCCGCGGCGCTTCGGCCCCTGGCTACACTGCAAAACGTCACCATCGCCGTGGAGCAGGTTCCGGAGGACCCGGAGATCCTTGCCGACGAGGTGCAGCTGCAGCAGGTGTTCACCAACCTGGTCTCCAATGCCATCAAGTTCACCCCCAGCGGAGGGCGCATCCAGGTGGGGAGCGAGTCGCACGCCGCGGCTGATGGCACCCGGTGGGCCACGGTCAGTGTGGCGGACACCGGCATCGGCATTTCGAGCGACGAGATCGACCACGTCTTCACCCGCTTCTACCGGGCATCAAACGCCATGTCGGGGGCGATTCCCGGGACAGGGCTGGGGCTGGCCATCACCAAGGACATCGTGTCCCGGCACGGTGGCAGGATCGACGTTTCCTCGATCCTGGGCGCAGGGACCACGGTCACGGTCAGCCTCCCCCTTGACGCTGAACGCAGCCAGGAAAACTGAGCGGGATGCAGGACTCCGATGTTTGCGGATAACGACCCGCGGCTCTCCCGGCTCCTGGAAGGCATTGTGCGGCTGGCGTCCGGCGACCTCACCTCACGGATCGAGGTTTCTCCGGCGCGTGACGAGCTCGATGCCATCATCATGGGCACCAACCTGCTCGCCGAGGACCTGCAGATCATCTACGAGGAGCTTGAACAGCGGGTGCAGGTCCGGACCCGGCTCCTGCACGAGGCCCATCTGGAGATGCAGAAGATGGCCATGCAGGACCCGCTCACGGGCCTGGCAAACCGCTCCGCCCTGATCGACGCACTGAACGCCGCCCTTGAGGCCGACACCGAATCGGACGAAAGCCCGGTCCTCCTCATGATGGACCTGAACGCGTTCAAATCCATCAACGACAGCCTGGGCCACTCCGCCGGGGACCACGTCCTGATCACCGTGGGGGAACGAATCCGCGGCGCCGTGCGCGAATCCGACGTCGTTGCCCGCCTCGGCGGCGACGAGTTCGCCATCGTCCTGCCCTCGGCCACCCATGACCAGGCCGGCTTTGTGGGCCACCGCATCCTGGCAGCCGTACGTGAGCCCATTGAGCTGCCGGGACGGAGCCTCCGCTGCGGTGCCAGCATCGGGCTCAGCGCCGGCGAGCCGGGCAAGACGCCGGAGGACATGCTGATGGAGGCCGACGTCGCCATGTACGCGTCCAAGGCGGAAGGCCAGAACAAGCTGCACCGCTTCGAGCCGGGACTCCTGCTTGTCCGCAGGCTCCGCAGCCAGCTGGTGGAGGATTTGCGTACCGCCATCAGCACGGACGGCCTGACGCTCAACTACCAGCCGGTCGTGGAACTGGGCTCAGGCCGGATCGAGGGCGTTGAGGCCCTGGTCCGCTGGAACCATCCGACCCGCGGCCTGATCATGCCGGACGAGTTCATTCCGCTGGCGGAAGAAGCCGGGCTGATCTCCGACCTGGGACTGTGGGTGCTCCGGGCGGCAGTTCACCAGCTCCGCGACTGGGTCAACGCCTCCGTCGTGGACAGCCGGTTCTCAGTCCGGATCAATATCTCCGCCACAGACCTGCAGAGCCTGCAGTTCATCGAGGATGTCAGGAATGTCCTGAAGGAAACCGGCGTTCGGCCGGACCAGGTGGTGCTGGAACTGACGGAACTTGCCATCGTCAAAGGCAACGATCTTGACCGGTACTCGCTGGGCGGGCTGCGGGGCCTGGGCGTGGGGATCGAGATCGACGATTTCGGCACCGGCTACTCGTCCATCAGCTACCTGCGCCGGCTTCCGGTGGACCGGGTCAAGGTGGACCGGTCACTGATCACCGGGCTGGGAACCGATCCCACGCAGCCCGCCCTGGTGGCGGCGGTCCTGCAGCTGGTCCGGGCGTGCGGGCTGGAAGCGGTATGGGAAGGCGTTGAAACAGCAGAGCAGGCTGAGATCCTTCGCGGCCTGGGCTGCCTCAGCGCCCAGGGCTATTTCTTCAGCAGGCCGGTCCCTCCGGAACAAATTCCGGAATTAGTGGCAAAACAGCCGGAACGCGCAAAGCAGCAAGGCTGAAACTACTGCGCATTTGTTTCCTGCGATATACGATCATGATGCGGTGTGTGGGTTTTCGTCGCCGCGAAAATCAGTGTTGAACTGGGCACCGGACTCTAAAGGCGTTTACAAATTGAACATCAAAGGGCCATTGGGTCATTACTTCGTCAACTGGGGGCGTAGCTAATGTCGGTTCGAATACAGGCATGGGGAATTATCGCCGCTGTGCTGGCGGACACGGATCCGGCCGGAGCGGCTGTCCGGCAGCGCCTTAGCAACCGCTTGGACGAAAATCCCGGAGTGCCCGAGCGTGCGCTCCTCGAATACCTTCTTGAGACCCGGCGGAGTGACGCCAACACGGCGGAAACGCTGGAGACTGCCAGGCAGATGCGCCTCACACCCGCCGTCCCGCCCAAAGTGGCGGAACAGATCGATGCAATCCGCAGCATGTCACGCATCAGCGCCCTGCTTGAGAGCCAGATGCTGATGACAGCCTTCCAACCCATTTACGGGCTGGAAGAAAAAATCGTGGTGGGAGTCGAGGCGTTGTCCCGGTTCGTCAGCGACGACGGTGCTGCGGCAGAACTGTGGTTCGCTGAGGCAGCCGCTGTGGGGCTGGGAGCGAACCTCGAATTTTCGGCACTGGGATCTGCTGCCGCCGCAGCTAAGACGCTTCCCGAGAACCTGTTCGTGTCACTCAACATCTCGCCCGATTCATGCCTTGACCCCAGGCTTCCGGAACTGTTCGAGCACATCGAGCTTCCCGTCAGCCGCGTAGTGCTCGAACTGACGGAAACCATCACGGACGAGGAATACCCGCAGTTCATCGCCGCCATCAATCCGTTGCGCGACCAGGGCCTGCGGATCGCCGTGGATGACACCCATTCAGGGGCAGGGGCACTGAGCCGGATGGTGCACCTCCGCCCGGACTTCCTGAAGGTGGGCCGGAACGTCATCGGCGATGTCGACAAAGACGGCCTCCAGCGCGCCCTTGCCGCCTGCCTGGTGGACTTTGCGGACCAGATCGGCACGTCACTCGTGGCAGAGGGCATCGAGACTGTTGGGGAGCTCAAGGTCCTCACCGAACTGGGAATCACAGCCGGGCAGGGCTATCTCCTCGGCCGGCCTTCGGTGCGGCCCAAGGACTGGGCCAGCTGGAACAGCCGGCTGGACCTGGACGGGATCAGCCGCCACGTGGCGGGACCCGATCAGGCCGCCGGCAAACCACACACAAGCTAACCGCACTGGCACAAGGCCTCAGCCGGCGGAAGCCCGCCGGGCCGGTTCAGGCGTGGGCAATCCGGCAGGCCCTCAGCCGGCGGGGCTATTCGCTGTGGCCCTGGTCGCGGCTCATTTGGTCCTCAGCCGGCGGCGTCTCGCCGGGAGGCACTCCCCCACCCGGCTCCAGCCCGGTGACGTTGCCTTCGGCAGGGTCCGGATTCGGTGATGCGGCGGAGTCCCCGCTTCCCTGCTTGCCCGGCTGGTCAGGGTTCGCGGGATCATTTTCCGGATGGTATCTGCTCACGGTGCATGCGTCCTTCCTGCACGGCCGGGGTTCCTTACCCCGGCTCTGGACTAATTGTAAGCATGCTGATAATTCTGGAAGGGTAATGCTTCGGGCATCCGCTGGATTGCCCGGCAGGCAAGGTCGGAAGGAGCAGCCACATGGGTATCGGCGACAGCATCGGCAAGGCAGCAGAAAACGCCATGGAGGATCTGGCAGGGACATCAAAGCCCACGGAGAAAGCACATGTTCCTGATCCCGCGGATCCCAACGATGACGTGGAAGTGCACTCCTCCCTGAGCGAGGGCTCCAACGCGATGGAAGCGGAGAAGGAAGAGGCTCCGGGACTCAAGACCGGCGCAGCCCCCGGGCCCGTATCGGAGAATCCCTTCGGCGGGGATGCGGAGCCTGACGAGCCGGCCGGCAGCAATGGCGGTAGCGGGGGCACCAGCACGGGTCGGGGGTAGTGGCCGGGCGTAGGTGACCTCAGCCGCGCGGCCACTTTCCGCGTTCCAGCAGGACCTCGCGGAGCAGGTCCGCGCGGTCGGTCACCAGACCGTCCACGCCCATGTCAAGGAGCCGGCGCATTTCACCGGGATCGTTGATCGTCCAGGCATGGACCACCAGGCCCAAGGTGTGGGCGCGGCGGACAAACCCGGGCGTCACCACTTCCACCCTGCCGTAACGCACCGGAACCTGCAGGGCGTGGACTCCTCGCAGGTTCAGGCGCATGCTCCACCTGAACACCGGTCCGGGGAGTATCGGGCCCAGCACCGTGAACAAGCCCACCGAAACCACTCCGGCTGACGCTGCCACCGGCTGGCTCAGCAGCTTCAGCACCGCCCGCCGCCTCCGGTCCGAGAAGCTGGTCAGCAGCACCCGGTGGTGCACTTGGTGGTATTCAATTCCAGCGGCGATGCTGCGTACGGAATTCCAGTCCTTGACGTCCACATTCAACCGGACGCCAGGCAGCTCGACGAGCAGTTCATCGAACCGCGGGATGGGCTCGCGTCCGCCGATCCGCGCCTCGGCCACCTTATGGGCGGGAAGCTCGGACACCTTCCCGCTGCCGTCGGTCACCCGGTCCAGCGTCTCGTCATGGAAGAGGAACACCACGCCGTCGGCCGTGGTGTGGACATCGGTTTCGAGGTACCGGTAGCCGAGGTCGACGGCGGCGCGGAACGCGGCCATCGAGTTCTCCAAACCTTCACGCGAAAATCCACGGTGGGCCATCGGGATGGGCAGCGGCGACCCGTCTGCATCAGCATGCTCGAAGAAGGGGAGTGCCACAATGCGAGCGTACCCCAGGCGGCACCGGCCCGGGGCGGGCGGCAGGGCCGCGGCGGTCAGCCCTCCTGAAGGACTATGTCCACTCCGTCGCTGCAGTGCAGCAGCGTACGGCCGCGCCCGCCGTCGAAATCGATCCATACCGCCGCATGGTCGGCGGTGACCGCATCCACGAGGCCGCTGGCTTCGAACCCCGGGGCCAGGAGGACGCGGACGCGGTCGCCCTGCCGCAGCTTCTTCCAGTGCGGAGCAGGCGCGGCCTCGCGGAGCGGCGCCTCAGCATTTCCAAGCTTCGCTTTTCTTCCCATTGCTTCCCCCTGTGCCGGAACGGAGAGGTTGGGCTCTCCGTTTCCCACGTTAGGGAGCAAAGGTAAACGCGAGGTGAGCGCCAGCTGTGTAAACGGCGCCGGCACCTGAGAGTCAGGACAGTTGGACACCCAGCGAGGCCAGCCGCGCCTCCAGGACCTGGGCCACGCCGTCGTCGTCAAAATGCGGGGCCTGCTGCCCTGCCGCGCGGATTGCTTCAGGGTGGCCGCTGGCCATGGCGTAGCCCTGGCCTGCCCAGCGGAGCATTTCGATGTCGTTGGGCATGTCTCCGAAGGCCACCACGTCCGCAGCCCGGATTCCCAGGCTGGCCGCGTATTCGGCCAGGGTGACGGCCTTGTTGACCCCGGGAACCGCGAGCTCGAGCATCGGCACGCCCGGCGATGAGTGCGTGGCGGACGCGAGGTGTTCGACGGCGGGAGCCACCTCCGCGAGGAAGTCATCTGCGGTGCCCTCGCGGACAATGGCCAGGAACTTCACCACCGCGTCGTCCGCCGCCAGCGATTGGGCGAGCGGCGCCGGGGTGAATTCGGCGAGCAACTCGCTGGAGCCGTTTTCGATGAAACCGGGCTCCAGATGGAACCCGCCCAGCGTTTCGGCGGCGAACAGGGCGGCGGGGCGCAGACGCTTGATGATGCGGCGCACCTCCAGCACGGCATCGATGGTCAAGGTGCGGGCCGAGACCAGCTTGTCCGCCTCAAGGTCCCAGACCACGGCGCCGTTGGAGCAGATGACGGTTCCCGCATGGCCGAGCCGGTCCTGCAGCGGGTGCAGCCAGCGCGGCGGCCGGCCGGTGACAAAAACGAGTTCGACGCCGGCCTCCCGGCATGCGTGGAAGGCGCGGACGGTGCGGTCGCTGATTTTTCCGTCGTGGCCGAGGATCGTTCCGTCAATGTCGCTTGCTACCAACCGCATCATGCCAGTCTACGTGGCGGTCCCCGGGGCCAGCGCCGCCGTCGGTGCCTGCTAGAAACTGGAGACCGACAGGCCCAGGCCAAGGAGCCCCCGGCCCGCCTGCTCAAGGATGGGATCGGTGGCCAGGGTTGGATGGTTAAGCAGGACGCCCACATCCCGCTGGATCCGCTGGAGCGGATGCGAAAGCCGGTGGGCGCTTCCGCCGGAGCGGGCCATGATCAGGTTGACGGCCTGGGCAGCGGCCTCGCCGCTGAGGGCAAAGGACAGGCGATACTGCGCCCTCTTCCCCTCCGCCATGGTCCTCGGCGGCCGTCGATGGGACGCATCCACCAGCCGCACCGCCTCCGCCCAGTGCAGCCGTGCGGTGGCAACCAGCCCGTAAGCCTGGGCGAAGCGCGCCTGCGCAACGGCAGAGTCCGCCTGGCGGCTCTCCGCAGTGTTCTTGACCTTGCGCCTGAGCATCTGTTCCCGGAACAGCTCCAGGGCGTGTTCCGCGGCTCCCAGTGCGGCCGAAGGGGCAACAATGTTCAACAGCGTGCCCATGGGCGTGCTGATGATGGGGTCCGGATGAATGCGGCTGCCGGGATTGTCCTCAGCCGTCAGCAGGGTCCAGGCCGCTGCCCGGCGGGCAGGCACAAACAGTTGCTGTGCGTGGATGTCGTTGCTTCCGGTTCCCCTCAGGCCGGCGGTGTGCCAGGTGTCCACTATCTCCACATCGTTGATGGGGACAAGGCACTGCAGGCGCACGCCGTTGTGGTCCACCGCCAGGAGCGCCCACTGGGAGTGCAGCACGCCGGAGGCGAAGCTCCAGCGGCCGGTGATGAGGTAACCGCCGGGCGCCTCCTCGGCAATGCCGACCGGCGCGCCGGTGGCGGCTGCCAGGGGCGCCGGGCCGCCTGCGAACACTTCATCCTGCACCGCTTGCGGCCAGCGTGCGAGCATCCAGACGTGCTCCATCAGGTGCCCGGCGTTCCAGGCCGTGGAGGGGCAGCCCCGGGCCAGCCTCCGCACCACCTCACCATAGGTTTCCACGCCCATGCCATAACCGCCGACACCGATGGGGGCGAGGATCCTGAAGACGCCGGCGTCCTGCAGTTCCAGCAGTGTGATGTCCGGGATGCGCCGCAGGTTCTCCGTTTCCTCCGCCCGCTCCCTCAGCCGGGGAACCAGGGCATCAACCCTGGCCAGCAGTTCCTCATGTGTTGGGATCCCCGAAGACGCGGATCCAGGAACGGTGGACACGCCGGCGGAAACATCGTCGATATAGATTGTCATGCCTGTCCCGCCCGCCTCAGGCCGCAAAGTCCAGGGTGTGGGCGGTGCGGTCCCGCTTGGCGGCCAGGTAGCGGTGGTTTGCCGGAGACAGGTGCACTCCCGTGGGGACCTGTTCGGTGACCTCTATGCCCAGCGCCTTCAGTTGGGCCGTCTTGTCCGGGTTGTTGCTGAGGAGGCGGACTGACGTGGCGCCAAGCGCGGCGAGCATCTGGGCAGCGGCCGTGTAGTCCCGCTCGTCCTCGCCGTGGCCCAGGGCCACGTTCGCTTCGTAGGTGTCCAGGCCTGCGTCCTGCAACGCGTACGCATCGAGCTTTGAGTACAGGCCGATGCCCCTGCCTTCCTGGCGCAGGTACAGCAGGAACCCGCCGGTGGCCGCGATCTCCTCCACCCCTTCGCGCAGTTGGGGGCCGCAGTCGCACCGCTCGCTGCCAAACACATCGCCCGTGAGGCATTCACTGTGGAGCCGGACAAGGGGCGCGGACTGCGCCGATTCCCCGTGGAGCAGCAGGGCCTGTTCCCAGCCGCCGAGTCCAAGCAGGAGGTGCTCCTTGCCGTCGGCAAGCCCGTGGAAGGTGAGGACGTCGGCGGTTGCGGCATAGCCGTCCGGAAAGCGCAGGGGAACGCTGACCCGGCTGCGAACGGTGGCGCTACCGAGCCCGCGGCTGACGTACTGGTTACTGGTCAGGGGCATTTCGGGTCCTCAGGCGTTAGTTGAACTTTCAACCTAACGATACCCGAGCTTACTTGAAGCTACAAGCTTTATTTTCCGCGCTGCCGCTGGCCGGAGACGCGCCCGGCAGCTTCGCGCGGCCTGCCGCCCAGGCGCGCAGTGACCTTGGCAGCAGCTGCCGCGCATGACTCCCCCAAGGCCTGGATGCGCTCCGTGGAGACCCGGAACCGCGGCGCGGGGATAAGGACGGCAGCCACCACCTCACCCCGATGGTCGTAAACGGGGGCCGCCAGTCCCACCTCATCGATGGAGGTTTCCCCGTAGTTGACGGCCCAGCCGCGGCGGAGGTCGTCCTTCAGCCGGACCAGGTAGGCATCCAGGCTGGATTCGTCCAGGCCGGGATAGCTGATCGTCCCGCTGCTGAGCAGGGAGCGGACCCTTTCCTCCGGCTCCTGGGCGAGGAAGACCTGGACTGAGGAGCTGAGGGCGTCGCTGTACCGGGCACCCAGCGGGGTGGTGTGCTTGATCTGGTGGTGGCTGGCGATCTGCTCCACGCAGATGGATTCGTCACCGCTCCACACCATGAGTGCACTGGTTTCACCGGTCTGCTCGGACAGCTCCCGCAGAACCGGGTAGGCGACGCGGCGCTCCTCGAGTTCGGCGAGGAGCGGCCCGGCGACGGCGATCAGGCCCAGGCCGAGCCGGAAGCGGCGCGTCTCGGGGTCCCGCTCCACCAGGTGCTCCTGTTCAAAAGTGGCCAGGATCCTGGAGACGGTGCTTTTGTGCAGCCCCACGCGGTTGGCAATCTCGGTGACGCCGAGCAGTGGCTCGTCCGCCGAGAAAGTCCGGAGGACGGCGATGGCGTTGACGATGACGGAAGCGCCCTTGCTGTCGCCGTTGCCTGTGGTCTCGGATTCTGCTGCACTCATGGTGGTACCCATCATTCCCTAAGGGAGGCCGGAAGCGGGGGGGGGGGGGGGGGGGGGGGGGGGGGGGGGGGGGGGGGGGGGGGGGGGGGGGGGGGGGTGGGGTGGGGGGGGGGGGGGGGGCCGGGGGGGGGGGGCGGG
>NZ_JARCCZ010000010.1:0-173208 GCF_048957775.1 Pseudarthrobacter sp. CC4 | reverse complement strand
GGTCAATTCAACCAATCACTAAAACAATTGGTATCAACAAACTTGGCACACTATTGAGTTCTCAAACAACAGACACATTCGAATATTCCCGAAAACAATTCAATTCAATGAATTTCTATTTCGTATTTCTTCGCTGCGATGTTTCAATCTTATTTCATTCATTTTCACTTTGCAAATCCGGTTGTTTTCCCGGAATTCACTCTGCGGAACGAATCCGCCCATCAAAAACCGGAGCAATTTCTTCCGTCAGTGCTTCTGCACATCGTGAAGTTGCTTCACTTTTTGGTGGGGGTTGGTCGCTATTTTTCCGCTTCAGCGGCGGCGACTCAGAAAACATTACACGCTCCCCCGCGGCCGTGCAAATCGGCTGCGGAGGAGCGTGCAGGGGGTCTTCGCGGGGCGGGTGATAAGCCTAGGGAACCAGGACTTCCACGGTAGCGAGGTTCTTCTTTCCGCGGCGCAGGAGCAGGTACTGCCCATGCAGAAGTTCGGACTCCGAAATCACGGCTTCGGGGTCGGACACCTTCTCGTTGTTGACGTAGGCTCCGCCTTCACCAACCGTCCGCCTGGCGGCCGACTTGCTTTCGGAGAGGCCGGAGGCAACCAGCAGGTCCACGATTCCCATCGCATCCACCTGGACAGTTGCAGAGGGAAGCTCTGACGTTGCCGCCTGCAGCGTGGGCTTGTCCAAGGCTGTGAGGTCGCCGTTCCCGAAAAGCGCTGCGGAGGCCGCGATGACCTTCTCGGTGGCTTCCACTCCATGCACGAGGGACGTCACTTCATAGGCAAGCTTCCGCTGTCCCTCGCGGGCGAACGGGCGCTCAGCAACAGCCACGGCGATTTCTTCAATCTCGGCCCGGCTAAGGAAGGTAAAGACCTTCAGCCGGTTCACGACGTCGGCATCCGCCGTGTTGACCCAGAACTGGTAGAAGGCATAAGGGCTGCACATGCCGGCGTCCAGCCAGATGGCGTTGCCCTCGCTCTTACCGAACTTGGTGCCGTCGGCGTTGGTGATCAACGGAGTTCCCAGGGCGTGGACGCTCTTGCCCTCCACCTTGCGGATCAGCTCGGTTCCGCTGGTGAGGTTGCCCCACTGGTCCGAGCCGCCGGTCTGCAGCACGCAGCCATAATCCCGGTACAGCTGGAGGTAGTCCATCCCCTGCAGGATCTGGTAGCTGAACTCCGTGTAGCTGATGCCCTCATCCGAGTGCAGCCGGGAGGCCACGGCGTCCTTGCGCAGCATGGTGCCCACGCGGAAGTGCTTTCCCACGTCACGCAGGAAGTCAATGGCGCTCAGCGGCGCGGTCCAGTCCAGGTTGTTGACCATCCGGGCTGCGTTGTCACCCTCGAAGCTGAGGAACCGGCGGACCTGCGCCTGGAGGTAGCCCACCCACTCGGCGACGGTGTCCTTGGTGTTCAGGGTGCGTTCGGCCGTGGGACGGGGATCGCCGATCATGCCGGTGGAACCGCCCACGAGCCCGAGGGGCTTGTGGCCGGCCAACTGCAGCCGGCGCATGAGCAGGAGCTGGACGAGGTTGCCCAGGTGCAGGCTCGGCGCGGTGGGATCGAAGCCGCAATAGTACGTCACCGGGGCGCCGGCGAGCAGTTTTTCGAGTTCTGCTTCGTCGGTGGAGACGTGGACCAGGCCACGCCATTTCAGCTCCTGCCAGACATTGGCAAAAGTGGCGTCGTTCTGCTGCGATTCGAGGCTGTTGAGTTCTGGCACGCCTTCTAAGTTAGCAGTATTGCGGCAGGCAGGATCAGCGCTTGATCCCGGCCGGCACAGGTTCCGAAGCAATAAGCCGCAGCCGCTGGGTGGCGCGGGTCATCGCGACGTACAGGTCCCCCACCTTGCCGTGCTCATGGTTCAGCATCATGGACGGCTCCAGCACCACGACGCCGTCGAACTCCAGCCCCTTGGCTTCCCGGGGGCTGATCACCACGATGTCCTGCTCATAGCTGCCTGCACCCGCGCCCACGCGGCGCCCGTAGGCGGCGCGCAGGGCCGCAGTGGCTTCCGGCAAAAAGGCGCCGTCCGCGATGACGGCAAGGAGTCCGCCGTCGAGCGCGTCCAGTTCCTCGGGCAGGACCTCAACCAGGCGGCTGACCACCTGGCCCGGATCCACCTCGTCGATGACGGGCGACCAGCGTCCTTCGCGGACAGCCTTGGGCGCCGAGACCACCAGTCCGGCTGCGTTGGCCATCCGGACCGCGGCTTCGGCGATCTGGGAGGGGGTCCGGTAGTTGACCGTCAGCTCCTCCAACTGCCAGCGCTCACCGAACATCGGAGCAAGCGCGCCCTGCCACGAATTCGCGCCGGCCACCGAACTCGTCTGCGCGATGTCCCCGACGATCGTGAAGGACTTCAGGGGGCACCGGCGGACCAGCAGGCGCCACTGCATGGGCGATAGCTCCTGCGCCTCGTCCACCACGATGTGGCCGAAGGCCCAGGTGCGGTCGCTGGTGGCGCGCTCGGCAGCGGTCTGCCTTGTTTCCTGCTCCTGGTTTTGCTCGGCCAGTTCCTCGGCCGACATCAGCGGGTCCACGCCCGCCGCCTCCATGTTGACCAGCGTCTGCTTCGCGTTCGCAAGGTCCCGGGCGCGGTCGTGTTCCTGCTGGGCCAGGCCACGCCCCGCAGCCGGATCAAGCTCGCCGAGCAGCTCCGCAGCCTCATCCAGGAGGGGTACGTCGGATTCCGTCCAGGGCGCGTCCGCGGGGCGCAGCAGCAGGGCGCGCTCCGCCGGGGCGAGCTTGGGCGTGCAGGCTTCCAGGATGGCAGGCTTACTGAAGAGCTCGGAGATCAGCTTTTCCGGCGTCATGGGCATCCAGCAAAGGTTGAGGGCGATCCGCACGTCACGGGCGCTGCGCACATCCTCGGCAAGGTAGGAGCGGTCGGCGTTGTTGCCGATGTTTCCGGCTTCCACGAGCTCCGTCATCTGTTCGGTCAGTTCCCGGAGCAGGATCTTGACGAACGTCACGCGTGCCTCGTTGTGGGGCTTGCCGGTGGAGCGTGCCCGTTCCCTTGCCCGGCGCACCTGGCGCTGGGTCAGCACGAGTTTCCGGCCGTCGACTTCAAGGATGCGGTCCTCGGCGGGCATTCGCTGCCGGTTGGCCACGGCATTGGCCACCACGCCGGCCATGTCCAGCCGGCCCTTGATGGCGGCAACCGCGGCGTCCGGCTCGGGGACAGCGTGGATTCCGGGCATGAGGCGGCCGACGCTGGCCATGACCACGCCGGTCTCACCGAGGGATGGCAGCACCCGTTCGATGTACTTCATGAACGACGACGACGGGCCCACCAGCAGGACGCCGGCGGTCTTGAGGCGGTCGCGGTGGGTGTAGAGCAGGTAGGCGGCGCGGTGCAGGGCAACAGCGGTCTTGCCGGTACCGGGACCGCCCTGCACCACGAGCGCGCCGGAAATCGACGAACGGATGATCCGGTCCTGCTCGGATTGGATGGTGCTGACGATGTCCGACATCCGGCCGGTCCGCTTGGAGTTCAGCGCGGCGAGCAGGGCGCCTTCGCCCTGCAGCGACTCGTTGTCCGCAAGCATGTCCGCGTCAAGGACGTCGTCCTCGATGGCCTTGACCTCACGGCCCTGCAGGATGAGGTGCCGGCGGCGGCGGACGCCCTGCCGGTCAAACGCAGTGGCCTGGTAGAAATGGCCGGCCTCGGGCGCGCGCCAGTCCACCATGAGCCGTTGCAGGTCCTCGGTGGTGAGGCCAATGCGGCCAATGTACTGCGCTTCGCCTGAGTCCAGGTCCAGGCGGCCGAAGACCAGGCGGTCGTCTACAGCATCCAGCTGCGCCAGGCGGTCCTCATACAGTGCAGCGAACGCGTCACGTTCCGAAACGTTCTGCATGGTGCCCACGGCCCCGGCCCGGCGGACCTGGGCCAGTTGGCGGCGCTTTTCCTCGCGCAGCTCTTCCAGCCGCGCATACAGGCCGGCAACATAGTCCCGTTCGTGGGCCAAATCGGCGTCGAGCATTTAACGTTCCCCTATCGCAAAAGACAGACCTACCATTCTACAACCATTTCCGTTAACGCCCGTGAAACCCGGCCGGATCCGGTTTTGCCCTCCTGGGCTTGGCGGCCTTGTACTGGGAGACGGTGGGGTCGCCGGTGATCCAGAAGCGCCAGGAGTACTGGTCCGTTCCACCTGCACCGGACACTCCCACGCGAGGGCCTGAACTCACCGGCTGGCCGGGGCGGGGCGGAAGCACCAGCCCGAAAGGCGGCGCCAGTGCATCGCGGCCGCTGTCCGCCGTCGTCATCCCCATGGCTTTGGCCAGCCGCGCGGGACCCCTTGCCAGGTCGGCAGGATCCTTGGACGTGGGGCGCCGGCGCCGGGCAAGGTCCACGCCGTCCACGATCTCCCCGGCCCGCAGCAGGAGGGCGGAAGCCGTTCCTTCCGGTCCGCACACAAGGTTGGTGCAGTGATGCATCCCGTAGGTGAAGTAGACATACAGGTGCCCCGCCGGGCCAAACATGGGTGCGTTGCGAGGCGTGGGGCCCCGGTAGGTGTGCGAGCCGGGGTCCGGGTGGAGCGAATCCTCGGGCCCGAGGTAGGCCTCCACTTCGGTGAGCCGGACGGACACCACGCCTTCCCGGGACTCGTGCGTCAGCACCGCCCCCAGCAGCAGGGGCGCCAACTGGCGGGCATCTCCGGAAAGGAAATCCCGCAGCGATGTGCCGGCCAGCGGATTTCTGCTCATGGCCAGACTCTATCCAAAGCCGGCGGCCAATACGGATCATTTTTGGTACGGGCAGGGGAAACGGCCCTGTCCGATTTCCGCTAGCCCGGACCCAGTGCGGCTGGCAGGATGGAGGAATGGACTTCTGGCAGCGCTACCGGGCAATCGATGCCAGGGACACCCGGTTCGACGGGCAGTTCTACACTGCCGTCCGGACCACGGGCATTTACTGCCGCCCGTCATGCCCGGCCCGGACACCAAAGCCGGCCAACGTTACGTTCTACGAGACCTCCGCAGCGGCCCACGACGCCGGCTACCGGGCCTGCAAGCGCTGCCTTCCGGAGGCTGTTCCAGGGACACCGGCCTGGAACGTTCGCCAGGATGTTGCCGGGCGCGCCATGCGGCTCATCAACGACGGCGTGATCAATAGGGACGGCGTGGAGGGCCTGGCAGCCCGCCTGGGCTATTCGTCCCGCCAGCTCAACCGCATCCTCAGCCAGGAACTGGGGGCGGGGCCGCTGTCGCTGGCCCGGGCCGGGCGGGCGCAAACCGCCCGCACCCTGCTGGTGTCCACTTCCATGAAGCTAGCGGACATCGCCTTCGCGGCCGGCTTCAGCAGCGTCCGCCAGTTCAACGACACCATGCTGGAGGTCTTCGACATGACCCCCACTGCCCTGCGCGCGGCGCGGCATCCGAAGGCCCCCGCCGGCTCCACCGCCATCACCCTCCGCCTCCCCTACCGGGAACCCTTCGACCCCGGGATTTTCACGTTCCTTGCCGTTCGCGCCCTCCCCGGAATCGAAACCGGCACCGCGGCGTCCTACGCCCGCACGCTGCGGCTTCCGCACGGGGACGCGAGGTTCCGGGTGGATTACGACGACGGCGCTCCCGGGCGGCCGCTGACCCTCACCATCGGCGCGGTGGACCTCCGCGACCTGCCGGCCCTGCTGAGCCGCGTCCGGAGGCTGTTCGACCTGGACGCGGATCCGGTTGCCATCGACAGCGCGCTGGCCGGGGACGGCCGGCTGGCGGCCGCGGTGGCAGGCGCCCCGGGGATCAGGATGCCCGGAGCGATGGATCCCGCGGAAATGCTGGTCCGCGCGATGATCGGGCAGCAGGTCACCGTAGCTGCGGCGCGGACCGCACTCACTCAGCTGGCCGCCGTCGGACGCCCCAGCCAAAGCCCCGGCGAAGGCCTTGACCGCATGTTCCCCACCGCAGCGGAAATCGCCGCGGACGGCCACGCCCTCCTGCGCGGGCCCCGGAAGCGAACCGAGGCACTCCGGGCAGCCGCTTCCGCGTTGGCGGAAGGTAGGCTCGATTTCGGCTACGGCGACGACCTGGCCAGCCTTGGCGCGAAGCTGCTGCCGCTGGCGGGGGTTGGACCATGGACGGTGGGCTACCTCGCCATGCGGGTGCTCGGCGCCCCGGACATATTCCTTGCCAACGATGCGGCGGTGCGGAACGGAATCAAGGCGCTGAGCGGTGTGGCGGATGCGGGACCCGATTTCCACGGTGCTGCGGCCCCAAGCGCTGGCTTCCATGACGTCAGCCCGTGGCGCTCCTATGCCACCATGCACCTGTGGCGGGCGGCGGCGCGCCCTGCCGCGGCAGTCAACAGCACAACAGGCACCAGCACAACAGGCACCGGCACAACAGAGAAGGCGAACCGATGAAGGCCCAGTTGCTCCAGATGTCCACCCCGGACGGACCGTTCACCATCCTTGCCCGGGACGGCGTGGTCCTTTCCAGCGGCTGGACCGGCAATCCCGGCGACCTGACCGGCCAGGTCCACCCTTCCCTGCGGCCGGCCTCGATTGAGCTGGTCACCAGCCTGGGGGAAATCTCGGCTGCCGTGGAGGCGTTTTATGCGGGCGATCCGGCGCCGGCCATGCGGGTGCCCGTGCGGCAGAAGTCCGGGCCGTTCCGTGCCCACGCGTGGGATGTGCTCCGGCTGGTGCAGCCTGGTTCCCCGGTAACGTACACCGAGTACGCCGGGCTGGCCGGCAACCCCAAAGCTGTCCGGGCGGCCGCCAGCGCCTGTGCCTTCAATGCGGCAGCCCTGTTTGTGCCCTGCCACCGCGTGATCCGCACGGACGGTTCACTGGGCGGCTTCCGGTGGGGACTGCCCATCAAGCAGAGCCTGCTGGCACGCGAAGCCGCCTGAATCACTTGGGCGCGGGCGTTCCCGCCGGCCATGGCAGCAGCGTCGGCAGGTCCACGCCGTCGGCCGCTGCAGAAGCGCGCAGGCTCCCCAACGTGGGTTCGCGGCCGGCCAGCCACGCGGCGATATCAGTGACCATGCCGCTGACCACGGTGGACCGGTTGCCGCTGCCGACAGTCACGGGCGGCAGGCCAAGCGGCTGCAGCACCAGTTTCTCCCCTGGCGGGACGCGGGCTGCGAGGAAATCGAACAGGTGCTCGCAAAACGGCCGGCTCCAGGTTTCCGGTCCCCTGCCGGTCAGGAGGTCGGAGTCATGGATGACGAGCTCGCGCCACAGGGCCAGGCCTCCGTCCAGGACCACTCCACCCCGATAGGAGATGGGCGCCCACCAGCCGGTGCGGTTGGCCGACGAGTCCTTGATGCCCGGCAGCGCATCGAACGCGCGCAGGACCCGCTCCAGGGCCTCGGCCAGGTCCGCCTTGTGGGTGGCGGCGTCGTGGCCGGCCGCCATGCCGATCGCCCTGTTCCGGCCGTCCATGCCGCCGTCGTAGAGCTCGATGGTTTCCCCCCGGGCGGCGTACTCGAGCTGCCGGGCCATGGCGTTGGAGATCCCCGTGAGATGCGCAAGGACGTGTCCCCGCGTCCAGCCGGGCAGGGCGGAGGGAGCCTTCACGTCGTCGTCGGTGAGCTTGGCGGCGTCGGAGGTGACGTCGTCGGCAGCTGCGTGAAGCCCGGTGAGCAGGAGGTCGGGTTCGGGAGCGGTCATGCCGCCCAGCCTAGTCCAGCCGTGCGCCGTCCGCGCCCAGGCGGTGGCGGATATGGGAGCCGTCGTGGCTGGCCTGCCAGAACTCGATCTCCTCCGGGCGGATGGCATAGAGCTGCCAGTCAGGGTTTTCGCTGCCGTCAGCACGCGGCCGTTCAGCCCAATCCCTGGACGAAGCTTCCGCGGATAATTCCGTCACCGGACCCAGCACACGGACCTGCCGGCCCAGCGATGGCCAGTAGAAGTTCAGGGCGGCGTAGGGGTTGGCGCCCAGTTCCCTGCCCTTGCGCGAGGTGCGGGACGTGGCGAAGTGCCAGCCGTCGTCGTCGATGTTCTTCAGGATCAGCATCCTCGACGACGGTTGCTGCCCACCGCCGGAACCGCGGCCAACGGTGGCCAGGCTGCAGGCATGGGGCTGGGGTTCCCCTGCCGCCAGGGCCTCGTCCAACCACTGCTTAAAGAGCAGGACCGGGTCCTGCGGCGACTTGTCAGGGTCGAAGCCGGGCAAGTCGGATGGAAAGTCGGGCAGGGTGCGAAGGAACTTCCGGAAGGTTTCGCTCATTGCGCCATGGTAGCGGTGAGTCCTCCGCGTGAACCCCCGACGCTCTCTCACTTGATGCTTGAAAATCGCCAAGGCTCTCTCACTTTCTTAGGGAAAGTGAGAGAGCCTTGGCAGAAACGGCGCGTTAAGTGAGAGAGCGTTCTAGCCGGCGTACTCCCGGACGCCGGCAAGTTCGGCTTCCAGCGCAGCGAGCTGGCGTTCGACGGCGGCCGGCGCCGTTCCGCCCTGCGAGTTGCGGCTGTTCAGGGAACCTTCCGTGGACAGGACCGTGCGGACCTCCGGCGTCAGGTGCTCCGAGATGGCCGCGTACTCTTCGTCCGTCAGGTCCCACAGCTCCACGCCGCGGGATTCCGCCTGCTTGACGGCCGCGCCCGAGAGTTCATGCGCCTCGCGGAACGGCACGCCCTGGCGGACCAGCCATTCGGCGATGTCCGTGGCCAGCGCGAAGCCCTGGGGTGCCAGGGACTCCATCCGTTCGGTGTTGAACTTCAGCGTCGCGATCATGCCGGAGACGGCCGGGAGCAGCAGCTCCAGGGTGTCGGCGGCATCGAACACCGGTTCCTTGTCCTCCTGCAGGTCACGGTTGTACGCCAGCGGCAGGCCCTTGAGCGTGGCCAGCAGCCCGGTGAGGTTGCCGATCAGCCGGCCGGCCTTGCCGCGGGCCAGCTCCGCCACATCCGGATTTTTCTTCTGGGGCATGATCGAGGAACCGGTGGAGTAGGAATCGTGCAGGGTCACAAAGGAGAACTCCTTGGTGGCCCAGAAGATGACTTCCTCCGAAATCCTGGACAGGTCCACACCGATCATCGAGCACACCCAGGCAAACTCGGCGAAGACGTCGCGGGACGCGGTGCCGTCGATCGAGTTGTGCGTGGCGGAGAAGAAGCCCAGGTCCGCCGCCACGGCCTCCGGGTCCAGGCCTAGCGAGGAACCCGCCAGGGCACCCGACCCGTAGGGCGAAACGCCGGCGCGCTTGTCCCAGTCCTGGAGCCGCTGCACATCGCGCAGCAGCGCCCAGGCATGGGCCAGCAGGTGGTGGCTGAGCAGCACCGGCTGGGCGTGCTGCAGGTGGGTGCGGCCCGGCATGGCCACACCATGGTGGGCCTTGGCCTGTTCCACCAGCGCGTCCACTGTGGCCAGCACGCCCCGTGCGATGATCCTGGCGTGGTCACGCAGGAACATGCGGCCCAGCGTGGCCACCTGGTCATTGCGCGAGCGGCCGGCGCGGAGCTTGCCGCCCAGCTGGGTCCCGGCACGCTCAATGAGTCCGCGCTCCAGCGAGCCGTGCACGTCCTCGTCGGACTCCGCGGGCAGGTAGGCGCCGGACGCAACGTCCTCATCCAGCTGCGACAGGGCAGCCAGCATGCCTTCGAGTTCGGCGTCATCCAGCAGCCCGGCCTTGTGCAGGACGCGGGCGTGCGCCTTGGACCCGGCGATGTCGTAGCGGGCCAGCCGCCAGTCGAAATGCGTGGACTTGCTCAGTGCTGCCAGGGCGTCCGCGGGGCCGCCGGCGAACCGGCCGCCCCACAGAGCGCCTTCATTTGTTGCCGAGACCATTTACTTTCCCGCGACCCGGATGTCGCGGCCGGAGGCAACCTTGGCGGACATGCCCCACAGCTCGATGAAGCCGCGTGCCATGGACTGGTCGAAGGTGTCGCCGGTGTCGTAGGTGGCGAGGTTGAAGTCGTAGAGCGAGGTGTCGGAGCGGCGGCCGTTGACGATGGCCTGGCCGCCGTGCAGGGTCATCCGGATGTCGCCGGAGACGTACTTCTGGGTGTCCTCGATGAAGGCGTCCAGGGAGCGCTTCAGCGGGGAGAACCACTGGCCGTCGTAGACCAGTTCGGCCCAGCGCTGGCCAACGGTGGCCTTGAAGCGGGCCTGCTCGCGCTCGATGGTGATGTCCTCGAGGTGCTTGTGCGCGGTGATCAGCGCCATGGCGCCCGGAGCCTCGTAGATCTCGCGGGACTTGATACCCACCAGGCGGTCCTCGACGACGTCGATCCGGCCCACGCCCTGGGCGCCGGCGCGGCGGTTGAGTTCCTTGATGGCCTGCAGCGGGGTGACCTTGACGCCGTCAATCGCCACCGGCACGCCGGCTTCGAAGGAGATGGTGACTTCATCCGGTGCCGGCGGGAATTCCGGGGTGGCGGTGTAGTCGTAGATGTCCTTGGTGGGGGCGTTCCAGATGTCCTCGAGGTAGCCGGTTTCGACGGCGCGGCCCCAGACGTTCTGGTCGATCGAGTACGGGTTCTTCTTGGTGGTCTCGATGGGCAGGCCCTTTTCCTCGGCGAAGGCGATGGCCTTGTCGCGGGTGAGGGCGAGGTCGCGGACCGGGGCGATGCACTTCAGGTCCGGGCCGAGGGTCTGGATGCCCACTTCGAAGCGGACCTGGTCGTTGCCCTTGCCGGTGCAGCCGTGGGCAACGGTGGTGGCGCCGAATTCACGGGCCGCCTTGACCAGGTGCTTGACGATCACCGGGCGGGAGATGGCGGAAACCAGGGGGTAGTGGCCCTGGTAGAGGGCGTTGGCCTTCAGCGTGGGGACGCAGTACTCGTTGGCGAACTCGTCGGAGGCGTCGGCCACGTAGGCTTCGACGGCGCCGCAGCCGAGGGCACGCTGGCGGATGGTCTCCAGGGACTCGCCGCCCTGTCCGACGTCGACCGCTACGGCGATGACCTCGGCGCCGGTGGCTTCGCCGATCCAGCCGATGGCTACTGAGGTGTCCAGGCCGCCTGAGTAGGCCAGCACGATGCGTTCAGTCACTTGGATGCTCCTTGGGATTGGGGGGTTGTAGATGTTGTCTTCAAGCTTATTGCCCGGCTTCTTCAGCCAGTTGCAGGAACCTGGCGGCGAGGTCCTGGCCGCCCTGCGGATCCCGGGAGACCAGCAGCACGGTGTCATCCCCGGCGATGGTCCCCAGGATGGACGGCATCACCGAGTGGTCGATGGCCAGGGCCAGGAAGTTGGCGGCGCCCGGCGGAGTACGGAGCACGGCGATGTTGGCTGAGGCCTCCGCGGTGACCAGCAGTTCGCTGCACAGCCGGGCCAGCCGGGCGTCCAGGATCTCCTGGCTCACCCCGCTTTTTGCGGCCCGCTCGCCGCCCTCGCCGGGGACCGCGTACACCAGCACGCCCTCCTTGCCGCGCACCCGGACCGCGCCGAGTTCCACCAGGTCCCGCGACAGCGTCGCCTGGGTGACCTGCACGCCGTCGTCCGCCAGCAGGGCTGCCAGCTCCGCCTGGGAGCGCACCGATTCACCCGTCAGGATGGCCGCGATCCGGGCCTGGCGGGCCGTCTTAGTGGCCGGGCTGGAGCCCGGCGACGCCGGTTGGGCAGACACTAGAACGTGCTCTCCCCGGTGCCTTCAACCGGAGCGAGGCCGTCCACGAACGCCAGGCCGGAGCGGTGCATCAGCCATGCCATCAGGGCCTTCTGGGCGTGCAGCCGGTTTTCGGCCTCGTCCCAGACGATGGACTGCGGCCCGTCGATGACGCCGGCAGAGATTTCGTAACCGCGGTACGCGGGGAGGCAGTGAAGCACGACGGCGTCTTCCGCAGCATGTGCCATGGCCGCCTCATCGACGGAGTACTCCCGGAACAGCTGGAGCCGGGCTTCCTTTTCGGCTTCCTGGCCCATGGACACCCACGTGTCCGTTGCCACGACGTCGGCCCCTTTCAAGGCCTCCGCCGCGTCAGTCGTGACCAGCACCGAACCACCGGTCTCCGCGGCGCGTTCCTCCGCGGCTGCCACGATGTCCGCCGCGGGGAGGTAGCCCTCGGGCCCGGCAATCCGGACATGCATCCCGGCCGTCACCCCGGCCAGCAGGTAGGAGTTCGCCATGTTGTTGGCGGCATCCCCGAGGTAGCTCATGGTGAGCCCCTTGAGTTCGCCCTTGTGCTCCTTCACGGCCAGCAGGTCCGCGAGCAGCTGGCACGGGTGGTAGTCATCGCACAGGGCGTTGATGACCGGCACCCTGGAGTTTTCGGCCATGGCCACCAGGCCGGCGTGGGCGCCGGTCCGCCACACAATGGTGGACACCATGCGTTCCAGGACCTTGGCGGTGTCCTCCACGGATTCCTTGTGGCCGATCTGCGCCTCGCCCGGGTTGATGATCAGCGCGTTGCCGCCCATGTCCGCGATGCCGGTGGCGAACGACACCCGGGTCCGGGTGGAGGTTTTGTCGAAGATCACGGCGACGGTCTTGCGGCCGCTGCCCTCGGCAGCGAACGGCTGGACGCTGTACGGGGCGGCCTTCATGCGCATGGCGAGGTCCAGGACCTCTGCCTGCTCGGCAGGGCTGAGGTCCGTGTCCTTGAGGAAGTGCCGGGTGGTGCCGGTGGCTGGTGTCACTGGGCGTCCTTAGCTGCTTGGAGGATGGCCGGGAAGGCGGCCAGGAAAGTGTCTGCCTGCGCTGCCGTGAGGACCAGCGGCGGCGCAAGGCGGATGGTCCGCGGACCCGGGCTGTTGACGATGAAGCCGGCGTCCAGGCCGGCCTGCACCACGGCCGGGGCCACGTCCGCGTCGAGGTCGAAGCCGATCAGCAGGCCTTCGCCCCGGACTTCGGTGACGCCCGGGATGGCCGCCAGCCCCGAACGCAGGTGCTCCCCTACCGAAGCCACGTTCGCCAGAATATCCTGGCTTTCGATCGCGTGGAGCGTGGCGAGGGCAGCTGCCGTGGCCACCGGGTTGCCGCCGAACGTGGTGCCGTGCTGGCCGGCGGACAGCAACGACGACGTATGGCTGCCGAAGGTGACCAGCGCACCGATCGGGAAGCCCCCGCCCAGTCCCTTGGCCAGGGTGACGGCGTCGGGCATGATGCCGGCGTCCTCGCTGGCAAGCCACTTGCCGGTGCGGCCAATGCCGGTCTGCACCTCGTCCAGGATCAGCAGCGTCCCTACCCTGGCTGTCAGCTCCCGCGCGGCCCGAAGGTACCCGGGCGGCAGGGGCCGGACGCCCGCCTCGCCCTGGATGGGCTCCAGGAAAACGGCGGCCACCGTTTCATCAACGGCAGCCTTGAGCGCCTCGGCGTTCCCGAACGGGATGTGCACCACGCCGCCGGGCAGCGGCTCGAACGGCTCGCGGTAGGCCTCCTTGGCGGTCAGGGCAAGCGCGCCCATGGTCCGGCCGTGGAAGGCGCCTTCGAGGGCGATGATCTTGGTCCGTTTGGCGCCGCTGCCACCCGTATTGCGGCGCGCCAGCTTGAAGGCCGCCTCGTTCGCCTCCGTGCCGGAGTTGGTGAAGAACACCTTGGAGCCGGCCGGCGCCTGGGTGAGGGCCAGGAGTTTTTCGGCCAGGGCGATCTGCGTGGGGCTGGTGAAGAAGTTGGAGACATGCCCGAGCGTGGCCAGCTGGCTGGAGATCACGGACGTGACGAACGGGTTCGCGTGGCCCAGGGCGTTGACCGCAATCCCGCCAAGGAGGTCGAGGTATTCCTTGCCGTCGGCATCCCAGACCAGGCAGCCGGCGCCGCGCACCAGCACACGCTGCGGGGTGCCGAACACGCCCATCAGGGAGGTGGAGTAGCGTTCCAGCCACTCGGCTCCGGCGTGGCCCGTGGTCTCCACGAGTTCTGTCACGGATGGCTTTTCCACCGAGTTCATGCGTTGATCTCCTCGTCCGGGACTACCTGGGTGCCAATGCCCGCCGTCGTGAATGTTTCAAGAAGCATGGAATGGGGCAGGCGCCCGTCCACGATGTGCGCGCGTTCCACACCCTCGTCAATGGCCTTCAGGCATGCAGCCATCTTCGGGATCATGCCTGATTCGAGCCGCGGAAGCATGTCCCGCAGCTCCGAGGCCGTGAGGGAGGAAATGAGGGATGACTTGTCCGGCCAGTTGGCGTACAGCCCTTCGACGTCGGTCAGGATCACCAGCTTGGAGGCGCCCAGCGCCGAGGCGACGGCCGCCGCGGCGGTGTCCGCGTTGACGTTGAGGACCTGGCCGGTGGGCTGGAAGCGGGCGGTGCCGGCCACGCCTTCTCCGCCGTCCACGATCTCCGGGGCGACTGTGGAGATCACCGGAATGCGGCCGGCGCCGAGGATGTCCTCGATGCCTGCGGGGTCGACGCCGACCACCTCGCCTACCAACCCGAGGTCCACTTCTTCGCCGTCCACCACAGTGCCCGTCCGGACGGCGCGGAGCAGCCCGCCGTCTTCTCCGGACATGCCCACCGCGTAGGGGCCGTGCGAGTTGATCAGTCCCACCAGCTCACGCCCCACCTGGCCGGTGAGGACCATGCGGACAACGTCCATGGCCTCGGGCGTCGTGACCCGGAGGCCGCCCTTGAACTCAGACTCGATGCCGAGCCTGCCCAGCATCGAGTTGATCTGCGGACCGCCGCCGTGGACCACCACGGGGTGGATGCCCACGTGGTGGAGAAAGACGATGTCCTCGGCGAAGGCGCGGCGGAGATCATCGTTGACCATGGCGTTGCCGCCGTACTTGATCACCATGGTGGTGCCGGCGAAGCGCTGGATCCAGGGCAGGGCCTCGATCAGGGTTGCTGCCTTGTCCTGGGCGTCGGACATGCTGGTGGTTTCACGCGTCTGGGTGTTCATGCTGTCACTTTCCGCAACGGTTTCTGCCGGGGACAGGCCCTAGCTGGAGTAGGCGCTGTTCTCGTGCACGTAGTCGAGGGTGAGGTCGTTGGTCCAGATGGTGGCCTCGGCGTCGCCGGCCTGCAGGTCAATGTCCACCCGCACTTCGCGTGGTTCCAGGTTCACGAGGCTCCGGTCGTCACCGATGCTGCCGTTCCGGCAGATCTGGACGCCGTTCATGGCCACGTTGAGCTGGTCAGGCTCGAATGCGGCGTCCGTGGTGCCGACCGCAGAGAGTACCCGGCCCCAGTTGGGGTCCTTGCCGAAGATGGCGGCCTTGAAGAGGTTGGAGCGGGCCACGGACCGGCTCACGGTTACGGCGTCGGCCTCGCTGGCGGCGTTGAAGGTCCGGATGGCGATGTCGTGGCTGGCGCCTTCGGCGTCCGCGATGAGCTTCCGGGCCAGTTCGGCGCAGACCTTGATCAGGCCTTCGCTGAACGCTTCGGCGGAAGGGACAGCACCGGAGGCGCCGGAGGCCAGCAGGACCACGGTGTCGTTGGTGGACATGCAGCCGTCCGAGTCTGCCCGGTCGAAGGTGACGCGTGTGGCATCGCGAAGGACGACGTCGAGCATGTCCGCATCCACCGCCGCGTCCGTGGTGAGCACCACCAGCATGGTGGCCAGGCCGGGAGCGAGCATGCCGGCGCCCTTGGCAATACCGCCAATGCTGAATTCCTGGCCGTCGGCGTCGCTTCCGATGAACAGTGCAGATTTCGGCACCGAGTCGGTGGTCATGATGGCCACGCCCGCCTCGGGCCCGCCATCGTCGTTCAAGGCCGCAGCTGCTGCCTCCACGCCGGGAAGGATCTTGTCCATGGGCAGCTGCTCGCCGATCAGGCCGGTGGAGCATACAAACACATCCGTGGCCGAGATACCCAGCACCTCAGCCACCTTTTCGGCTGTGCTGTGGGTGTTCTGGAAACCGGTGGGCCCGGTGCAGGCGTTGGCGCCGCCGGAGTTGAGGATGACTGCGTCCACCCGGCCGTCGGAAACCACCTGGCGGGACCAGTGGACCGGGGCCGCAGCCACCCGGTTGCTGGTGAAGACCGCGGCGGCGGCCTTGGCGGGGCCGTCGTTCACCACAAGGGCAAGGTCCGGCTTGCCGGAAGCCTTAAGTCCTGCGGTGATGCCGGCAGCCCGGAATCCGGAAGGTGCGGTAATGGTCATGGAGCTACTCCCTGCAGGTCGAGGCCGGCGGTTTCCGGCAGGCCAAGCGCGATGTTCATGGACTGGACGGCGCCGCCGGCCGTTCCTTTGGTGAGGTTGTCGATAACGCAGGTAACGATCACCCGCCCGGTGCGGGCGTCGAAAGCCAGCTGCATGGCCGCGTGGTTGGACCCCTGCACCGACTTGGTGCCGGGCCACTGGCCCTCCGGCAGGACGTGCACAAAGGGTTCGTCGTCGTACGCGTCGGTCCAGGCCTGGCGCAACTGTTCCGGCGTGATACTGCTTAGTGCCTGCGGCTTTACCCTCGCCGTCGCCGTGGTGAGGATCCCGCGGCTCATCGGAGCCAGGGTGGGCGTGAAGGAGACGGTGACCTGCTCCCCCGCCGCATTGGACAGGCCCTGTTCAATTTCGGGGGTGTGCCGGTGGCCGCCGCCCACGCCGTAGGGACTCATGGAGCCCATCACTTCGGCACCGATCAGGTTCACTTTCGCTGCCTTCCCCGCACCGGAGGTACCGGACGCGGAAACGATCACGACGTCGTCGGGCTCCAGGAGATGCGCGGCGAACCCTGGCGTCAAGGCCAGCAGGGCCGACGTCGGGTAGCAGCCGGGCACGGCGATGCGGGTTGCGCCCTTCAGGGCCTCGCGCTGGCCGGGAAGTTCCGGCAGGCCGTACGGCCAGGTGCCCGCGTGGGCAGAGCCATAAAACTTCTCCCAGGCCGCGGGGTCCTCGAGGCGGTGGTCCGCCCCGGCGTCGATGACGATTGTCCCTTCCGGGAGCTGCGCCGCGATCTCCGCGGACGCACCGTGCGGCAGGGCAAGGAATACGACGTCGTGGCCGGCGAGGTTCTCCACGGTGGTGTCCTCGAGGATTCGGCTGGCCAGTCCGTGCAGGTGGGGCTGCAGCTCGCCGAGCCGGGAGCCGGCATTGCTGTGGGCCGTGATGGCCCCAATGGTGACATCCGGGTGTCCGGCGAGGAGGCGCAGGACTTCTCCACCGGCATAACCGCTGGCGCCTGACACTGCAACAGAAATAGTCATGGACTCCACCTTACAGCAAGAATATGCACTGGTCCCGATATTTATGCATCAGATCCTGGATGTTTGCCTCGGCACCGGGTTTCCCTTCGGTTTCCCTAGGATGGATCGTGCAGCCGGGGCTGGAAAGGCCAGGCCCGGGGAAGGAGAGCCATGACGCATGCAATCGTCGCACGGCAGGCAGGCGGCCCGGAAGTCCTCGAATACGCGGAGGTGGACCGGCCGGTCCCCGGCCCTGGCCAGTTGCTGCTCAAAGTGGGTGCGGTGGGAGTGAATTTCATCGACACCTACAAGCGCAGCGGCGCGTACAAGGTCCCGTACCCCTTCACGCCGGGTTCCGAAGCAGCGGGCACGGTTGCCGGACTGGGCGAAGGAGTGACGGGATTCGCCGAAGGAGACCGCGTGGCCACCGCCGAGGGCACCAGCTGCTACGCCGGCTACGCCGTGGTGGATGCAGACAAGGCCCTGCCAGTGCCCGAGGGACTCGACGACCTCACCGCCGCCGCCCTCCCGCTGCAGGGAATGACCGCCCACTTCCTGATCAACTCCACCTTCAAGGTGGAGCCGGGGCACACTGTACTGCTCCACGCTGGCGCGGGCGGTGTTGGCCTGCTGATGATCCAGCTGCTCAAAGCCAAGGGCGCTACCGTGGTCACCACGGTGTCCACGGATGAAAAGGAGCGGCTCGCCCTCGACGCCGGCGCGGACCATGTGCTGCGCTACAGCGGATTTACCGACGCCGTCAGGGACCTCACCGGCGGCAGGGGCGCCGACGTCGTGTACGACGGCGTGGGAAAGGACACCTTCGACGGCTCGCTGGCCGCCCTGCGCATCAGGGGGACGCTGGTGCTTTTCGGCGCCGCCTCGGGTCCCGTTCCCCCGGTGGATCCGCAACGGCTCAACGCCGGCGGTTCGCTCTTCCTGACCCGGCCCACGATCGCGCACCACCTCCTGGACGCGGCGGAACGGCGCTGGCGCTCGGACGAAATCTTCGCCGCCGCCGCCGACAGCAGCCTGAAAGTGAGGGTGGGCGGGACCTATCCCCTGGCCGAGGCCGCCCAGGCGCACCGCGACCTTGAAGGGCGCCGCACCACCGGCAAGGTGGTCCTGGTTCCGTAGGTCGTCACTTGTCGGGGGGCGCACATTAAGGAAGCACCATGAACACATGTCGAACACCGGGTGGACGGCAGGCAGACCAGGACACTTCCCGTTCATCTTGGCCCGGCACACTGCACAGGTGACCGAGCAACAGAGCGGCAGCCGGGCAGCCGACGGCTATGCCGCGGACCCAGCCCCGGAACGGGCCCCTGACAAGATCCGGGAGCAGGCCCGCCACCAGCCGCAGCTGGCCGGCGCCGCTGCCGCTCCCCCGGCACGGACGCTGGTGGACATCCTGCTGGAGACCGCGCAACGGTTTCCCGATGCCTCAGCCCTCGACGACGGCCGCAGGTCCCTGAGCTACGCCCAGCTGCTGGCGGAAGTACGCTCCGCCGGGCGGGCGATGCACCACGCCGGACTGGGCGCAGGCGACAGGATCGGCGTGCGGATCCCCTCCGGCACCAACAGGTTGTACGTTTCCATCCTTGCCATCCTGCTCATCGGCGCCGCCTACGTCCCCGTCGACGCGGACGATCCCGAAGAGCGCGCCAGGCTCGTCTTCGCTGAAGCCGGGGTAGCCGCCGTGGTCACGGAAAAGGGCATCACCCTCAACGGCAGCAGGCCCACGCCCCACCCCGCGGCCCGGACCGCGGATGTGGACGACGACGCCTGGGTGATCTTCACGTCCGGCTCAACCGGAACGCCGAAGGGCGTTGCCGTACGGCACCGTTCTGCTGCCGCCTTCGTTGACGCCGAAGCCCGGCTCTTCCTCACGGCGGAGCCGATCGGAACGGCAGACCGGGTGCTGGCGGGGCTGTCGGTGGCGTTCGACGCGTCCTGCGAGGAAATGTGGCTTGCCTGGCGGCACGGTGCCTGCCTGGTCCCTGCCCCCCGCGCCCTGGTGCGAACAGGGATGGACCTGGGCCCCTGGCTCATCAGCCACGGGATCACCGTTGTGTCCACGGTCCCCACCCTGGCAGCCCTCTGGCCCGCCGAAGCGCTCGAGAACGTCCGGTTGCTGATCTTCGGCGGGGAGGCATGCCCGCCGGAACTGGCGGAGCGGCTGGCCGTTGACGGCAGGGAAGTGTGGAACACGTATGGCCCCACCGAGGCCACCGTGGTGGCCTGCGCTGCACCGCTGGGCGGGCCGGGTCCGGTGCGGATTGGCCGTCCGCTGGATGGCTGGGACCTGGCTGTGGTGGACGAGGGCGGGATTCCCGTTCCCGAGGGAGGCGTTGGCGAACTCATCATCGGCGGCGTAGGGCTTGCCCGCTACCTTGACGCGGCCAAGGATGCCGACAAGTACGCGTCGTTTCCCACGCTCGGCTGGGACCGCGCCTACCGCTCGGGGGACCTCGTCCGCTACGAAGCCGAGGGCCTCATCTTCATGGGCCGTGCCGATGAGCAGGTCAAGCTGGGTGGCCGCAGGATCGAACTCGGCGAAGTCGACGCAGCCCTGCAGGCCCTGCCGGGCATCGCGGGCGCTGCTGCCGCCGTCCGGACGACGGCGGCGGGGAACCAGATCCTGGTGGGGTACCTTGCGCCGGCGGGACCACCTGGGCCCGACCTGGCCGCCGCCCGCAAGCTCCTCGCTGACAGCCTTCCGGCTGCGCTGATTCCGCTGCTGGCCGTCGTCGACTCCCTGCCTACCAAGACCAGCGGCAAGGTGGACCGCCATGCCCTGCCCTGGCCGCTCACCGGCAGCGGAGCCGACGAAGCAGGCCAGGCCCCGCTGAACCTTCCCGATGACGCCCAGTGGATCGTCGAGCAGTGGGGCGCGGTCCTTGGCAGTAACGCAACCAGCCTCGACGCGGATTTCTTTGCGGCCGGGGGCGGGTCCCTTGCCGCCGCGCAGCTCGTCTCTGCGCTGCGCGTCCGCTACCCCACCATCACAGTGGCAGACATCTACGCGACGCCGCGCGTCGGGGCCCTGATCGATGTGGCCCGGCAGTCACTGCCGGACGGCACTCCCGCCGGCCCTGCCGAGGTCCGAACTGTCCGGCCCACGGCCCGGAAGTCGCAGGTTTTCCAGACGTTGATGGGCGTCCCGCTGCACATCCTCGTGGGCATGCGGTGGCTGACCTACCTGATGGCGGCCAATAACCTGCTGGCAGGACTGGCCGGCTTCACCGCCGCAGCCACGGTGTCCTGGTGGTGGGTGGGTGCGTCCTGGCTGGTGTTCGTCAGCCCTGCCGGTCGCATGCTCCTCTCCGTCGCAGCAGCCCGGATCCTGCTCCGGAACGTCAAGCCGGGCACCTATCCCAGATCGGGGAAAGTCCATCTCCGGCTCTGGCTGGCTGAGCAGATCCAGGACCTTGCGGGAGCGGTCAGCCTGGCGAGCGCACCCTGGGTGCCGTACTACGCCCGCGCCCTCGGCGCGAAGATCGGCAGCAACGTTAACCTGCACTCGCTGCCGCCGGTGACCGGGCTCCTGTCGCTGGGCACCGGAGCCAACGTGGAGCCCGAAGTCGACCTTTCGGGATGGTGGATCGACGGTGACAGCGTGCACATCGGAGCCATCCGGATCGGCGCAGGCGCCACCGTGGGGGCCCGGAGCACCCTGATGCCCGGCGCCAGCATCGGCGCCGGCGGCCAGGTGGAGCCCGGTTCGGCGGTCCTGGGCAAGGTCAAGGCGGGCCAGGTTGTGGCCGGCTCGCCGGCAGAACGCCGGGGCAAGGCGAAACAGAACTGGCCGGCCCAGCCGGACACCGGCGCCATGCTTGCCCGGCTCTGGTTTACCGCCTTCGCGGCCGCCAGCGCACTGCTGGCCATGATCCCCTACCTTTCCGCAGGCGCTGCCTGCCTGGTGGCCTTCCTGTTCATCAGGGGCCACAGCTCCCTGTCCGAGGCCTGGCTTCCCCTGCTGGCCTCCCTGCCCCTTGCCGCCCTGGCCTGGTTCAGCGCCAACCTGCTGCTGGTCCTGGGAACCACCCGACTGCTCGGGCTGGGCCTGCGTGAAGGCTACTACCGCGTGCGGAGCCGGATCGGCTGGCAGATCTGGGCTACCGAGCGTGTGCTGGACCTGGCCCGGGACCTCCTGTTTCCCGTCTACGCCAGCCTCTTCACGCCCGTCTGGCTTCGCCTGCTGGGAGCAAAAGTCGGCAAGAACGTCGAGGCCTCCACCGTGCTGCTGGTTCCCAAGATGACCACCGTGGGAGAGGGCGCGTTCCTGGCGGATGACACGATGGTGGCCTCCTACGAGCTTGGAGGCGGCTGGTTGCGGATCGCCCCGGCCAAGATCGGCAAGCGCTCCTTCCTGGGCAACTCGGGCATGACGGGAGCCGGCCGTAATGTTCCCAAGAACTCGCTGGTGGCCGTGCTGTCCGCGACGCCGTCCAAGGCCAAGTCCGGAACCTCCTGGCTGGGCAGCCCTCCTGTCCGGCTGCGGCGCACGGCTATCGCCTCGGACAGTTCGCTCACCTACCGGCCGCCTCCCAGGCTGAAGCTGGCACGTGCGTTGTGGGAGGCCTGCCGGTTCGTTCCCGTGGCGCTCACTTTGGGCCTTGCCGCGGGCGTGCTGCTGGCCCTGGACTGGCTCGCCGCATCCTTCAACTACGCCGCGGCGGCCCTGCTGGGAGGCATAGTGATGCTGCTGGCCGGTGCCGTGGCCGCGGCCAGTGCCGTGGTTGCCAAATGGCTGCTCATCGGCCGTATCAGGGCCGGGGAACACCCGCTGTGGAGCTCGTTCATCTGGCGGAACGAAGTGGTGGATACGTTCATAGAAATGGTCAGCGCACCGTGGTTCGCCCGGGCCGCCACCGGCACGCCGGCCCTTGTGTGGTGGTTGCGGGGACTGGGCGCCAGGATCGGCCCCGGAACATGGTGCGAGAGCTACTGGCTGCCGGAAGCCGACCTTGTCACCCTGGGAGCGAACTCCACGGTCAACCGCGGCTGCGTGGTGCAAACGCACCTGTTCCACGACCGCATCATGAGCATCGGCCCTGTTACGCTCGAAGACGGCGCAACGATGGGACCGCACGGTGTCATCCTCCCGCAGGCGCGCATCGGCCACGGCGGAACGGTGGGACCGGCTTCCCTGGTCATGCGCGGGGAAACGGTTCCGGCCGGAACCTACTGGATGGGCAACCCCGTCAGTCCATGGGCCGGCCCCGGCGTTCCTGCACCCCGCCCGAAGTAAGTACCCGCCACGTTTGTGATTGAGGCCCGCGTCCATGAGTCTTCCTGAACCAGCAACCTCCGGACCTGCCGCCGGGACAGCCATCCCGGGAGTGCTGTCCGACCCCTACATGCCGGGCCACGGTAGCGACTCGTACCGCGTGTCCCGCTACGAAGTGGACCTCGACTACCGGATGGCCGCCAACCGGCTCAGCGGCCGTGCCGTCATTCACGCCACGGCGGCCCGGCAGGCGTCCGCCGTCGTCCTGGACCTGGCAGGCCTTCGCGCCGTTAAGGTGCAGCTGAACGGGCGGCGCGTGCGGAGGTTCTCGCAGCGCGCTGAACAACTGGTGGTCCAGCTCGACGCCGGCCTCGCCGTCGGCGAAACGTTCACCCTAGACGTCCGTTATGAGGGCAATCCTGCGCCGCGCCGCGGGCTGTGGGGCGAGGTGGGCTGGGAGGAACTGACCGACGGCGTGCTGGTGGCTGGCCAGCCCAACGGCGCACCGTCCTGGTTTCCGTGCAACGACCATCCGCGGAGCAAGGCAAGCTACCGGATCACGGTAACTACCGACGCCAATTACCGTGCCGTCTGCAACGGCCGGCTGGTAGGGCACAGCACCAGGGCCAGCCGGGAGACCTGGACCTACGAGCAGGAGGAGCCCATGGCCACCTACCTGGCCACGGTCCAGATCGGGCGGTATGAATCCCTGGTCCTTGACCCGGGTGCCGCTCCGGGAGGCGTGCTCCAGACCGCGGCCGTCCCGCCCGCACTGGCAGGGGCTGCCCGCCAGGGGCTGCGCCTCCAGCCCGACATGATGCGCACCTTCGTCAGGTGCTTTGGGCCTTACCCATTTTCCGAGTACACGGTTGTGGTGGCCGACGATGTCCTGGAAATTCCGCTGGAAGCCCAGACCATGGCCATTCTGGGCCGCAACCACCTCAGCCTGGACTGGGATGCCCAGCGCCTGATCGCCCATGAACTCTCGCACCAGTGGTTCGGAAACTCCCTGACAGTCCGCGGGTGGCACGACATTTGGCTGCACGAGGGGTTTGCCTGCTACGCCGAATGGATCTGGTCCGAGGCGGCCGGAGTGATGACCGCCCAGGACAGGGCGGCCGCGGCCTGGCGCAGGCTTTCCGCCGCCGGGCAGGACCTGCTCATCGGCGACCCCGGACCGGCCCTGATGTTTGACGACCGTGTCTATAAGCGCGGGGCCTTGGCGCTGCACGCACTGCGCATGCATTGCGGGGACCTTGCGTTCTTCACCCTGTTGCAGGAATGGACCAGGACCCACCGCCACGGCTCAGTCTCAACGGCCGACTTCATCCTGATGGCGAACGGCGTAGCGGGCATCGACGCCGAAGCAGTGCTCCACCCCTGGCTCTTCGAGCTGGCGCTCCCGCCGTTGCCTGCCGCGCGAAGTCGGCGGGGTTAGCCCAAGGCGACGGCGGCGACCAGCGACGCCGGCAGCCCCGTAGCAGCAGACGGCAGGTCCTGTACTCCAGGTTCCTCCAACGCGGCTACCGTGCGGGGATCCACCCGAAGCCCCTCGCCGGTCATTTTGAGCCAGGCCTCCTTCCGGCTCCAGAGCCGGGCACGTTCGCGCAGGAGCGCCTTTCCTTCCAGCCCCGCGAGGGTGAGCTCCTCCGAGCGGGACAACGCCACGGCGTCGAACCCCTCGAAGCCGAGCCGTTCCGGATTTTCGGCGTCCACCCCCAGCCGTTCTCCCCTGCCCGGCGACGTAACCGCGGCGAGCAGCACCCAGTTGCCGGTCCTGGCCATGCTCAGCAACAGGGGCAAGCGCCGGCCCCGGTGCGTGAAGCCCGGCCGGCCGTGGGAGAGTCCGGGTCCGGAGCCGCATTGGGGACAGGAGTAGGAGGACCGCAGCTGCGATGCCGGCAGATCGAGCACGTCGCCCGCAAAACGGCGCAGCGCTGCCCTGCCGGCCAGGAAACGCTGCGCAGCAGCCGGCTCCAGGGCCGCGGCCCGCAGTTCCTCTGCACGTTCAGGGACGAACCCTTCCGGGCCGTCCTGATGCGCCTGCGGGCAGCGGACATCAGTTGTGATATCCACTGCCCGCAGGGCCAGCCTGGCGTCCATGGGACCTGGGTACTGCCCGCCTAGCGCTGGACTGCGCCGAAGCGCTCAGCGGCCAGTGCCACGGCGCTCTCGCGTGCGGCCGATGCCTCGTCCGCCGTCAGGGTGCGGTCGTCGGCACGGAAGCGGAGTCCGAAAGCCAGGGACTTCTTGCCTTCCTCGATCCCCTTGCCGGCGTACACGTCGAAGAGCGCAACGTCCTCCAGCAGTTCACCGGCACCCTCGCGGAGGGCGGCCAGTACGTCATCAGCCGGGATCCCGGCGGGAACCACCAGCGCCACGTCCTGGGTAGCCACCGGGAACGTGGAGATGTGCCGCGCCACGATGACATCAGGCGCGGCCTCGAACAGCGCGTCGGCGTTGAGCTCCAGTGCAACGGAGCGTGGAGGCATGTCGGAAGCCGCCAGCAGCTTGGGGTGCAGTTCTCCTGCATAGCCCACTACTTCGCCGGTGCGCAGGGACAACCGGGCGGCACGGCCCGGGTGGAACGCCTGGTGCGCACCCTGGCTGACCACAATGTCCACGCCCAGGACGTCCCCGGCGAGGCGGGCGATGTCCACGGCGTCCGCCCAGTCCCACGGCCGCGGCGTGTGGCCTGCGGCGGCGGGCGAATCATGGCCCGTGAGGACTGCGGCGAGGTGGAACGGCTGGGCGGGAACGCCGTCGTACAGCGCGTCCAGCACCTCATCGGCAGGCTTGGCACCGAGCGGCGGGATGGAGTCCGTGCCCATTACCTCTGCCGGCAGGAACACCAGGCCCGATTCGAAGAGTGCCAGGTCCCGGAATCCACGGGAGTGGTTCCGCTTTGCCACCTCAATCAGCCCGGGCAGGATGGAAGTGCGCAGGAAGCCCTGCTCCTCACTGATCGGGTTGGCCAGCTTGACCGCGGTCCGGACGGCCCCCTCTTCAGGCACGCCGAAGGTGTCATTGGACGCCTTGGACACGAAGGGGTAGGCCAGGACTTCGGTGAGGCCGGCATCAGCCAGCGCCTGGATAAGGCGGCGGCGCTGCTGCTGCACGCGCGTCAGGCCGCGGCCGGGAGGCGCCACAGGCAGCGTCGCGGGAATCTGGTCGTAACCCACCAGCCGGGCGATCTCCTCGGAGAGGTCCTCCTTGGTCTCCAGGTCGTGGCGCCAGCTGGGGGCCGTCACGGTCCAGCCGCCGTCGCTCTTCTCTACGGCCGCGCCCAGGTCCTCCAAGGAGGTGACAATCTGCTCTTCGGTGAAGTCGATGCCGATCCGTGCGGCCGCGAAGGCTGCCGGAAGTTCTATCGCCACGGAGTCAGGGGCGGTGCCGACGTCGGTTCCCGCCTCGTCTGCCGTGCCGCCTGCGAGTTCCACGAGGAGGTCTACCACCCGCTGGGCGGCGATGCCGGCCACCTGCCAGTCAACGCCGCGCTCGAAGCGCTTGGACGCTTCGGACGGCAGTTTGTGGCGACGGCGGGAACGGGAGATGGACACCTCATCGAAATGCGCCGCCTCCACCAGGATGTTCGTGGTGTCATCGGATACCTCGGTGTCGGCTCCGCCCATCACGCCGGCGATGCCGATGGCGCCGGAGTCATCGGTGATCAGCAGGTCCTCGGCATCGAGGGTGCGTACCTTGTCATCGAGGGTGGTGATCTTCTCGCCGGCCGCGGCACGGCGCACCACAATGTCCCCGGACAGCTTGTCCAGGTCGTAGCAGTGCGTGGGCTGGCCGAGTTCCAGCATCACGTAGTTGGAGATGTCCACCGGCAGGGAGATGGAGCGGATGCCGGCCAGCCGGAGCCGGGACACCATCCACGGCGGGGTGGGCCTGGTGGCGTCGACGCCGCGGACGGTCCGTGCCACGAAGCGGTCGCAGCCGGCGTTCCCGTAGATGGGCGCGTCGTCGTTGAGCTTGACGCCATACCCGCCGGAGAGCTCCGCAGGAGCGTTGACGCGGGACGCGGGATCCGTGAAGGTGGTCCCCGTGGCGTGCGCGTATTCGCGGGCAACCCCGCGGATGGAGAAGGCGTAGCCGCGGTCCGGGGTGACATTGATTTCCGCGGCTTCGTCATAGAGGCCCAGCAGTTCCATGGCGTCGGTGCCCACCTCGGGGTCCAGTCCGATGCGGGACAGCACCAGGATGCCGTCGTGGTCCTCGCCGATGCCCAGTTCGCGAACGGAGGCGATCATGCCGGCGGAAAGGTGGCCGTAGGTCTTGCGCGCGGAGATGTGGAAATCGCCCGGCAGCACGGCGCCCGGCAACGTGACCACCACTTTGTCGCCCTCTACGAAGTTATGGGCGCCGCAGATGATGCCCTGCACGCCGGAGGGGTCGATGCCCTTGCCGGTGAGCGTCTGCTCCTGCCCCTCGGGGACAACGCGGACCTGGCACCAGTTGATGGTCTTGCCGTTGGTTTGCGGTTCTTTGACCAGGCTCAGGACCTGGCCCACCACGATCGGGCCCTTGAGGGTGTCCGTGGGACGGTGGACGTCCTCTTCCTCAAAGCCCACCTTGACCAGTTCGGCCATCACGTCTTCGGCCGTCGCTCCGGCCGGTACCTCCGCGAATTCACGCAGCCAGGAAATTGGGATACGCACTGTTAGATCTCCATCCCGAAGTGCTCGCTGAAACGTACATCGCCTTCGATCATGTCGCGCATGTCCCCCACCTCGTTGCGGAACATGAGGGTGCGCTCGATGCCCATGCCGAAGGCAAAACCTGAATAGACGTCCGGGTCGATGCCGGCGGCGCGCAGGACGTTGGGGTTGACCATGCCGCAGCCGCCCCACTCGATCCACGCCGGGCCGCCCTTGGCGCCGGGGTGGAAGATGTCCAGCTCGGCAGAGGGCTCCGTGAAGGGGAAGTAGTTGGGCCGCAGCCGGATCTGGGCTTCGTCACCGAACATCTGCCGGGCGAAGTGCTCCAGGGTGCCGCGCAGGTCCGCCATGCTGAGCTTCTTGTCGATGGCGAGGCCTTCGAACTGGTGGAATACCGGCGTGTGCGTGGCGTCCAGCTCGTCCGTGCGGAACACCTTGCCCGGGCACAGCACGTAGATGGGCAGCTCGCGTTCCAGCATGGAGCGGACCTGCACCGGGGACGTGTGCGTGCGCATCAGCAGGTGGGCCTCGGGCGGCTCCACGAAGAAGGTGTCCTGCATTTCGCGGGCCGGGTGGTCCGGCTTGAAGTTCAGGGCGTCGAAGTTGAACCACTCCGATTCCACTTCCGGACCCTCGGCGATTTCCCAGCCCATGCCCACGAAGATGTCCGCCACGCGGTCCTGGAGGGTGGACAGGGGGTGCCGGGCACCGGCACGACGACGGCGGGGGGCGGCCGTGACGTCAACCGTCTCTTCCAGCAGGATACGGGCGTCGTTTTCGGCTTCCAGCTCGGCCGTGCGGTCCGCGAGCGCCTTGTTGACCCGCCCGCGGGAGGCACCCATCAGCTTTCCGGCCACGGCCTTCTGGTCCTTGGGCAGCTTGCCGATTTCGCGGTTCGCAAGGCTGAGGGGAGACTTCTCGCCGGTGTGGGCGAGCCTCACCGCCTTCAGCTCGTCAAGGGTGGCCGCGCCGGTGATGGCGGCAACGGCCTGGTCTACGGCGGCAGTGATGGCGGCTTCATCCGTGGGGTTCGGGATGGCGGCGCCCGGCAAAGTTTCAGTCATCTACTGTTCTTAGCTACGAGTCGTGGCTGCCGGTGAACGGGACAGCCAGCGCGGTTTCCCGGCGGCGCGTCCATCACTGGCAGGTCATGGATGAATGCCCCAAGTGCAGGGCGTTCAATGACCAGGTCAGGGCACACCGGCGGAACCGGCGGCCACTATCCTCCAGTCTAATTGAACCGTCCGGCTAGCATGGCCTCATGACTGCGCCTCGAAGCCAGGAAGCCCCGGAGGGCCTCACGGCCGCGCAGCGGCTGAGGCAGGTCGCCAACCTGGTCAACGGCAGCACTGTCCTCGGCGTCGCTGTCGCTGTCGCCGCCCGCACCGACGTCCGCAGGGGGCCGCGCGGCCTGGTCCTTGCGGGCGGGTACAGTTGGCGGCTGCCGTTCGCGGGAGCGTTCACCCTGGGCAACGTGGTGCTCTGCCGCTGCCCGGCCGACAAGCTGGCGGCGCAGCCGGCCCTGCTGGGCCACGAAGAAAAACACTGCAGCCAGTACGCCTGGTGCCTGGGCTTCCCCTTCCTGCCGCTGTATCTCCTCAGCGCCGGATGGTCCATGCTGCGCACCGGGAACCCAGGGACCGCCAACATTTTTGAACGGCACGCCGGACTTGCCGCCGGCGGCTACCCGGTACGCCCCCGCCGCCCCCGGCGCCGGGGACCGTCAGAAGTGGAGGCGTGACCCATGGCAGCGGATTCCGGCAGCGGCGGCGGGGCAAGGGGCGGAGTGGGGGTTCCCGGGTATCAGCCCGGGGCCGTGGATTCCCCTGGAAATGGCTCCCGCGGCACTGAGCCGCGCGGCACTGTCACCGTCACCGGGACCGGTTCGGCGGATGCTGCCCCCGACCTGATGGTGGTCTCCATCGGGGTGGAGTGCAGCGCAGAATCCGTGGAGGCCGCCTACTCCCGGGCCGGCGCCGGCTCCGATGCCGTTGCCTCCGCCTTCCGCCGGCACGGCGTTGAGGGTGCCGACATCCGCACTGCGGCCCTGAACGTGCGGGCGGATATGACATGGCGGGAAGGCGGGGGCCAGCGGGTCACGGGGTACGTTGCAGCCTGCACCCTCACCATAAGGTTGCGGGCGCCTGGTTCCGCCTCCGCCGCAATCTCCGAAGCCGTTGGGGCGGGCGGCAACGACGTCCGGCTGAACGGCCTCGAACTCACGTTCAGCGACGACGCCGCAGTCCGGGCACGGGCGCGTGAAGCTGCCTGGCTGGATGCAGCGAGTACCGCACGCCAGTACGCCCAGCTTGCCTCGGCCCGGTTGGGGCGGGTGCTTTCCATAGTGGACAACGTCCCGGTCCAGGGTCCGGTGCCGCTGGCCCGGATGCAGCGCGCCGCTTCCGTGGAACAGGTCGCCGTGGAGCCGGGGGACTCCACCGTGGCCGCTGCAATCACGGTGGTGTGGGAGCTCCAGGACCTCACGTAGGCGGGCTTCGGCACGCCGGCCGGGCCGGCCGATGCTTGACTTTAGTTCGAACATACATTCGAATAGGGGCATGAGATGGGACGCCCAAGCACTGATGCCCCGGCCGGGAGAAACTGCTCCGGGCACCGCCTCACCCGCCCTGCTACCGCTGGCCGGCCTGGTCCGCTCGGTCACCACTCCCGAGTTCGCCGGCATCACCTTCCACGAGGTCACCGCCAAATCGGTGCTCAACAAGGTGCCGCCCGGTTCAAGGATGCCGTTCGAGTGGACCATCAACCCCTACCGGGGCTGCAGCCACGCCTGCGTCTATTGCTTCGCCCGGAAAAGCCATACGTACCTGGATTTCGACCCCGGCCTGGACTTCGACAGCCAGGTGGTGGTCAAGGTCAACGCCGCGGAGGTCCTTCGCAAAGAACTGGCCAAACCTTCCTGGGGCCGCCACCAGGTGGCCCTCGGCACCAACACGGACCCCTACCAGCGTGCCGAGGGCCGTTACCGCTTGATGCCCGGCATCATCACCGCCCTTGCTGACTCGGGAACTCCCCTCTCGATCCTCACCAAGGGGACGCTGCTGGCACGGGACATTCCATTGCTCAAGAGCGCCGCAGCCCAGGTGCCCGTGGGCCTGGGCATCTCCCTCGCCATGACCGATGAAGCGCTCTCCGAGGCCGTCGAGCCGGGAACGCCGGGGCCCCGGGCACGGCTCAAGCTCGTCTCCCGCCTTCGCGAGGCCGGACTCCCCTGCGGGGTGATGGCCATGCCCATCCTCCCCTGGCTTTCGGACAGCGATGACGCCTTGGATGCGCTTTTCGCTTCATTGGCTGCCGCCGGGGCCACCGGAGTGACCGCCGGAGCCCTCTACCTCAAACCGGGCACCAGGGAGTGGTTCATGAAGTGGATCGCCGCCAACCATCCCGGACTGGCCGGCCGCTACCGCGGGCTCTACGGCTCCGGCTCGTATGCCTCCAAGGAGTACCGCTCCTGGCTGGCCGGCAAGGTCCGCTACTTCAAGGCACGCCATGGCTTCACCAATTCATCCGGCTTCAGCCACAGGGACCTGGAGGACGACCCCCGCGGCGAGGAGGCTGCCTACCCGGCAGGCGCCATTCCGGCAGCGGCAGGGCATGATGCGGGTAGCTCCGTGCCCGGCGTACCCGGGCTGCCGGCACAGGGAGGACCGGCAGAACAGGCAACGCTCTTCTAGGAGCGCGCAGCCTCAGCCTGGACACCCAGGGCGGAAAGAAGCGCCCTGACGATCGGGAAATCGGCAGGTATCCAGGGCAGGCCCAGGACCGCTTCCGGATCAGACAGTGCCACCCACCGCAGGTCATCGTGGTCTTCAAGCGGCCGCGCTTCCCCGCGGGTCACCTCCGCGAGCCACACCCGCATGCTGGCACGGCTGTTCAGCGGCCACCCCTGCGGTGCCCCGGCCGGAAGCTCGGGGCCGAGCCGGACGCCGATGCCGAGTTCCTCGTACAGCTCGCGGGCCAGCGCGGCTTCCGGTTGCTCTCCGGATTCCACCTTGCCGCCGGGGAACTCCCAGAGGCCGGCCAGATCCTCCGGCGCGCTGCGCCGCGCCACCAGCAGCAGCGAAGGTTCCGCCAGGCTGTCAACGACGGCTCCGCCTACCACCTGTATCAGTCCAGTCACTGGCTCATTCTATGGGGGACAATGGTGGGGCCGGACACACCATTCCTGCAGAGGGAATACCAATCCCCCTTCCCGGGGTTGTTGGCAGGGTCCGGACTTCACCAGCCCCACTGCCGTGGCATCGGTCCCATCACCAGTTTCTACCCCGAAAAGCAGGCCCATGAGCAGCGTCCTCGAAACATCCACGGCAGCCCCCACCCGATCCCCCAACATCGCCATGGCCATCTTTGCCCTCGCCATGGGAGGGGTGGGCATCGGGGTTACGGAATTCACCATGATGGGCCTGCTGAAGGAAGTGGAGCAGGGCCTCGGGATATCAACACCGGAAGCCGGCCACCTCATCTCCGCCTATGCCTTGGGCGTTGTAGTCGGGGCCCCGCTGCTCGCCGCCGTCGGGGCCAAGCTCCCCCGCAAGCACCTGGCCCTCGGGCTCATCCTTTTTTTCGCGGTGGCCAACTTCCTTTCCTTCCTCGCGCCCGACTACGGGACCATGCTGGCCTCGCGCTTCGCCGCAGGCCTGCCGCACGGCGCGTTCTTCGGAGTTGCGGCGGTCATTGCAGCCTCGCTGGTTCCGCCAACGCGGCGCGGGTGGGCGATCTCCATGGTGATGGCGGGGCTCAGCATCTCCAACGTGGTGGGGGTGCCCTTTGCCACCTGGATGGGCCAAACGTACGGCTGGCGGCTGCTCTTTATCCTGGTGGGATTGATAGGACTGCTAACGCTTGCCCTGGTCTGGAAATTCGTCCCGTTCCACCACGCCCACCCGGACGCAAGCATCCGGCGTGAACTGGGAGCCCTCAAGCGCCTGCAGGTCTGGCTGGCCATCCTGATCGGCATCGTAGGCTTTGGCGGCTTCTTCGCCACCTACACCTACATCGCCCACACCATGACACTCGTGGCAGGCATGCCGTCGTCACTGATTCCGATGGTGGTGGCGCTCTATGGCCTGGGAATGGTAGCCGGCAACATCGTGGGCGGCAGGTTCGCTGACAAGTCCGTGATGGGAACCCTGTACAAGGTGCTGCCCGCCATAGCTGTTGCCTTGGTGGTCTACGCCGTGGCCGTCCACTGGCCGTGGTCTGCCTTCGTCATGGTGTTCGTGGTGGGCGCTTCCGGGTCCATGCTGGTCCCGGCGCTGCAGACCCGGCTCCTGGATGCGTCGCCGGACGCGCCGTCCCTCGCTTCGTCACTGAACCATGCCGCGCTCAACGTGGCCAATGCGCTGGGGGCCTTCCTGGGCGGGGTAGTGATCGCGCTCGGCTGGGGTTACGTTGCCCCTGCGCTGGTAGGCGCCGTCCTCGCCCTGTTGGGACTCGGCGTCGCCATCGCCAGCGGACTCCTGGAACGCAAGAAGCCGCTGACCGCCTGATCCTTTGGGACCGGGGCGGCCGGCGGCTTCCGGCCAGCCAGTAGTTACGGAAGCACCGTTACGGCTGCGGGGCTGCGGCGGCAGGCTGCTGGCCCGCCTCTGTGGCATCGGCCCGGTGAAGGTCGGGCTCCAGGTAGATGACCCGGGCGATGGGCACGGCCGCGCGGATCCTCGCTTCAGCAGCGTCGATCTCGCGTGCGATCTCGACCCCCGTGGTGGAATGGCTGATGGCGATCTTGGCGGCCACGAGGAGCTCCTCCGGGCCAAGGTGCAGGGTCTTGAGGTGGATGATGCGCCCGCCGTCGGCTTCGATCGCCGCGGCGATCTTCCCGACGTCGTCCTTTGTTGCGGACTCGCCCAGGAGCAGGGACTTGGTTTCCAGTGCGAGCACGACGGCGATGGCCACCAGCAGCAGGCCGATCATCGCCGTGCCGGCGGCATCCCAGAGTCCATCACCCGTGATGAGCGTCAGGCTGACGCCGATAAGGGCGAAGACCAGGCCCACGAGCGCGCCAAGGTCCTCGAGCAGGATCACCGGCAGCTCAGGCTGCTTGGCGCTCCGCACGAACCTGGCCCAGGACTGCTGCCCGCGGACGTGGTTCGACTCGATGATGGCGGTCCGGAACGAGAAGGACTCGGCAATGATCGCACCCAGCAGCACGGCCAACGGAACCCACCAGAAGTCCCCTTCGATGGCATGCGGGTGCTGGAACTTGTCCCATGCCTCATAGAGGGCGAAGAGGCCGCCGACGCTGAACAGGACGATGGAGACAATGAAGGCATAGATGTAGCGCTCCCGGCCGTAGCCGAAGGGGTGCTCGGGGCTGGCAGCCCGTTTCGCTTTCTTGCCTCCTACCAGCAGAAGGACCTGGTTGCCTGAGTCGGCCACGGAGTGGATGGCTTCGGCGAGCATTGACGAGGAAAGCGTGAGGGCATACGCCACGAACTTCAGGGCAGCGATGGTCAGGTTGGCAGCCAGGGCCGCCACAATCGCCTTGGTACCGCCATGTGCAGCCAAGGGGCTTCACCTCTTTACGTTTACGGTTCAGTTAGGACAAATGCGGATCCGGCCCCGGCCCCGGCCCGCCCATAGTCACCGTACCCGCCGCAATGTCCTGCATGCGCCAGCGACTGACCCTAAGCCTGCTGACATTGGCGGGGCCCTATGTTAGCTTGAGCCTCATCGGGACCATCAGATCCCGGCCACTATAAGGAGGAGACATGGGTTTTCTTGCTTGGATTATCCTCGGCCTTATCGTAGGGGCCATTGTTAAGGCCGTCATGCCCGGACGGGTTGGCGGGGGCTGGGTCACCAGCCTTGTTTTGGGTGTAGTGGGCGCCATTGTGGGCGGCTGGATCGGCAGCCTCCTGTTCAACAAGGGCGATCTTGCCTTCTTCGACCTGGGCACCTGGATTCTCGCTATCGTCGGCGGCCTTGTTGTTGCCGGCATCTACGGGGCTATCACCGGACGCGGCAAGGCTACCCGCGCACCCTGATTTGCTTCCCTGTTTGAACATCAACAGCAAGGGCTCCGGAAAATCCGGAGCCCTTATATTTTTCAACCAACCGGGTTTTTCAAGCAGCCGGGCAAGGCACTGCTGCCGGGTCCGGGCGGAGAACGCCGACGGGTCCTGCCGGGCAAAGTCCTGCGAGGCAGAGTCCTTCGGGGCTGCGAAAGCCTAGGCTGTCACCCGGGCGGGCAGGTGCTGGGACCGGGCGCTGGCGTACAGGCAGACCGTGGCCGCGGTACCCAGGTTCAGGCTCTCCGCGGAGCCGTACACCGGCACGGCCACCCGATGGTCTGCCAGCGCAAGCTCCTCCTGGGACAGGCCCTGGGCCTCGTTCCCGAAAAGCCACGCGGTGGGCTGCTCCAGGGCATAGGCCGACTCCGGACCTTCACCGGTCAGCCGTCGCCGGGCGTTCTCATCCTGCAGGGTGTCCAAGTTGAGGGAACCGTAGCCGTCCGCCGCCAGGATGCCTATCCCCCGTGCCCGGCAGGCCGCAACCAGGCCGCCGATGTCGGCACCCAGCACCACCGGGAGGTGGAAGAGCGAGCCGGCCGTGGAGCGCACCGCCTTGGGGTTGTAGATGTCCACGCTGGAGGATGTGAGGATGACAGCGTCCGCGCCGGCGGCGTCCGCTGCCCGCAGGACGGTTCCCGCGTTCCCGGGGTCACGGACCTGGCACAGCACGGCAATCAGGCGGGGCCCGGCGTCGAGCACTTCTTCCAGCGCCACGTCCAGGAAGCGGCAGACGGCGACGATCCCCTGCGGGTTGACGGTGTCCGCCATGGCCGCGAGGACCTCGTCAGTGGCAAGGCGGGCGTTGACCCCTTGGGACAGTTCCTCAAATTCCGGGAACCGGTCCAGGCAGCTTTCGCTGGCAAAAACCTCCGTGACCACACCCGGGGCGCCGGCGGCAATGCGCTGCTGGTGGAGCCTGAGGGCTTCGCGGACTGCCTGGGGCCCTTCAGCCAGGAACAGGCCGCGCTTTAAACGGGCCGGGCGCCCGGCAAGTTTTGCCACGTCCCTCACCCGATCAGCTCGGGGATTGGACAGCGGAAAATCTTGCGGGCGCCCGGTTTCGTTCATATAAGAACTTTAGTGGCTAGGGCCACGGGTTCCTGAACCGTCCCTGGCGGAACAGCCGGTTGCTAGGCAACAACCTTCTTGGCGGAGGTGTCGGCAGGCAGGGAATCCTTGGCAACCTTGACCAGCGCTGCGAAAGCGTTGGCGTCGGAAACGGCCAGCTCGGCCAGCATGCGGCGGTCAACCTCAACCTCAGCGGCCTTCAGGCCCTGGATCAGGCGGTTGTAGGTGAGTCCGTTGGCGCGGGATGCAGCGTTGATGCGCTGGATCCACAGGCGGCGGAAGTCGCCCTTCTTCTTCTTGCGGTCGCCGTAGCTGTACACAAACGAGTGCAGCAGCTGCTCTTTGGCCTTGCGGTACAGGCGTGAACGCTGTCCACGGTAGCCCTTTGCGCGTTCAAGGATAACCCGGCGCTTCTTGTGGGCGTTGACCGCCCTCTTCACACGTGCCACGTGCGTACTCCTTCGAAAATCTGATCCCAAGCATCTACTGCCGGTTTCCCGGCGGCCTGAGAAGGCTTTTTGGTAGGTGACCGGCCACCAGGTGGTGGTCAGTCAAAGAACTTGGAAACTAGATGCCGAGCATCTTCCGGATGACCTTGGCATCGCCCTTGAAGACGATCTTGTCGCCGGCAAGGCGACGGGTCAGCCGTGAGGACTTGTGCTCGAGGTAGTGGCGGCGGTTGGCCTGCTGGCGGCGCAGCTTGCCGCTGCCGGTCAGCTTGAAGCGCTTCTTGGCACCACTGTGGGTCTTCATCTTCGGCATGGGAACCGATCTCCTTACGTATCCGCAGGCTGGGCCTGCGGCTCTCTCGCGCAGCCGCCCCTGCGGGCGGCATGCTGGTTGCTGACTGTCCGGGGACGGAACCCCGGGCAGCTATGAACTAAGTGGTCTTCTTGCCTGCCGGCTTCGGCGCTGCCTTGGGGGCAGGGCGGGCAGCAGGCTTCGGCGCGGCGGGCCTGGCCACCGGCTTCGGCGGAGCAGGAACCGCTGCGGGCTTCGGCGCTGCTGCCGGAGCCGCCGGAGCAGCCGCGGCGGGCTTCTCGGCCGCAGCCTTGGGGGCGGGAGCAGCCTTCGGAGCAGCAGCCTTGGGGGCCGCCTTCGGCGCAACTGCCTTCGGAGCCTCCTGCTTCGGAGCCTCCTGCTTCGGAGCTTCCGCGGCCTTGGCGGGAGCTTCGGCTGCAGCAGGCTCGACGACGGCGGCCGGCTCCTGCGCAGGGGCCTCGGCTACTGCCTCAGGTTCGGTCGAGACGGTGAATCCTTCGGGCAGCAGATCCGCCAGGGACTGCGTCAAAGGCGCCTGATCGTCGCCGGACGTGTCAACACGCCCGGAAGCCTTGGCTTCGTTCTGTGCCTTCGCCTCGGCACGCTGGGTGGCGCGACGGGCTTCGGCCTTGGCCTCTGCCTTGTTCTTCAGCGGGCCAACCACCATGACCATGTTGCGGCCGTCAATGCGGGGGCTGGACTCCACAACGCCCACTTCAGCGACGTCGTCGGCGAAGCGCTGGAGGAGGCGGATGCCCATTTCCGGACGCTGCTGCTCACGGCCACGGAACTGGATCATGGCCTTGACCTTGTCCCCGGCGCCGAGGAAGCGCAGTGCGTGCCCGCGCTTGGTCTCGTAGTCGTGGGTGTCGATCTTCAGGCGGAAGCGGATTTCCTTCAGAACGGTGTTCGTCTGGTTCTTCCGGGCTTCGCGTGCCTTAACCGCGGCCTCGTACTTGTACTTGCCGAAGTCCATCAGCTTGCACACCGGAGGCTTCGCCTGAGGTGCAACTTCAACGAGATCAAGGTCGGACTCGGCAGCCAGACGCAGGGCATCCTCAATACGGACGATTCCTACCTGTTCACCTGCAGGGCCGACCAGCCGCACCTCGGGGACGCGGATACGCTCATTGATTCTTGGCTCGCTAATGTTAAAGCTCCTGTTTTTGTTGTGGAATCCGGCAAATAGAGAAGGCCCCCAATTGCCGGAGCAATCGAAGGCCTCTGAAAGATCGGATACAGCTCCCTTCCAGGGACTGCACGCACAGTTCCGGCCGATGCCGGTTCCATGCCCAACCAGGTACCCGGCAACCTTGAGTTCCTAAACTTCGGAACAGCGGCTGACGCGGGTGGGAGAGAACTCCGCTTGCAAACTGCATGCCATCTTACAGAAAAAATTCCCGTCAACGCAGTGCAGCGCCGGTGGGAACCTTGATTGTTGGATCAATCTCTGAAATAACGACATCCAGTTGGTCTGTGTCAAGCTTACCAGTATGAGCACCCCAGACAGTAATTCACACGTTTTCGAGCCCGCGCCCGCCGGTCCCGATGTCTCCCGGCAGGTCCGCGATATTTCCGAGGTTCCGGCGATCGAGGTCATCACCACCGCAGCCGTCCATCTGATGAGCGCAGCCGCCGTCAAGCTGGGGCTGGCGGCGGAGGACAACGCCGAGGAACTGAAGGACCTGGACGAGGCCCGGAAACTGATCACGGCCCTGGCCGGCCTGGTGACGGCGGCCGCCCCGGAGATCGGATCGCAGCACGCAGGGCCGTTGCGTGACGGCCTGCGGTCGCTGCAGCTGGCGTTCCGCGAAGAGTCGCTGATTCCCGATGCCCCGGGCAAGGGCCCGGGAGAGAAGTACACCGGGGCAGTGAACTAAGGAAGAACCCACCCAAGCGCCTTGCGACGGCGGGACGGCCTTTACGGGTCGTCCCGCCGTCGTCGTTTCCCGGGCGAAGTACCTCCGCGGTCCATCGATTGCTCCGTAGCTGCCGTTTAGCGCGACCAAAAGGACAACTGTGGAGCAACCGATGGAAGAAATCGCGTCAGGCAGCGCGGCGCCGCCGCTGCTGGAGGAACAGCCCGGCAAAGCACAGCAGCACGCCGGCGACCCCCACCGACACAAACCCTCCGGACGGTCCTGTGCCGTCGATGAAGACGCCCGCGAGCGGCGCACCCAGGGCCACGCCTGCCGTCAGCGCTGAGCCGTACCAGCCCATGGCCTCCCCGCGGCGTTCCTCGGCCACCAGGTCCGCCACCTTTTCTGATGCTGATGACAGCACGGGCGCGCACAGCAGTCCCGGCAGGAGCGAGGCGAAGGCCAGGGTCCAGGTGTCATGGGCGAAGCCCATGGGGATCGTCAGTGCCGCCATCCCCAGCAGCAGGACCAGCGGAGAGACGGGACGGTGCATGGCGCCGTACACCAGGCCGCCTACCACCGACGCTGCGCACCAGAAGACGAAGACGATGCCGATATCGCGCTGGTGGCCGCCCGTCTCCAGGGCTGCCACAATTCCCACATCCGTCCCGCTCAGGACCATGCCGGCGCCCGCTGCCACCGCAAAGACCGCGGCCACGGCGGCCGTGAACCATGTGAAGTTGTGAGCAACCTTGCCGCGGAGGCCGGCACGGCCCCGGGCTTCCGCAGGCGCCAGTTCCGCCGCCGCCTCCTGCAAATGCGCGGGGGCGGCGGACACGACGGCGGCCTCTGCCGCGCGGCACTCGTCAGCGCTGGATTCCTCGGATTGCGCAGCACTGCGGGTGGGCGGGTTGAACCACATCAGGAACAGGCCGGCCAGCGACGTGGAAACGCCCACCACGGTCAGGCCCAGCACTGTGAACCCGCTGGTGGCCACGATGGCACCCGCAGCGGGGCCGATCATGAACACTATCTCGGTGGTGATCGCGTCGAGGGCGAAGGCCGTACGGCGCTGGTCGCCGTCGACCAGAACGCCCAGGGACTGGCGGACCACACTGAAGATGGGGAGCGTGAGCAGGCCGCCCACAAACACCAGCGGAAGCAGCCACTGGTAGGACACGTGGGGAACCACAGACCAAATGACGGTTTCCGAGATCACGGAAGGGATCAGTGCGGTGCGCAGGCCCACGGTGTCCACGCGCCGCCCGCGCCACGGCGCGCCAACGGCCATGCCGATGGTCATGACGGCGGCGGCGGCGCCCGCGGCGGCATATCCCTGGTCCAGGGTGAGGACGATGTGCAGGGTCAGCAGCACGCCGGCCGCGGAATGGGGAATACGGGCAACCATGCCCACCAGCAGCAGCCTGCGGACGGGCCCGACGGCGAGCAACTCCCGGTAGAGAGCGAAATTCACGGTGATCCTCATGTCTGCCGCAGCGGGCCGGGGATCACCCCGCCTTTCTGCGGCTAGCGGTCTGCGCGCCTCAACTTGACCTCGATCGAGTCGACGCGCTCCCCAAACAATACATTCCGCGACCACTGCGCCTGGAGGCCGGCTACGAGTTCCTGCACCCCCGCCGCATCGAGTCCGTCTTCGAGGTAGAGCACCACCTGCAGTTCCGGCCCCGCACCGCCGCCTGCAACCATGGTTCCATCGGCGGCGCGGGCGGCCACTCCCCTGCCCGGCACCAGCTCGAGGTTCCGGACGGCGGGGAAACCGGCGGCTGCCCGGCCCATCTCCTGCGCGAGCTCCTCGTCCCTGTACGACGGGACCCACCCGTGCTGCTGTGCCAGGGCCCAGACCGCGGGCCGCCGCACCACGAACGTGAACCCGGAGCCCGGATCGAGGACCAGCAGTTCTGCGCCCTCCGCGACGGCGGAGAGCGCCGCACGTGCCGCGTACACCGCAACCGGCCTGGCCCCCGGGTGCCAGGCGGCCAGTGCCGCCGTTGAGGTGAAGGCCGGCATGGCTGTCCTGCCGTCGGCAGCCTTGAGGGTAACCAGGGCCATGTCCGCCTGTTTGTCGGAGTTCAAGCCGTGCGATCCTTCCGCTTCCTCGGCGAGCCGGGCCACGATGGGGATGAACACGCGGGCGGTGGCCAGCGAAGCCACCACGCCGGCTTCATCCCCTGTTCCTTCCCGCAAGGCCGCAACTGCGGCGAGGTAGGCATCGCTGGCGGTTCCGTCGTCGTTCTCGAAGTTGTGGATTTTGGCATCGTCTCCGGCCAGGCTCCGGCCCGCCCAGGGCTGGCCTGCAGAGTCCGCAGCGCCGCCGGCGCCCGCCAGCGCCGCAGCGATGTGCCCCGGCAGCTGGCGCGGGGACGGGGAGCCCGGTGCGTTGCTGGCCATGCCGGGCTGTTTAGCGGCGGCCGGCGACGTCGAGCGCTTCGGGCAGCGTAAAGGCCCCGGCGTAAAGGGCCTTGCCCACGATGGCGCCTTCGACGCCCAAGGGAACCAACGAGCGCAGGACGCGCAGGTCGTCGAGGCTGGAGATGCCGCCTGAAGCAACCACCGGCTTGCCGGTCTTTTCCACCATCTGGCGCAGGAGTTCCACATTGGGTCCCTGCAGGGTGCCGTCCTTGGTCACGTCTGTGACCACGTAGCGGCTGCAGCCGGCTTCCTCAAGGCGGCCCAGGACGTCCCAGAGGTCCCCGCCTTCCTTTGTCCAGCCCCGGCCGGACAGCGTGGTGCCGCGAACATCCAGTCCGACGGCGATCTTGTCGCCAAAGCGTTCGATTGCCCGGCGCGTCCATTCGGGGTTTTCCAGCGCGGCGGTTCCCAGGTTCACACGGGCAACGCCAAGGTCCAGGGCCGCTTCAAGGGTTTCGTCATCACGGAGACCGCCGGAAAGTTCCACCTTGATGTCCAGCCGGCCCACCACTTCGCGGAGCAGTTCCGCGTTGGAGCCGCGCCCGAAAGCGGCGTCCAGGTCCACGAGGTGCACCCATTCGGCACCCTGCTGCTGCCAGTTCAGCGCTGCCTCCAGCGGGGTTCCGTAGCTGGTCTCACTGCCCGCTTCCCCCTGGACCAGCCGGACGGCCTGGCCGTTGACGACATCGACGGCGGGCAGCAGTTCAAGAACCGGCAGGTCGGTTGCGGTGGTCATGTCAATCCTTCGGGTCGGGGTCAGTATGGCCAGCCGCCGGTCAGTTGCCCGGCAGCGTCAGCAGGTAGGCAGCGAGCAGCGACATGCCCGCCAAAACATAAAACGAAATCTGGGTCCAGAGCGGCTTGTGCTGCTGCCTGAAGGACAGGGCCCCGCCCACCAGCAGGCCGGCCAGCCCCATCAGGACGATGGACCACATCTAGGCGGCGCCGTCTTCCGCTGGAGCGCCGTCTTCCGTTGAAGGGACGCCGGCGGGGACCGGGCCGCCCGGAGCCGGCTTCTTGAGGTTCTGCACCCAGTTGCGGAGCAGCCGCGCGCCGGCGTCGCCGGACTTCTCCGGGTGGAACTGGGTGGCGCACAGCGGACCGTTTTCGACCGCTGCTATGAATGGTCCGCCGTGCTCGGACCAGGTGACCAGGGGTGCAGCCATGCGCGGCTGCACAACATCGAAGTTCCATTCCTGCACCCCGTAGGAGTGCACAAAGTAGAACCGCTCGTTTTCGACGCCGGCGAACAGCTTGGATCCCTCAGGCACCTTCACGGTGTTCCAGCCCATGTGCGGCACCACGCCAGCCGGCAGGAGTTCAACCTTGCCGGGCCATTCGCCGATGCCCTCCGCCTCCGTGCCGTGTTCGACGCCCGCCTCAAAGAGCACCTGGAGGCCAACGCAGATCCCCAGGACCGGCCGGCCGCCTGCCACCCGCCTGCCGATGAGGCGGATCCCGTCGACGGCTTTGAGCTCACGCATCACCGTTTCGAAGGCGCCGACACCGGGAACCACCAGGCCGTCGGCGTTCAGGACGTCCTCGGGCTTGGAGCTCAGGATGACTTCCGCGCCGGCGCGTTCGAGGGCGCGCACGGCGGACCGGACGTTACCGGAACCGTAGTCCAGGACCGTGACGGTGGGCTTGCCTTCCGGCGAGGGGAGTTTCCGGGAGGCCGAGGGATCGATGATGGCGCCGTCCTTCAGGACCTGTCCGCTCACAGCGCACCCTTCGTGGAGGGGATTCCTTCAACGCGCGGATCGGGTTCAACTGCTGCGCGCAGTGCCCGGGCGAAGGCCTTGAACTGGGCTTCGACGATGTGGTGGGGGTCCCGGCCCGCGATGACGTTCATGTGCAGGCAGATGCCGGCGTGCAGGGTGATTGCTTCGAAGACGTGGCGGGTGAGCGACCCGGTGAAGTGGCCGCCGATCAGGTGGTACTCCTGGCCGGCAGGCTCGCCGCCGTGCACCAGGTAGGGACGCCCGGACACGTCGACGACGGCGTGCGCCAGCGCTTCGTCCAGGGGAACGGTGGCTTCTCCGAACCGGCGGATCCCGGCTTTGTTCCCCAGGGCGGTGCGCAGCACTTCACCGAAGGTTATGGCTACGTCCTCCACCGTGTGGTGGACATCGATGTGGATGTCACCGGTGGCTTTGACGGTCATGTCGATCAGGGAGTGCTTGCAGAGCGCCGTGAGCATGTGGTCGTAGAACGGCACCGACGTGTCGATGTCCGAGGTGCCGGTACCGTCAAGGTTGATTTCCACGAGCACAGAGGACTCACTGGTGGCACGTTCCATGCGCGCGGTGCGGGCCGCAGCAACATTCGATCCGGTGGTACTCATGCTTGGGTCCTTTTGGGCAGAAGGGGTGGTTCGGGGCGTCCAGCGCCGGTTCTTCCAGTCTAGGCGGGAAGCTTGGCCTGGCGGGCAAGGATGCTTTCAAGGGAGGTGAGGAAAGCTGTGGTTTCGGTCTCAGTTCCGGCTGTGACGCGGAGGTGGCCGGGGATTCCTACGTCGCGGACCAGGACACCGGCGTCCAGCAGTTCCTGCCACACCTGGTGGGGGTCCTCCAGGCCGCCGAAAAACACGTAGTTGGAGTCTGACGCGGCAGGCTTGAGTCCCATCCTGAGCAGCTCGGACACAATGCGGTCGCGCTGTTTCTTGATGTCCTCCACATCCGCCATCAGCGCCTCCCGGTGCCGGAGGGCGGCGAGGGCGGTGGCCTGCGTGATGGCGGAGAGGTGGTACGGGAGACGGACGAGCCGCAGCGCGTCGGCCACTTCGGGGGCCGCCGCCATGTAGCCGAGGCGGGCGCCGGCCAAGGCGAACGCCTTGCTCATGGTCCTTGAGACGATCAGCCGTTCCCGCCCTGGCAGCAGGGTCAGCGCACTGGGCGTTCCGTCATGCGCGAACTCGTGGTACGCCTCATCGACGATGACGATGGACTGGCTTTCTTCGCCGGCCTCGTAGACGGCTTCCACCACGTCCAGCCCGAGGCCGGTTCCCGTGGGGTTGTTGGGTGAGCACAGGAAGACGATGTTGGGCTGCAGCTCCTTGACCTGCCGCGCGGCCGATTCGGCGCTGAGACCGTAATCGCCGGCACGCTCGCCCACAATGTATTCGGTGTCCGTTCCGCTGGCCAGCAGGGGATACATGGAGTACGTGGGAGGGAATCCGAGCGCTGTACGTCCTGGGCCGCCAAAGGCCTGGAGTATCTGCTGAAGGACTTCGTTGGAGCCGTTGGCCGCCCAAAGGTTGGATTCATCCAGCCCGTGCCCCAGGTACTCCGCCAACGCCTTCCGCAGGTCGGTGAATTCCCGGTCCGGGTATCTGTTGAGTCCTGCTGCCGCTTCTGACACCGCTGCGCTAATGGCCGCCCTGACGTCAGCCGGAACCCCATGGGTGTTTTCATTCACGTTCAGGAGGATTGGAACGTCCAACTGGGGCGCGCCATAGGGCGTAAGCCCGCGGAGGTTGCTGCGGAGGGGAAGCCGGTTCAGGCGCTCTAGCTGGTCATTCACCTGAACAGTTTAGTGCCCGGGCCGGACACCGGAAAATGTGACGGTTTCCTGTTCGCTCCCGGAGCGCCGCGCCCTGCCGCCCCTGGAGAGGCAAAATGCCGGGTCCTAACTTGCGGGCACGAACAATTGCTGGCCGGGGAAGACCGCGCCGGCCGGGAGGTTATTGAGCTGCACGATGTCCGCCACAACGTCCCGCGGATCACGCTCCGGTGCGACACCGGCCGCAATGCCCCACAGTGACTCGCCAGGCTGGACCGTGACTGTGACAGTGGGCGTCGTTGCAAGATCCGTCGCAGACTCCGACGCCTTGGCCGGGGCATTGAAAAAGCCTGCCAGCGAAAGGAGCAGGGCAGCGAGCAGGACCAGCGGAATGCCGATCAGCACGATGCGACCGCGACGGGTCAGGCGAAGGGGCGGAAGAGGCGCAGGCCGTCCGGCCTGCCGATTGTCCGCCTGGGACAGGATTTGCTGCACCGAAAGCAGCTGGTGGCGTGAACCCCGCGAAACAGATGTAGCTGACATGATCTGAGCCCTCCTGGACCGTACTGTGCTGCCCGGACGTCCTTCCCTCCGCCCCCGGCCGGACCTTTTCCGGCGTAGTCTTCGAATGACCAGGGCAATGAGTAGAACATATATTCGAACTTTGCTTTCTCTGTTTTAGCACCTATCAACGAACATTGTCGAGACTCGCTAGAACAAATGTTTGAAAAAGCAATGCGGCTGGCCTAGCTTTGAACCAAAGAACAACCACCTGGACAGTCGATCAGCAGGGTCTGACATTTAGGGGCGGGAACTTCCAGGGCATGGCCATGGAGAGGGCCGGCGGAACCGAAAGGCATTGGCGAATATGGCAGCAGCAGCCGCCGGGGGCAGGGCAACCGCGCAACCGAAGAGGACCGCCAAGGGCCTGACTCCACGGCAAAAGAAGATCCTCGAAACCATCCAGCGCTCGGTCAACGAAAACGGGTACCCGCCGTCCATGCGGGAGATCGGCGACACCGTGGGACTGGCGAGCCTTTCGAGCGTGACGCACCAGCTTTCCCAGCTGGAGAAGCTTGGCTACCTCCGCCGCGACCCCAAGCGGCCGCGGGCCATGGAAGTCCTGATGCCGCTGACCCTGGACGGCGGAGCCGCAAAGCCGGCAAGCCAGGCGTCCGCCGTCCGTTCACCCGGTGCAGCGACTGTCACCGAACTGCCCACCGCCCTGGACACGGCGATGGTTCCCCTGGTGGGCCGGATCGCCGCAGGCGGCCCCATCCTTGCCGACCAGCTGGTGGAGGACGTGATGCCGCTCCCCAGGCAACTGGTGGGCCAGGGGGAACTGTTCATGCTTCGGGTAGCCGGGGATTCGATGGTGGATGCAGCCATCTGCGATGGCGACTGGGTTGTGGTCCGCCGCCAGCAGGATGCGGCCAACGGGGATATCGTGGCCGCGCTCCTGGATGACGAAGCCACCGTCAAGACATTCCGCCAGCGCGACGGCCACACGTGGCTGCTCCCGCAGAACACCCAGTACGAGCCCATCCTCGGGGACCACGCCACCATCATGGGCAAGGTTGTGTCGGTACTCCGCTCGCTGTAGCAGGGAAACTCCGCCCGCTGCAGCGAGACGGCCTCAGGCGTTTTCCCGGGCCAGCCGCTCCAGGGCGGCAATCGCCGTCTTCCGGTCTGTTGTGGACCAGAAGGGCGGCAGGGCCCCGCGAAGGAACCCTGCATAGCGCTCAGTGGCAAGCCGGGAGTCAAGCACGGCCACCACTCCCCTGTCGCCCGTGGAACGGATCAGCCGGCCTGCCCCCTGGGCGAGCCGGATCGCGGCGTGGGTGGCCGAAACCGACATAAAGCCGTTTCCACCTGCCTGGGCTACTGCCCGTGAGCGCGCCGTCATGAGGGGATCGTCCGGCCGCGGAAACGGGATGCGGTCTATCACCACAAGCCGGCACGAGCCGCCGGGGACGTCCACGCCCTGCCAAAGGGACATGGTCCCGAACAGGCAGGTATCGGGCTCGTCGGCGAACTGCTTTACCAGGCCGGTCATGGTGGAGTCCCCCTGGCAGAGGACGGTCATCCCCAGCTTGGGGCGCAGTGCCTCGGCCGCTTCCTCTGCCGCACGCCGGGACGAGAACAAGCACAGCGCCCCGCCACCGGAAGCACGGATCAGGGCTTCCAGTTCGTCCAGTGCTTCCGGGGAAGCACCCCTGCCGGGCTTCGGCAGGTGCCCGGCCACGTAGAGGATGCCCTGCTTTGGGTAGTCGAAGGGTGATCCCACGTCCACGCCTGTCCAGCTCGGGGCGCCGTCACCCACCAGGCCCAGTCCGCCCGCGGCAGGTTCAAACGCGGAACCGATGGCCAGCGTCGCGGAGGTCAGCACCACCGTGTGGCCGGCGAAGAGTCCTTCGCGCAGCCTCCCGGCAACGGACAGCGGCGCGATGTTGATCAACGCAGGAGCGGTCTCGTCCGGCGGGGAGAATCCCTGTGCAGGGTCAAAGGAACTGGCACGGGAAAACCACACCACTTCGCGGTTCTCCCGGGCTGCCAGGAGCCGTTCACAAAGTTCCAGGATGAGCAGCAGCCGCGACCGCGCGAGCTGCCTGCCGCCGTCGGCCGTGGCGCTGCTGTCCCCCTTTGAATCCGAGAGGGCAGCCCGGCAGGCGTCCCGCAGCTGGTCCACGCAGTCCAGCTGTTCATCATTGAGCCCGTTCGGGAGCAGCCCGTTCGGCACGCCTGCCAGGGCAAGCTCCAAGTTGGCGGCTGCGGCGTTCAACGCATCAACGGTGATGGCCGTGTGCTTCCGCGCACCGGCGGCAGCGGCGTGGACCATGGCCACCGAGAGCTGGCCGGAGACCGCCCCGGTAACCCTGTCCTGGAGTTCATGGGCCTCATCCACCACCACCACGTCATATTCGGGCAGGACGGCCAGGCCTTCGAACGCGCTGACGGCGAGCATCGCATGGTTGGTGACCACAACATCCGCTTCAGCAGCGTCCTGGCGCGCCAGTTCGCTGAAGCATTCCGCAGCCATGGGGCACTTCTGGGAGCCCAGGCACTCCATGGACGTCACCGAAACCTGCCGCCAGGCACGGTCCGTGACGCCCGGCAGCAGTTCATCCCGGTCGCCGGTGGCGGTCTTCTCCGCCCACTCCCGCAGCCGCACCACCTCCTTGCCGAGCTGGGACGAGGGGCCGCCCACGGCTGCGGCGAAATGCGGGACGCTGGTGTCCTCGCCCAGGCTGAAAAGCTGGCCTTCGGCCGGCTCCTCGCTGGGGAAGCCGCCCTCCAGCTTGTGCCGGCAAACGTAGTTGGAGCGGCCCTTGACCAGGGCCACTTTGACCGGCCTGTCCAGGGCGGGGGTGATGGCCTTGAGGAGCCGGGGCAGGTCCCTGCCCACAATCTGTGTCTGGAGGGCCAGGGTGGCCGTTGACACCAGGGCGGGCTTGTTGCTCTGCAATGCATGCGCGATGAGGGGTATGAGGTACGCCAGGGACTTGCCGGTGCCGGTCCCCGCCTGGACCAGCAGGTGGTCCCCCGTTTCGATGGCGCGGGCCACCTGCCTGGCCATCTCATGCTGGCCGGCACGGCTTTGCCCGCCCATGCCCGCCACGGCCCGGTCGAGCAGTTCGATCACGAACTGCTCGCCGGCCGTTTCCGTGGCTTCTCCTGCCACGGCCTCAGTCATTGCTGACGAAGGGTTCCAGTTCAGCCGCGAAGCCTTCCCGGACCATCACGACGGCCCTGGTGCCGGCTTCAACGTGGTCGACGCTGATGATCTCGGCGTCGGAGTCGTGAAGCTTGCTGATCAGGTCTCCGCGCTCATACGGGATGAGCAGTTCCAGCTTGACGCCGGGCCGGGGAATGGCGTCGCTGATTGCCTCCAGCAGTTCGGCGATGCCTTCCCCCGTGCGGGCCGAGACCACCACGTGCCGCGGCTCGCGCTGCTTGAGCCGTTCCACCACGAACGGATCAGCGGCGTCGGCTTTGTTGAGCACGATGATTTCGGGCACCTTCCGGGCATCCACCTCGCTGAAGACCTTGCGGACTGCGGCGATCTGGCCCTCGGGATCCGGGTGCGAAACGTCCACCACGTGCAGGATGAGGTCCGCGTCCGCAACTTCCTCGAGCGTGGAGCGGAACGCTTCCACCAGCTGGGTTGGCAGTGAACGGACGAACCCCACGGTGTCGGCCAGGGTGTAGCCCAGGCCGTCCGCGGTTTCCGCTTTGCGGACGGTGGGATCCAGGGTGGCGAACAGGGCGTTCTCCACCAGGACACCGGCGTCGGTCAGGCGGTTCAGCAGCGAGGACTTGCCCGCGTTGGTGTACCCTGCGATCGCCACGGACGGCACGGCATTACGACGGCGGTTGGCCCGTTTGGTCTCGCGGGCCGGCTTCATCGCGGCGATCTCGCGCCGCAGCTTGGCCATCCTGGTACGGATCCGGCGGCGGTCCAGCTCGATCTTTGTCTCACCGGGACCGCGCGAACCCATGCCGGCAGCCGCGCTGCCCACCTGGCCACCGGCCTGGCGGGACATCGACTCACCCCAGCCACGCAGGCGCGGCAGGAGGTACTCCAGCTGGGCCAGCTCCACCTGGGCCTTGCCTTCGCGGCTCTTGGCGTGCTGGGCAAAGATGTCCAGGATCAGGGCTGTCCGGTCGATGACCTTGACCTTGACGATGTCCTCCAGGCCTCGGCGCTGGGAGGGCGCGAGCTCGGCATCCACCACCACGGTGTCCGCGCCGGTGGACGCCACGATGTCCCGGAGCTCCAAGGCCTTGCCCGAACCGAGGAACGTTCCAGGATCCGGCTTGTCGCGCCGCTGGACCAGCCCGTCCAGGACCTCGGAACCGGCAGTTTCTGCGAGGGCTGCGAGCTCCCGCAGCGAGTTCTCGGCGTCGGCCAGGGTCCCCTCGGACCAGAGCCCGGCCAGGACCACGCGTTCAAGGCGCAGCTGCCGGTACTCAACCTCGGTGACGTCTTCGAGTTCGGTGGAAAGCCCGGCCGTTCGGCGCAGGGCGCGGCGTTCCTCAAGATCCTGCTGGTCGCCGTCGTACGTTGTGTGTTCTTCGTCCAGGCGGGAAATCGCCTGGGCTTTGCCGAGCATTGCCTTCCCGTCCCGGCCCTCGTCACCGCCGCCTGGCGCGCTGAGGCTCCTGGCCGGTACGTCCTTGGAGAGAATCCGGTCGATGACAGCTTGGATTTCCGCAGGACTCATGTCCTGGGCGGCTGGATCTGATCCGGTGTTGGGCTGGCTGGTCATGGTCTCCTTTGAAGATTCGGCAGTTCCAGAATAGTGCCGAATGCCGGTGATTGGTGAAGTATTCGCGCTGGGCTGACGGCCTGCGGTCATCCAAGCCTCCTGGCTTGTTGGGCCGGGCGCTGCAGGAGGCGGCGCCGGCGGAGATGCCACGACTCAGATTCGTGGCGGACATGGAAACAGCCGGAAAAACGGCGGGAAGTCCAGCGGAGGCTGACCTTCGAGTGTCGTCCGGCGACCGGAAAACGCGTTCTGCGTTCGGCCCGGTGCACGCAGCGGAAGGTGGGAAAACCTGCATCGCTGGGTGGGACATGGCTTCGGGACGGGCTGGGCCCGTGCCGGCTACTCAAAGATCAGGAACATGCTCTCCAGCGTAGCAGAGGGCCACACGCGGCAGTTTCCCTTTACGCTGCAAGGGGAACTACTCTGGCCAGTTATGGAGTCCGCACATTATTTCAGCGCAACGCCCGCCGGCCCTTTTACCCGCAAGCCGCTGACTGTCGAACTCGCCGGGCAGACGCGCAGGCTGCAGACTTCCACCGGCATCTTCAGCCCGGACGGGATCGACAAGGGCACGGCCATCCTCCTTGCCGAGGTCCCGGCCCCCGCGCCGCAGGGAAACCTGCTGGACATCGGTTGCGGCTGGGGCCCGATTGCCCTGACCATGGGGCTGAAGTCGCCCTCCGCCCGGGTCTACGCAGTGGATGTGAACGAGCGCTGCATCACGCTGACGAACGAGAACGCCGCCGCGCTGGGACTGGCAAACGTCACCGCCAGTACCCCGGAAGCGGTGGACCCGGAGGTGCGCTTTGACACCATCTGGTCCAATCCGCCCATCCGGATCGGCAAGGACGAGCTCCATTCACTCCTGAAGCTGTGGCTGCCCCGCCTCGCGCCGGGCGGTACGGCGTGGCTGGTGGTGCAGAAGAACCTGGGGGCCGACTCGCTGCAGCGCTGGCTTGCCGGGGAGCTGGACGACTCCTTCAGCGTCAGCCGCGAATCAACGTCCAAGTCCTTCCGGATCCTGAAGGTCAGGAAAGCGTCCCGGTTGCCACAATAACTGCCGGGCCGCTCAGCTCAACGTGTTCATGGCCCGCCGGGCCGGCGAAGAACTTGACGCCAACCACCCCGCCGGGGACCTGAACGCGCCAGGTGTCGGGGGCTTCCGCACCCGCCCAGTGCCGAATGGCCACTGCGGCGGCGCAAGCCCCGGTCCCGCACGACTGGGTCTCCCCCACCCCGCGTTCATGCACGCGCATAGTGACTGTGCCGACGCCGTCGTGCACAAGGGGTTCCGACGGAACCACGAACTCAACGTTGGTTCCGTGGGCCGGGACAGGGTCAACCACGGGCGCTGTGAACAGGCGGGTTGCCGTGAGTTCCGACAGCTCCGCCAGGGCCACGACAGTATGGGGGTTGCCCATGCTGACGGAGAGGGCAGGGCGGGGAACTTCCAGGCCTTCTGCGGTGACCAGTGAATCCATCGCCTTGGCTGTGGCGTCCCCGGGGAAAATGAACTCCCAGGGCCCCATGTCCACGGCGTAGTCTTCGCCTGTCCGCACCACGGTCTTGACGCCGGCGCGCGTGCCGATGGTGAGGGCCCCGCCGTCGGGCAGGTCAATCAGCCCCTCAGTGCGGAGGAAGTGGACGAAGACGCGGACGCCGTTGCCACACATCTCGGACAACGAGCCGTCACCGTTGCGGTAGTCCATGAACCATTCGGCGCCCGGGGCCGTGGCGAGCTGCTCACGGCCCTCCGGCAGGAAGCGCGACGGAACGGCGCGGATGAGCCCGTCGCCGCCGATCCCGCGGTGCCGGTCGCAGAGCGCTGCAACGTCGTGGGCGGATATGGTGTGGACACCGTCGGGATCGGCCACCAGGACAAAGTCGTTGCCGGTGCCGTGTCCCTTGGAAAAGCGGAGCCCGCTCAGGGTGCGGAGGGCCGGCTCGGTGGTTTCTGCGAGGGTTGCGTCCATGTTTCCAAGGGTACCGGCCGGGCGGGGCAGCCCTAAATACGCGGCCGTTCGCACAGCGCTGCGGCCTTGGCCACCAACGACGGGTCCTGCCAATCCAGCCAGGAGATGCGGGGATCGGCACGGAACCAGGTGAGCTGGCGCCGTGCGAACTGCCGGGTGGCCACGATGGTGTCTTCCGCGGCCTCCGCTACGGTCGACGCGCCGTCGACGACCCGGAGGAACTGCGCGTAGCCGAGGGCGCGGGACGCGGTTTTCCCTTGGCGCAGCCCTTGGTTGTCCAGCCGTTGGACTTCCGCGAGCAGGCCGTCGTCCACCATCCGGTGCACCCGGCGGGCGAGCCGGTCGCGGAGCACGTCCCGGTCCACGGCCAGGCCCACCTGGACGGCCGGCTGGACGTACTCGCGCTGCGGCATGAAGGAACTAAACGGCCGGCCGGTGAGCCGGTGGACCTCCAGTGCACGGATGATGCGCCGGGCGTCGGACAACCTCCCTGCCGACACCGGGTCCACTTCGCGCAGGCGCTCCAGCAGCACCGCCTGCCCGTTCTCCGCGAGCTCAGCCTCAAGTTGTTGGCGAACCAGCGGATCCGTTCCGGGAAATTCAAGGACATCCAGTGCGGCCCGCACATACAGGCCGGAGCCGCCGGCCAGGATGGCGCGCTTACCGCGGGCGTGGATGTCCGAGACCAGGGCGCGCGCCTGCTGCTGGAACCGGGACACGCTGGCTTCCTCGGTCACATCCAGGATGTCCAGAAGGTGGTGGGGCACTCCCCGGCGTTCGGCCTGGGTGATTTTTGCCGTGCCGATGTCCATGCCGCGGTAGAACTGCATGGCGTCGGCGTTGATGACTTCGCCGCCAAGTTCCAGTGCAAGGCTGACGGCAAGGTCGGATTTGCCGGAACCGGTGGGACCGACGACGGCGATGACAGGCGGGGAGCCCACCGGTCAGCGGGTGCGGACGGGCAGCGAGGGCATGCCCAGCGAGACGCCCTTGCCGCCGGTACCGGCACCGGGCGCGGGGGCTCCGCAGGAATCCGCCTGGGACCTGTCCCAGGCGTCGCCGGCCCGGGAGCGGCGCAGGCTGTAGTCGGCCAGGGTGGGGTCGGCCACGAGGTGGAAGGCGGCAGCCTCGGTGATGGTGACAGTGACAAGGTCTCCCGGACGCGGAGCCTGGGCGCCCTCCGGGACGGAGAAGTGCACCAGCCGCTGGTCCTGCGAGCGGCCGGACAGCCGGTGGGTTTCCCCGGCTTTCCGCCCGGACTGCGCTGTGACCATGACCTCAACCCTGCGGCCCAGCTGGCGCCGGTTTTCCTCTGCCGCAATCCTGTCCTGGAGGGCGGTAAGCCGTTCAAAGCGTTCCTGCACCACGGCCTTGGGCAACTGGTCCGGCAGGTCGGCCGCCGGGGTGCCGGGGCGCTTGGAATACTGGAAGGTGAAGGCGGTGGCGAAGCGGGACTTCTCGACCACGTCCAGGGTGGCCTGGAAGTCCTCTTCCGTTTCACCCGGGAAACCCACGATGATGTCGGTGGAGATGGCGGCGTGGGGAATCTTTTCCCGCACCTTGTCCAGGATGCCAAGGAACTTTGTGGACCTGTAGGAGCGCCGCATGTCCCGCAGGACCTTGTCCGAGCCGGACTGCAGCGGCATGTGCAGCTGCGGCATGACGTTGGGGGTCTCCGCCATGGCGTCGATGACGTCGTCTGTGAACGCGGCAGGGTGCGGGCTGGTGAAGCGGACGCGTTCCAGGCCTTCGATATCGCCGCAGGCCCGGAGGAGTTTGGAGAAGGCCTGCCGGTCGCCGAACTCGACGCCGTAGGAGTTGACGTTCTGGCCGAGGAGGGTGACTTCGATGGCGCCGTCGTCAACCAGGGCCTGGATTTCGGCCAGGATGTCGCCGGGCCGGCGGTCTTTCTCTTTTCCGCGGAGGGCGGGCACGATGCAGAAGGTGCAGGTGTTGTTGCAGCCTACGGAAATAGATACCCAGCCCGAGTAGACGGAATCGCGTTTGGTGGGAAGCGTTGAGGGGAAGACGTCCAGGGACTCGAGGATTTCGAGCTGGGCCTCGTTGTTGTGGCGCGCGCGGTCCAGCAGGGCGGGCAGGGCGCCAACGTTGTGGGTGCCGAAGACGGCGTCCACCCATGGCGCCTTTTTCAGGATGGTTTCCCGGTCCTTCTGGGCGAGGCAGCCGCCCACCGCAATCTGCATGCCGGGGTTCGCGGCCTTCACCGGCGCGAGGATTCCCAGGTTCCCATAGAGTTTGTTGTCGGCGTTTTCGCGCACTGCGCAGGTGTTGAACACCACGACGTCGGCCTGCTCACCCTCGGCCGGTACGTATCCTGCGTCCTCGAGCATGCCTGCCATGCGCTCTGAGTCGTGGACGTTCATCTGGCAGCCGAAGGTGCGCACCTGGTAGGTGCGTGGCTTCTGGGCAGCCGCTTGCGGAGCGTCGGCGGCCGCTGTGCTGGTGCCGGTACCGGAAAGGGGGGAAGGGATGGTCAAACTCACCTGTTAAGGGTACCGGTTTTACCGTTCGCCACTGTCGGCTGCGGCCCGGGACTCCAGGACGTCGTTGACGATCCGGAATGCCTGGGACGGCTGGTAGCCCTTGCGGGCCAGCATGGAGGCCAGCCGGCGCGCAGCCTTGTCCCGTTCCGCCCGGTCCTGAAGATCCGTCCCTGGGCGGAGCTTCCGCTCAACGAGTTGCCTTGCTGCGGCTTCTTCATCTGCGTCCGACAACTGTTCCAGCGCCGCGGCGGCAGTCTCCTGGTCGATGCCTTTCTCCGCCAGCTCGCGCCGGAGTGCGCCCTTTGCCAGCTTCCGCGACTGGGCGCGGCTCCGAACCCACATGTCGGCGAAGTCGGCGTCGTTGATCAGGCGGGCTTCCTGGAACCGGTCCAGCACTGCCTCTGCGACGTCTTCCGGGATGTTCCGCTCTGCAAGCTTCTGTGCGAGCTGCAACCTGCTCTTGGCTGAGGCTGTTAGCTGCCGATAGACGATGGACTGCGCAACCGACACCGGATCAGGCTCGGCATCCCCTGCAACGGGAGAGTCCGGAGCCGGGCCGTCCTGGAGGTCATCGGCATACGAAGCGGCGCGCCGCCCGCCGGCTCTGGACCGGCGGGGGCGCGCATTTTCAGGGCTGGTCAACGGTTAGAACCCGTCAACGGCCTTCAGCTTCGGGGAATCCTTGGATTCGGGCTCCGCAGGCTTGACGCCGACACCAAGCTTTTCCTTGATCAGGCGCTCGAGTTCGGCGGCCAGTTCAGGGTTGTCGCGCAGGAACCGGCGCGAGTTCTCCATGCCCTGGCCCAGCTGGTCGCCATCGTAGGTGAACCAGGAGCCGGACTTCTTGATGATGCCGTGCTCCACGCCCATGTCGATGATGCCGCCCTCGCGGGAGATGCCCTGGCCGTAGATGATGTCGAACTCGGCCACCTTGAAGGGCGGGGCCATCTTGTTCTTGACGATCTTCGCCTTGGTCCGGTTACCGACCGAATCCGCGCCTTCCTTGAGGGTCTGGATGCGGCGCACATCGATACGGATGGAGGCGTAGAACTTCAGGGCCTTACCGCCGGTGGTGGTTTCGGGGGAACCGAAGAAGACGCCGATCTTTTCACGGAGCTGGTTGATGAAGATGGCGGTGGTCTTCGTCTGGCTCAGGCGGCCGGTGATCTTACGCAGGGCCTGGCTCATGAGCCGTGCCTGCAGGCCCACGTGGCTGTCGCCCATGTCGCCTTCAATTTCGGCACGGGGCACCAGCGCCGCGACGGAGTCGATCACGATAACGTCCAGGGAACCTGAACCCACCAGCATGTCCATGATTTCGAGGGCCTGCTCGCCGGTGTCCGGCTGGGAGACCAGGAGGGCGTCCGTGTCCACACCGAGCTTGGCGGCGTACTCAGGATCGAGGGCGTGCTCGGCGTCGATGAAGGCGGCGATGCCGCCCAGTCGCTGGGCGTTGGCCACTGCGTGCAGGGCAACGGTGGTTTTACCGGAAGATTCCGGGCCGTAGATTTCAACGACGCGGCCCCGGGGAAGGCCGCCAATTCCCAAGGCAACGTCCAGGGCGATGGAGCCTGTGGGGATGACCTCGATGGGGGCCCGGACTTCATCGCCGAGCCGCATGACCGAGCCTTTACCGAACTGCTTGTCGATCTGGGCCAGCGCTGCTTCGAGCGCTTTTGCACGATCCGGGGCTGCCGCCATGGTTCACACCTCTAATGCTTTCTCGCTTTGGAGTGGCCTCAGCGGCCGTTTATTGGTCATCTCTGACGCTAATGGGACCCACTGACATTCCGGCCGGATAACGGCGGCTATGTGGATAACCCGCTATGAAAAGCATAGCTTTACCCGAACAGGTATTCGAACAGGAGCGCGGCGTGTCAGGAGAATCAGGCTAGTTCGCGCGGGGCTTGAGGTCCCGGCCCAGCCTGCGCTCGGCGGGGACGTCCTGGACGTCGCAGACTGCCAGCCACACCTTGCGGGGTTCCACCCCGGCAGCCAGCGCCTGGTCCGCAGTGCGCCCGCCCACCCCGGCCAGCACAAGCGTGCTGCTGAGGACCCGCGAGTACCCGGCGCCGAATTCGTCGTCCATAAGCCGCCAATAATCGCTGATTCGCACCAGAAAAGTCTCTCACGATCCGCACCCTAGAATTGTTGCCATGAGCAGCTCCCCCGACGTCCCCTCCCTGCAAGGCCGCCACGACGAAGCCACCGTGGACGCCGCGTTGCAGAACGTGGAGCACCAGATCAGCCTCTTCTGGCGGCGCGCCCGGGCCATTTCCAACCAACTCTCCCGCCAGGTCCATCCGGACATGGAGCCGGCCGCCTATGGCCTGCTGACGGTGATCCGCAGGGAGGGCCCGATCAGGCTCACCGACCTGGCCATGAACATTGGCGTGGGCAAGCCGTCCGTCAGCCGGCAGATTGCGTTCCTCGAGAGCCTGGGACTCGTGTCCAAGGAGGCAGATCCGCTGGACGGGCGCGCCCAGGCCATCCGGCTCACTCCTAAGGGTGAGGAGAAGATGCACCAGGTCCAGGATGCCCGGCGGCAGGTGTTTCGTGAACGCCTGGGCGAATGGCCGGTGGAGGACTTGGAAGAACTGGCCCGGTACATGGCCAAATTGAACTCCACGTACGAGCGTGACGGGTTCCCGAAGGACGGGCCGGCGGCCGCCCCTGCGGAAGACACGTAGGCGGATACGACTGAAGCCCCCGGCACGGCCGGAGGCTTCAGTGTGTCTTGTTTCCAAGGCCGCCTTGCGGCGGCGCGCTTACCGGGCGCCGGAAAGAAGGCCGGTGGAAAGTTCGTCGTTGAGTTCAGTGTTCAGGTCGCGCTCAAGGTCGCGGCCATAACGCTGGGAGAACTCCTGCGGAACGGTGTCCGGAACGGCAACGCCTTCGGCAACTGCCACACGGTCGCTCACTTCGCGGAGCATGCTGGACAACGGGACATCCAGCGCCGAGCAGATCGAAGAGAGGAGCTCGGATGACGCTTCCTTCTGGCCGCGCTCCACTTCACTGAGGTAACCCAGGGAGACACGGGCGCTGTGCGAGACTTCACGGAGCGTACGCCCCTGACGCTGGCGGACATCGCGCAGGACATCACCGATTTCGTGACGAAGTACAACCATCTTGCGCTCCTTCTGTTCGCTCTTAGCCTGATCGGCGAGGCCCACATCCTTCCAGCGGACAACGCCGTTAACGGATACGGGCTGCTTTACCATCTGTATCGCCTTGCTCCCTCATAGGTCAGGTCCGCGGTGGCGCGAACCGTCGTGGTCATTTCATCCTAGGCGCCTCCGCTATCCGGAAGCGACACAATGTAATAACTAATCGGTACCGGCTTTTGTTCCCGCCAACTTTACATCCGGGTAACTTCGGCCGGCCGGGTTCACCGGGACAGGGCCTCCAGAAGCCGTTCCAAGGCAGCCCCGCAGGCCTGTCCGCGGATTTCTGCACGGTTGCCGGCGAAGGAATACTCGAAGGCTTCCGTCCCGGCGGCGGTGGCTATGCCTACATACACGGTTCCCACCGGCTTTCCGTCGTGCTCATCCGGCCCCGCAACGCCGGTGGTGGAGACGCCGATGTCAGCGCGCAGGACTGTCCGGGCTCCGGCCGCCATGGCTGCGGCGACGCCGGGGTCGACGGATCCGACGCGGGCCAGCAACTCGGCCGGGACGTCCAGGACCGATTCCTTGACCGAGTTCTGGTAGGCAACCACCCCGCCCTGCAGGATCCCGGAGGCGCCGGGCGTGTCGGCAAGGACTGCGGACACCATCCCGGCGGTCAGGGATTCTGCGGCGGCCACGGTGCGTCCTGTGTCGAGGGCTTTCCTGACTGCTTCCGCGGACAGATGGTGGAGGTTGGTCATGCCGGCTCCTGTCCTTTGCTGCTGCGTGCCTGCAGCTTTCCCTTCGCCCGAAGGCGCAGTGCCTCAATCACGTACTGGATGCCGGTCCAGACTGTGATGGCCACGGCCGCCATCATGACGGCGAACGCCACCCAGGCCAGCCATGGAGCGAAGGCACCCAGCGGCAGGAGGTACAGGAAGATGGCCGCAGTCTGCACAACGGTCTTGAGCTTTCCGCCCCGCGAAGCAGGGATGACGCCGTAGCGGATCACGAAGAAGCGCAGCGCGGTGATGCCCCACTCGCGGACCAGGATCACCAGTGTGGCCCACCAAGGCAGTTCGCCCAGCACGGACAGCATCACCAGTGCGGAGCCGGTGAGCAGCTTGTCGGCAATGGGATCAGCGATCTTGCCGAAGTCCGTCACCAGGTTCCGGCTCCTGGCGATGTCGCCGTCGAGCTTGTCCGTATAGATGGCGACGGCGAACGCCGCGACCGCCGCCCACCGCCACGGCCCGGACGCGCTCTGCAGCCCCGGCGCGTCCGCGATAAGGAACCACACGAAGAACGGGACCAGCGCGATGCGGATCATGGTCAGGATATTGGGAAGGTTCCAGACCCCGGCACGGCCTGGGCCGGCCGCGGTGGCATCGGTGCTAGTCACGTTCCTAGGCTACAGTCTTTGGGCTAGCGCCCGGTGAGGGACCAGGCATCTTCGGAGCCGTCCTCGTCGTCGTAGCCGCCGGGCGGGGAATCCGAGCCGTCGTAATATTCGGCACTCTGCTTCCGCTGGTCGAGGTCCGCAGCCACGAGGTCTTCCGCGTATCCGCCCCGGGCGATGTTCGCATTGGCGTTGTCGCTCAGGGCTGCGGTCTGCGAGTCCGGCGCAGCGGGTGCGTCCTGGCCCTTCATGGCCGCCAGGACGGGGGCAAGATCGTCCGGCTTCACCAGGACGTCACGGGCCTTGGACCCTTCGGACGGGCCCACGACGCCCCGGGATTCCAGCAGGTCCATAAGGCGCCCAGCCTTGGCGAAGCCGACGCGGAGCTTGCGCTGGAGCATCGAGGTGGAGCCGAACTGCGTGGTGACCACGAGCTCGGTAGCCTGCAGCAGGACCTCGAGGTCGTCCCCGATGTCGTCATCGATCTGCTTCTTCGGCGCCTCCGCGGCAACATCGTCACGGTAGCTTGCCTGAAGCTGTCCCTTGACGTGCTCAACCACCTTGTGGATTTCGGACTCCGTGACCCAGGCGCCCTGGACGCGCATGGCTTTGGACGCGCCCATCGGCAGGAAGAGCGCGTCACCCTGGCCAATCAGCTTCTCGGCACCCGGCTGGTCCAGGACAACGCGCGAGTCCGTGACGGAGGACGTGGCAAACGCCATGCGGGACGGAACGTTGGCCTTGATCAGGCCGGTGACGACGTCCACGGAAGGCCGCTGGGTGGCCAGGACCAAGTGGATGCCTGCCGCCCGGGCAAGCTGCGTGATGCGCACGATCGAGTCTTCAACGTCGCGCGGGGCAACCATCATGAGGTCCGCGAGCTCGTCCACGATCACCAGCAGGTAGGGATACGGCCGGATGACGCGCTTGGAGTCCACCGGCGGCTGGACCTTGCCGGCCCGCACCGCCTTGTTGAAGTCGTCGATGTGCTTGAAGCCGTAGTTGGCGAGGTCGTCGTAGCGCGCGTCCATTTCGCGGACCACCCATTGCAGTGCCTCGGCGGCCTTTTTGGGGTTGGTGATGATGGGCGTGATCAGGTGCGGCACGCCCTCGTAGGCGGTCAGTTCCACGCGCTTGGGGTCCACCATCACCATGCGCACCTCGTCAGGGGTTGCGCGCATCAGGATGGACGTGATCATCGAGTTCACGAACGATGACTTGCCGGCACCGGTGGCGCCTGCCACGAGGAGGTGGGGCATCTTGGCGAGGTTGGCTACGACATAGCCGCCCTCCACATCCTTGCCCACGCCCATCACCATGGGGTGGTCCGTCCGGCGGGCGTTCTGGCTCCGCAGGACGTCGCCCAGCGAGACGGTCTCGCGGTCCGTATTCGGGATCTCAATGCCGATGGCCGATTTGCCCGGGATGGGGCTGAGGATCCGCACGTCGCTGGAGGCTACGGCATAGGAGATGTTCTTGGACAGCGCGGTGACGCGTTCCACCTTGGTTCCGGGGGCGAGTTCGATCTCGTACCTGGTAACGGTGGGGCCGCGGCTGAAGCCGGTGACGGTGGCGTCGACGTTGAACTGCTGGAGGGTGTCAGTCAGGGCAGCGACGACGGCGTCGTTGGCTTCCGTGCGCTCCTTGGGGATGGAGCCGGGCGTCAGGTAGTCCGATGCCGGGAGCGTGTACGTCACGTCGCCGGCGAGGGACAGCTGCTCGGTGCGCTGCGGAATGGGAACCGGCGGCGGGGCGGGCGCCACGGGGTTGGATGGCACTGTGGGGGCGGCTGCCGGTTTGGCAGCGGCTGCGGACATGCCGGGGGTGATCATGGGGATGGCTTCGGTTGCGTTCTCCCCCGCCGGAGCCGCTCCCTGCGCCGCGCTGCCCAGGCCCTGGGCAGCTTTGATCTTCTCGACGGCGATCTCCGCCTGGGTGGGCCGCCGGACTCCCGGCGCCGGGCGGGCCGCCGCGCCTCCCTTTGCGTCATCGTCGTCGATCACCGCGTGCTCGAAGGCTTCGTCCCCTACATAGCCCTCCAGTCCGGCGTCGGCGTCCTCCTCATCCTTGCCGAAGAAGCGGCGCTTCTTCTTGGGGGCCTTGGACGCTGTGGCGGGCGCGGTCCGTTCCAGGTAGCTGCGGTCATGGGCGTCCCGGTCCTGGTCATCCAGCAGGTCAATGCCCATCAGGTGCTCGTAGCCGGCGCGCAGTCGGCGCGGAATCGCGGTGAACGGAGTAGCCGTAATGATCAGCAGGGAAATGAAGGCCAGCAGCAAGTAGAACACGACTGGAACGGCGGGATGGATGGCGGCCAACGGCGACGCAGCGAGGAAACCCAGCATGCCCCCGGCCTGGCGGAGGCCGTCGAAGCCGTCGGCGACGGTGGGCTGTCCGCCGAGGATGTGGGCCAGTCCGCAGCCGGCGAACGTCATGATCAGGAAGCCGATGCCCACCCGGTTGTTGCCCCGCCCGTCCGAGGGCTGGCGGAAGAGCCGGAACGCGCAGACAAACAGCATCAGCGGAAGAAGCAGGGAGATCCACCCGAAGGTGCCGTTGACCACGGCGTACACCGCGTCCGGGAACCAGCCCGTCAGGCCCCACCAGGCGAAGGTGGCAATAAAGATGCCAAGGGCCAGGTTGAACAGGGCGGCGCCGTCACGGCGTTCTTCCGCGGGGAGGTCGCTGACGTCGTGGCCGATGCGCCGCACGCCTCCGCCCACCAGGTGGCCCACTCCCAGCCAGGCTCCGCCCACCACGCGCAGCAGCCACGGCTGGTGGTGCTCGACGGCGGGAAGCTGGCGGGTGCGCGCGGTGCTGGAAGAGCCGCCGGCACGCCCCGATTTGGCCGCCGTGGAGCCTGAACCGCGGCCGGAGGAGCTGCCGGTTTTGCTTCCGGCGCTGCCCCTGCTGGAGCCATTGGGCGCGGACGTAGTACGAGTGGCCATACCAGCCACGGTACCCGAGTTGGGCTGGTTTTCCGGGGATTTGGACCCCCTGGTCCGCCGGTTCGCGGCCCTTAAACGCGTCCGGCCCGCGGCCCCGTCGGACGGGAGCGCGGGCCGGAGCAGGCAGGCTGGTGTCAGGCCTCGAGCACCACGGGGATGATCATCGGCTTCCGGCGGAGCTTGCGGTTGACCCAGGTGCCCACCACGCGGCGGACCACCTGCTGGAGCTGGTGGCTGGTGTGGTCCGCGTGGTTGAGGACCGCCTCCTCCAGCGCCGCGTTGATCTTGGGGATGATTTCGTCGAACACGGAGTCGTCCTCCGCCACGCCGCGGGCGTGGATCTCGGGGCCGGATACCACCTTGCCGGTGGCGCGGTGGATGACGGTGATGATGGAGATGAAGCCTTCGTCGCCGAGGATCCTGCGGTCCTTGAGGTCGGCGTCCGTGATCTCGCCGACGCTGGAGCCGTCCACGTAAACGAAGCCGACTTCCACCTGGCCCACGACGTCTGCCCGGTGGTCCTTCAGGTCGATGACGGTGCCGTTGTCCGCGAGGATGACGCTGGCTTCGGGCACGCCGGACTCGATGGCGATCTTGCCGTTGGCGATCAGGTGGCGGGTCTCACCGTGCACCGGCATGGCGTTGAGCGGCTCGAGGATGTTGTAGCAGTAAAGGAGTTCACCGGCGGCGGCGTGGCCCGAGACGTGGACCTTGGCGTTGCCCTTGTGGATCACGTCGGCGCCGAGCTTGAGCAGCCCGTTGATGATCCGGAAGACGGCGTTCTCGTTGCCGGGGATGAGGCTGGAGGCAAGGATGACGGTGTCACCGTCGCCCACCACCACGCGGTGGTCGCCGTTGGCCATCCGGGACAGGGCTGCCATGGGCTCACCCTGCGAACCGGTGGACATCAGCACCACGCGGTTGTCCGGAAGGTTGTCCACGTTCTTGATGTCCACGATCAGGCCCGGCGGGACGTCCAGGTACCCGAGCTTCTCGGCAATGGCCATGTTGCGGACCATGGAGCGGCCCACGAAGGCCACCTTGCGGTTGTGCTTGGCAGCTGCGTCCAGCACCTGCTGGACCCGGTGGACGTGCGACGAGAAGGACGCCACGATGATCCGTTTGGTGGCCTGGCCGAAGAGCCGTTCGAGCGTGGGCCCGATTTCCTTCTCGGCAGTGGTGAAGCCGGGGACGTCGGCGTTGGTGGAGTCGGACATGAAGAGGTCCACGCCCTCCTCGCCGAGCTTGGCGAAGTGCCGGAGGTCGGTGATGCGTCCGTCCAGCGGCAACTGGTCCATCTTGAAGTCGCCGGTGTGCAGGACGGTGCCGCCGGCGGTCCGGATGAACACGGCCAAAGCGTCGGGAATGGAGTGGTTGACGGCCACGAACTCACACTCGAACGGGCCGAACTTTTCGATCTGGCCTTCCTCGACCGTGAGGGTGTACGGCCGGATGCGGTGCTCCTGCAGCTTCGCCTCGATCAGGGCGAGGGTCAGCTGCGAGCCCACCAGCGGAATGTCGTTGCGGCGGCGCAGCAGGTACGGAACGGCTCCGATGTGGTCTTCGTGTCCATGGGTGAGGACAACGGCCACGATGTCGTCCAGCCGGTCCTCGATGTAGGAGAAATCAGGCAGGATCAGGTCGACGCCGGGCTGGGTTTCCTCGGGAAAAAGGACACCGCAGTCCACGATGAGCAGCTTGCCGTCGATTTCGAACACGGCCATGTTCCGGCCGATCTCCCCCAGTCCGCCCAGCGGAACAATCCGGAGGGTTCCCTGCGGCAGGCGGGGAGGGGTGACAAGGCCGGTGAGGGCAGTTTGGGTCATATTGCACTACTTTCCAGGCGGAAGGGTGCTGGTCTTACTCCTCAGGAAAAGACCAGCCCCGCTTCCGCCAAATCCCCGCGGATGGTTTCGATCTCGGCTTCGTCCGGCTCCACGAGGGGCAAACGGACAATCGAGTTGGGCAGGACTCCCTGCCATTTAAGAATCTGCTTGGCCGCAACGGCTCCCTGGACCCGCGTCATGGTGGCCCGGACCACTGGCAGGAGTTCAAAGTTGATCTTCCGGGCAGTGCTGAGGTCGTTCGCGTTGACGGCGTCGATGAGCTCGCGGAAGCGGCGCGTGGCCACGTGGGTTGTGACGCCCACCAGGCCGACGGCGCCAAGGGCCATCCACGGAAGGGTCAGTCCGTCGTCGCCCGAGTAGAAGAGGAGGTCCGTCTCGGCCATGACGCGCGTGGCGGCGACGAAGTCGGCCTTGGCGTCCTTGACTGCCACGATGTTCGGGTGCTGCGCCAGCCGGATCATGGTGTCCGGCTCAATGGCGATGGAGGAGCGGCCGGGGATGTCGTACAGCATGACGGGCACGTCGACGGCGGAGGCCACCGTTTCGAAGTGGGCGCGGACCCCGGCCTGGCTGGGCTTGTTGTAGTAGGGCGTCACCAGGAGGAGGCCGTCGACGCCGAGGGCCGCCGCCTGCCGGGAAAGGTGCACCGAGTGGGCGGTGTCGTTGGTGCCCGTGCCGGCGATGATGGCAGCGCGGCCGCCGACAGCGTCCTTGACGGCGCGGAACATGCCGAGGTTTTCCTCGTCGGTGAGGGTGGATGTTTCGCCCGTGGTTCCGGTGACCACCAGGCCGTCGCAGCCGTCATCCACCAGCTTGCTGGCCAGTTCAGCGGCCTGCTCGTAATCCACTGCGCCGTCCTTGGTGAACGGTGTGACCATGGCGGTCAGAAGAGTACCAAGGGCAGGGAGATGCGCGGAATTGTCAGCCATGGAAAAAACGTTACCCTGTCAGCGGCTGGTTAGGACAATGCCGGGAGCGTGATGCACGTCAAACAGGCGGCCGCGCCCGTCGGCGCCAGCGGTTCCTCTCCCCTCCCCGGCACCTCCCCCGCACCGCATTCGGGGCAGTCAGGGAGCGTGCCGGCCTGCGGAGCGGGGCGCCCCTGCCGGCGGGCCGCAATACCGTCCGACGGCGGCCTGCCGCAGTTCCTCCGCCCATGAGGCAAGCCGCTGGGCGGCCCGGACATAGTGGAACAGCTCCACCGGGGTCAGTGCGTCGAGGTCCGCTTCCGCGAGGCGGCGGGCCAGCTCGGGACCCTCGGGCTGGGCTGCAAGGCTGATGCCTTCCTGCTCCCATTCGACATCCTCGGGCGGCCGGCCCGCCACCAGCTGGCGGAAGAGAAAGTCAACAACCCCTGGACTCATGGCCTTCATGAGCCCTGCATTGCCGGACTCATGGGCGGGAATTCCGGATGATGGAGTGTGCATGCAGCCCATATTATTCGAACACATATTCGAATACAAGGAGTTTCCTGACAGCTCCGGCACAGTCAGGTATGAGACGATCTGGTCATGACGTCCCGTACCCCGGCAAGAACGTCCCGCAAGACTGCCGGGCGGCCCGTGACGGCGCGGCTCCACGGCATCGACGCTGCCCGTGGCCTGGCCTTGCTGGGCATGATGGCCACCCACCTGCTTCCCACCTTCGAGTCGAACGCGGACCTGACCCCCACCTGGATTGGCCTCACCTTCTCGGGCCGGGCTGCGGCACTGTTTGCGGTACTTGCGGGGGTGGGCCTGGCCTTGTCCACCGGAAAGCACAAGCCGCTGCAGGGCCCTGACCTGGCCGCCGCCCGCCGCGGCGTTGCCCTGCGCGCCCTGGTGATTGCCGCCGTCGGACTTTCCCTGGGCGGGCTGGAGGTGAACCTGGCCATCATCCTGGTCCACTACGCGGTGCTGTTCCTGTGTGTCCTGCCTTTCCTGGGAATGGCGCTGAAGCAGCTCTGCGCCTGGGCCGGCGGCTGGGTCCTGGGGTCACCGGTGCTGGCATACCTGCTGCGCCCGTGGCTCCTCGCCGCCCAACCGCCGATGCAGCTGGGCCACAACCCCTCCTGGGAGGACCTCTCAACACCGGCAAGCCTGCTGGCGGACCTGTTCTTCACCGGCTACTACCCTGTGTTCCAGTGGCTTTCATACCTGCTCGTCGGACTCATCGTGGGCAGGCTGGTGCTGGGCAGGGCAATGGTCCCGGTGGTGCTGCTGGTAGGGGGCACTATCGTCGCAGTCCTGGCCAAGACCCTGGGTGTTACGGCAATGGAAAGCTGGGGCGGCCGGGCTGCACTGGAGGAGCTCCTGAATTCACCGGGGTATCCACTCGAGAGCATCCTGCAGGTCAACTTGACGGGAATCCCCCAGGAGGGGTCCTGGTGGTGGCTGGCGTCCGCCGCACCGCACTCGGCCACCACCTTGGACCTGCTGCACACGTCGGGCGTGGCTGTGGCGGCCATCGGGGCATGCCTGCTGCTGGGCCGGCTGGCCGAGTGGGTGGACCTGGACCTGCTGCTGCCGCTGCGCGGTGCGGGAGCGATGACCCTGAGCCTCTACGCAGTCCACGTCTGGGTGGTCTCCGGTTTCTACCTCAAACCGCTGCCGGCCGGCTGGACGGAGGACGGAATGTACTTCGCTCATGCCGCCACCGCAGTAATTGTGGGCATGGTGTTCGTGCTGCTGAAGTGGCGGGGGCCGCTGGAATGGCTGGGACACGCCGCGAACCGGGCGGGCCGGGGCGAGCCGCGGTCCATCCGCTAGCTGTGCTCAACACTAGCTGTGCTCAACCAGCGGGCACCGGGCGGCAGGGGGCTCCTAGGCTGGAACGTTCCCGCGGAAGAGCTTGATGGCGTCCCGCATGGAAGCGCGGGCGCGCTTCCGGTCGCCGGCGGCGTCATAGGCGCAGCTCAGGCGGAACCAGGAGCGCCAGTCATCCGGAGCCGCCTCAGCCTCCGAACGGTACTTCTCGAACTCCGCATCCGCGGCTGTCCGGACGATCCGGCCGGCCGGCGTGCGGGGCAGCTCGTCCACCGGCAGTCCGCCCTCCGCCTCCAGGACCTTGGCCATCTGCTCCGTGCGGGCACCGAACATCAGCTCCCGGATCAGGGCCCATGCACCAATGGCGGGCAGCACCAGGTACGCCGCACCGATAGCCTGCGCCGCGAGGTTGCTGTCCGTCAGCAGGAGGATGGAGCGCTGGAAGGACACCACCAGGTAGAAGACCAGCAGCAGGGTTACTGCTCCCACCCAGATCTTGGTGCGGTTCTTCCGAAAGCCGGCCAGCAGCCCGTTCATGGCCTAGAGCCCCAGGTCCAGGTAGCCGTCCAGGCCTACGGTCAGTCCGGGGTGTGTCGCCACGTTGCGGACGCCCAGCAGGACGCCGGGCATGAAGGAGGCGCGGTCGAACGAATCGTGGCGCAGCGTCAGCTGCTCGCCGGAACCGCCCAGCAGGACTTCCTGGTGCGCCACCAACCCCCGGAGGCGCACGCTGTGGACCCTTACGCCGTCAACGTCGCAGCCCCGTGCTCCGGCCAGTTCGCTGGTGGTGGCGTCCGGGCTGGGCGGCACCTGCGCCGCAGCGCGCTCGGCGGCGATGAGCTGGGCGGTGCGGACCGCCGTGCCCGAGGGTGCGTCCACCTTGTCCGGGTGGTGGAGCTCGATGATCTCGACTGATTCGAAGTACTTGGCGGCCTTGGCGGCGAAGGCGGAGGCCAGCACGGATCCGAGGGCGAAGTTCGGTGCGATCAGGACACCTGTCTCCGGATGGCCGGCCAGCAGGCTTTCCAGCGCGGACAGCCTGCCCGCGTCCCAGCCGGTGGTTCCCACAACAGCGTGGATGCCGTGTTCGACGGCGAACCGGACGTTCGCTTCGGTGCTTTCCGGAACCGTCAGGTCCACCACGAACCGGGCACCGGCAGCCGTGATCTGGTCCAGCGAATCGCCGCGTCCCAGGGCCGCCACCAGCTTCATGTCCGGTGCGGCTTCAATGGCTTTTACGGCTTCGGCGCCCATGCGCCCGTTCGCGCCCAGCACGGCAACGGGCAAGGGAGCAGGGAGTTGTTCGGTCATGCCGTTAAGCCTACCGGTGGGGCCGCGCCGCACAGGAACCAGGGACTGTGCGTTACCTCGCAGGAAGCATGGTGCCGGCCGGCACCAGCGGACGCCTCAGCTGCCGGCGCCGACCCACTCCACCGTGCCGTCAGTAAAGAACTGTTCCTTCCAGATGGGCACCTGTTCCTTGATCCGGTCCACCAGCTCAGAGCACACGGCGAAGGCCTGGCCCCGGTGGGCTGCGGACACCGCGCACACCAGCGCCGGATCGCCGATCTCCAGCATGCCGATCCGGTGCGCCGCCCAAATCCGCACCGGCTGCGGGGGCACGCTGCTGTCTCCGCTTCCGGCGGCCTGTTCCCCGGCAAGGCGCGCGACGACGTCGGCCATCACCTGGTGTGCCGTGGGATGCGCGCTGTAGCTGAGCCGCTCAACCGGCTTGCCGCCGTCGTGGTTCCGCACCACGCCGCTGAAGCTGACCACTGCCCCCGCAGTGTCGCTCTCCACTGCCGCAATGGCCTGGTCAACGGAGATTGGCTCCGCGCTCAGGACGGCGTTGACTACCTCGAAAACTGCTTCAGTGCCCATGTCCGCCTTCCAGCTGGTCGCAGAGGTGCCCGATCACGGGGTCCAGGACGGTCAGTCCGTCCATGACCCCTTTGGGTGATCCGGGCAGGTTGATGATGAAGGTACTGCCGGCCGCGCCGGCATAGCCGCGGCTCAGGGCCGCCAGCGGGGTCTTCGCGGCACCGGCGCGGCGAACTGCCTCCATGATGCCGGGAATCTCGCGGTCCAGCAGCGGAAGGGTGACGTCCGGGGTGCGGTCGTCCGGGCTGAGGCCTGTCCCGCCGCTGGTGATGACGACGGCGGGGTGCTGGGTGAGGAGCGCGCGGATGGCTGCGCCCACGGGCTCGCCGTCGGGGACCACCATGGCCGGGAACACGTCGAAGCCGTGTTCGGTCAGCCAGTCCGTAATCACGGGGCCGGTTTCGTCGTCGTAGATGCCGGCCGCAGCGCGGGTGGAGGCGATCACGACGCCGGCCTTCCGGCCCTGCACGTCGCCGTGCCGGTGCGGCTCGGGGGCATTGATGGTGCCGGGAGTAGTCACAGTGCCCAGTCCCCGCTCTTGCCGCCGCTCTTGGCCAGCACCTTGATGTCGGTCAGGACAGCGTGCTTGTCCACGGCCTTGATCATGTCGTAAACGCTCAGCGCCGCAACGGAGACTGCCGTGAGGGCTTCCATCTCCACGCCGGTGACGCCGCGGGTCTTCACGGTGGCGAGGATCGAAACCGTCGCGGCGCCAAGTTCGAAGTCCACGGTGACCTTGGACAGCGGCAGCGGATGGCACAGCGGTATCAGTTCCGGGGTCTTCTTGGCCGCCATGATCCCGGCAACCCGTGCCACGGCCAGGGCGTCCCCCTTGGGCAGTCCGCCCGAGCCGAGCAGGTCCATCACCTCGGAGGTGGTGTGGACCGTGGCGGTGGCGGTGGCCTCGCGGGTGGTTTCGGCTTTGGCGGACACGTCCACCATCTGGGCGCTGCCGTCCTGGCGCAGGTGCGTCAGCGCGGCCGGGGTTTGTTCTGCATTCACAGCATCCATACTTCCACCTCCGCACCGGCCGCGAGCGCGGCCACTCCTTCGGGGACGTGAACCAGCACGTTGGAACCCGCGAGCGCGTGCATCAGGTGTGAGCTTTCCCCGCCCTGCAGCTCCACCGTCCCGTCGGACTGCAACGTTCCCCGGCGGACCTGGTGCTTGTGTTCGGGAGACGTGAGCGGGTGGGCGAGGCGGGCGCGGAGGGGCAGGCGGGGTGCGGGCGTTCCCAGCAAACCCGCAAGCACCGGGCGGAGGAACATCTCGAAGGACACCAGGCAGCTGACAGGGTTGCCGGGGAAGCCCAGGAAGGGACGCCCGTCGAAGCTGCCGATCCCCTGCGGGCCCCCCGGCTGCATTGCCACATGGAGGAATTCCACCGGCTGGTCCTCCATGGCCTGCCGGACTACCTCGTAGGCGCCCTTGCTGACCCCTCCGGTGGTGACGATCAGGTCCGCCGCGCTGCCTTCGGCCCGCAGCAGCGCCCGCAGCGCGTCCGGGTTGTCCGTGGCAATGCCTGCCCGCCGGACCACCAGCCCCGCCTGCGTCATGGCCGCTTCCAGCAGGGTGCCATTGGAGTCGTAGATCTTGCCGGCGGGGAGCTCCTGGCCGGGCTCCACCACCTCGTCGCCGGTGGTCACCAGCAGGACCGTCACAGCCTTGTAGACCGTCACGTCCGGGATCCCCAGTGCCGCCAACAGTCCCAGCTGGGCCGGCCCCAGGAAAGTACCGGCTGCCAGGGCCGTCTCCCCGGCGAGGACGTCGCTGCCTGCTGCGCGCACAAACGTTCCGGGCGCTGCCGGGGGCAGACGCACCGTTGCTTGTTCCGCTGACTGCGCGGCGGGCGGCAGGAACCGGTCCGGAACGGCCCGCTCGATGGGAACGACGGCGTCCGCTCCGTCCGGGAGCATGGCTCCCGTCATGATCGGCGCGGCCATGCCAGGCTTTAGTCCGTCCGGACTGGCACCGGCGGGGACGGGAGGCATAACACGCAGCTCTCCGCCGCCGTCGGGCAGGTCAGCGGAGCGGACGGCGTAGCCGTCCATCTGGGAGTTGGGGAAGGGCGGCAGGCTGATGGGAGCCGGGACGTCGCCGACCAGGCCCCGGCCCAGGGCCTCACGCAGCGGCAGGCGCTCCGTCCGCTCCGGTGACCGCAAGGGCCGCAACAGATCGTCGACGGCGGCGACATGGCCAGCCGCGGACCGTGCGTGGTGCGGGGAACGGTGCAGTGCCTGGTCTACAGGCGTGCCATGCGGTTGCGGGCTGGTCATGGTTCCGCCTTCAGTGTCAGCCTTCAGGGTTTCACGTCCACTCTAATGGTGTGGAGCCCGGTGGCTCCGTTGGGGGCGGCAGGGCGGCTCTGCTCGTCCTGGACTTGGCCGGAGAGGTCCGTTGCCCTGACCTGGATTTCGTATTGCCCTTCCGTCAGGTCCAATCCCAGCTTCCACTGGTACCAGGTGTCCCGGGAGATTCCTTCCGCCAGTTCAGCTTGCTGCCACGGGCCCCGGTTCACCCTCAGCTCCACCTTCCCGATGCCGGTGTGCTGCGCCCAGGCCACGCCTCCGAACAGCACCCTTCCCGCCTTCACGGGGCGGCCGCCACGCGGCACATCGATCCTCGAGGAGGTCTTGATGGGACCCCGCTCCGACCAGCCTCGGGGTGTCCAGTAGGCGACGTCATCCGCGAACCTGGTGACCTTGAGTTGGGTGACCCATTTGGTGGCGGAGACGTAGCCGTAGAGTCCGGGCACCACCAGCCGCACGGGAAAGCCGTGCTCAAGGGGCAGCGGCTCGCCGTTCATTCCAATGGCAAGCAGCGCATCCCTGCCGTCGCTGAGCACCTCAAGGGGCGTTCCTGCGGTCCAGCCGTCGGCGCTCCTTGACAGGACCATGTCCGCGCCGGGCCGGGGGCCTGCCAGTGCCAGGAGCTCGCGGACCGGCCAGCCGAGCCAGCGCGCATTGCCGATAAGGTCGCCGCCCACGTTGTTGGACACGCAGGCGAGGGTGACATGGCGTTCAACCAGGGGTTTGGCCAGGAGATCGGCGAAGGACAGCTCAACCTCCCTGTCCACCATTCCCGTGACCCTCAGGACCCAGGTGGCGGGATCGACGGCGGGAACGGACAGTGCGGTATCGATGCGGTAAAAGTCGGCATTCGGGGTGACCAGCGGGGTGATGCCCTCGACTCCAGCCTCGGCAGTTGCCGGTATGGCCGGAGCTGCTGACGCGGGAGCCGGCAGGGCCACGCGGCCCCGGGCCTCGCTGACGACGGCGGCGGCACCGCGCCAGGCTGCCGCGAGCACGCCGCCGACTGCCGTGAAAGCGGCTCCCCCGGCCAAAGCCTGCAGGAAGCGGCGGCGGGCCGGGGCGGGAGTTGCTAAGGCGGCGGTCGGGGTTGGGGCGGGCGTCGCGGCTGGGTCGGGCTCCGCTGCCTGGCTCCCCCACTCCTGAAGCATGCGGACCAGGAACCGAAGCAGGACGACCGCCACGACGGCGGTGAACACCGCCAGGCTCATTGCGTTGACATTGGCCTGGGCACGGGTCAGGACGGCCGCAAGGCCGGCCAGGCCAAAGACGCCAACCATGGCGGCGCCGGCGTAGCGCCGCCGGTCCTCCACGACCCCTGCCAGCACCGCGAATCCGGCGATGACTAGCGCCATGCCCGCCAGGAGGGCAACTTTGTCCGCTGTCCCGAACACTGCCACAGCCCAGTCCTTGACACCGGGAGGAACGGCATCGATGACGGCACCGCCCACAGCAGTCACAGGTGACAGCGACGGACTGAACACCGCTGCCAAGAGTTCCCCCAGGACCAGGGCGCTGCCCACCGCGACCGCACCCGCCGCGGCTGCCAGCCACGCGCGGCGCCGTAGCGCCTGCCCATGCCCGCTCCGCTGCTCGCGCCCACGTCCATGCCGCAGGGAAGGCGCCGGGCGCTCCGGAAGCCGTGTCCCGCCGTCGTGCGTTGCCTGCTCTGGCTGGGAGCTGTCCACATCTCCAGCATAGATTCGCCGGATACCCGCGTCCCCGTTGCCGGCCACACATTCTGTTTGCCCTGCCCGCACCGTCCCGGGTGTGATGCAGAGCCCATCGTGGCGTAGCCTGAATCCATGAGTGTCCAGCTAGGCATGCCGCAGCCACGGGAGGAAGCGGGCGCAGCGCTGCCGTCCGTCCCGGCGGCCCGCCCCGCCGGCGCTGCTGCCGGACTCGTGGACCGGTACGGCCGCCGGGCCACGGACATGAGGCTGTCCCTGACGGACAAATGCAATCTCCGCTGCACGTACTGCATGCCCGCCGAGGGTTTGGAATGGCTCGCCAAGCAGGCAGTGATGTCCGCGGAGGAAATCGTGCGGATCGTGCGGATCGGCGTGGACCAGCTGGGTGTGCGCGAATTGCGCCTGACCGGTGGCGAACCGCTGGTGCGGCACGACCTGGTTGACATCATTGCCTCACTCCGCCGGAACCATCCCGGGCTGCCCATTTCAATGACCACCAACGGTGTGGGGCTGGCGAAGAAAGCCGCTGCATTGAAGGCGGCCGGCCTGACCCGGATCAACGTGTCCCTGGATTCGCTGCACGAGGAAACCTTCACCCAGCTGACCCGCCGGCCGTTCCTGGACCAGGTGCTGGCCGGGGTGGATGCCGCATGGGCGGCAGGTCTTGGCCCCGTCAAGCTCAACGCCGTCCTGATGCGCGGTATCAACGATGCCGAGGCGCCGTCATTGCTCGCATGGGCGCTGGAGCGCGGCTACGAGCTGCGGTTCATCGAGCAGATGCCGCTCGACGCAGACCATGGCTGGACGCGTCGGAACATGATAACGGCCGCCGAGATCCGTGGGCTGGTCTCGTCCGACTTTGTCCTCAGCCCCGACCCCCGCGCCCGTGACGGCGCCCCGGCGGAACGCTTTGAAGTACGACGGCGGGAGGCCGGGTCTGTTTCCGACGTTTTGTCCGGCCCGGCCCTGGGCACGGTGGGGATCATCGCCTCCGTGACGGAACCGTTCTGTTCAGACTGCCGCCGGACCCGGATCACCGCCGAGGGCAAGATCATGAGCTGCCTGTTCTCCCGGGAAGAGATTGACTTGCTGGGGCTCCTGCGTTCGGGAGCCAGCGACGGCGAACTCGCCCAGCGCTGGCAGGACGCCATGTGGCTTAAGCCCAAAGCCCACGGAATGGACCACGTGGGACTCGATGCTCCGGACTTCGTCCAGCCGGACCGCAGCATGAGCGCCATCGGGGGCTGAAACTTTTGAACGTACGTTACTTCGCTGCCGCACGCGCTGCCTCCGGCGTCGAGGAAGAGCGCTTCAACCTGGCGGCGGGTTCCACTGTTGCGGATCTCTTGGAGGCTGTCCTGGCAGTCGAGCGCCCTGAACCGCCCACCGGCACTCCTCCGCTGCCCCGCATCCTGTCCCGGAGCAGCTTCCTCCTCAATGAAGTCGCCGTGCGCGATCATTCGGTTGTGTTGAAGGCCGACGACGTAGTGGATGTGCTGCCTCCGTTCGCCGGGGGCTAGATGATCGAGTCCTACCGGATCTAGTGGTCGTAGGCGACCAGGTAGCGTCTGCGGTGTCCAGCTCGGCGGGACACGCCACTCCGCCCTTCACTTGGACCCGCACCCACGAGCACACCCGCACCCACAAGCCCTAAAATGTCGGTGCCTCGATGGATGATATCCACGTGGACACAGACACGACAGGTGAGATGATCAGCGCTACGGCGTTGTTTCCTGCCGTCCATGCTGCGCACGTCCGCCCGTCAGCCGCTCCCAGACTTGGGCCCGGACAGAATGTCAGTGCCTCAATAGATGATGCTGATATGGGAAACGGCGCGGGCACGGCACCAGCGATGGAGGGCATTCAGGCCTCCACCTCCCGCCTGAATGCGCTGTTTCTCGAAGATTCCGCCCTGGAAGCCGGCGGTGGTGCCGCCGCCGGGGTTGATGTGCTCCAGCGCCGCTATGAGCTCCGCCTGGAGCGGATGGCCGTGGCGAAGCAACTCGAAGCGCAGATCGCCGCCGTAAAGGCCGGGGACGCGGCAGAGGCCGTCGGAATCCAGAACGCCATGACCCCGCCGGACGCGCCCGTGCACGAACGGACTTACGCCGAGATGTCGGCGGTTGAGGAAATCGCCGGGGTCCTGACCCTCAGCTCCCCCGCCGCCGGGGCCCTCGTCACCCAGGCCCGCCAACTCGCCACCCTGCCCTTGGCCATGGACGCACTGGCGGCCGGGACCATCACTTGGCAGCACGCGAAAATCCTCGTCGACGAAGCCGATGCCCTCGGCCCTACCGGCGCGGCCGCCCTCGTTGCGCACTTCCTCGACCCCGACGCACCTAAGCCCGCCCGCGGAGCCGCCGCCGGTGAACTCGTACCTAACCGGTTCCGCGCCAAGGTCCGCGGCTGGCGTGAACGCCACCACCCCGAGACCCTGGAGAAGCGCCACAGCAAATGTGCCGCGGACCGGCGGATGGAATACGCCCCGGACCGCGACGGCATGGCCTGGCTCTCGCTCTACCTGCCCGGCAGCACCGCATCCGCCATCTGGAACCGCACCACCGCCCTCGCCCGCGGACTCCAAGGCCCCAATGAGCCCCGGACGCTCACGCAACTGCGGCCAGACGTCGCCGCCCACCTGCTCCTCAGCGCAGGACCAGCCCTTAGCCACGCACAGGAAGGCACCCCAGGTAAAACCGGCACGGCGGAACACAGCACTGTAGAGGGCACCGACGCCCCTGTAGGGCTGGCTTTCCTTTCCGTCAATGACCAAGCAGATGCCGCAACCATCCGCACAGATGCCGCGGGACCAACTGTCGGGGAGGCCTCTGCCGGCGCTGCCACTGACGTCAACAGCGCGTGCGCCGATCTTGCCAACGTTCCGGTGCCCAAGGCGGACGTCCTGGTCACCGTCCCTGTGTTCTCACTCCTCGGCCTCACCGACGAACCCGCAAACCTGGACGGCTACGGGCCCATTCCCGCTTCCATGGCCCGCAAACTCGTCGCTGACGGCGCCGCCTCGTTCCATCGCGTCCTGGTGGACCCGCGGGACGGTGCGCCACTGGAAATCGGCCGTACCAGCTACCGCCTCACCAAAGCCATGAAACAAGCACTCCGCCTCCGCGACGGAAAATGCACCTTCCCCGGCTGCAACAACCGGACTTCGGACAACGAGGCAGACCACCTCCAGGCCTGGCACCACGGCGGAACCACCGGAATCAGCAACCTGGCCCAACTCTGCCCCAAACACCACCGCCTCAAACACAACAGCCGCTGGAAACCCACCCCCGGCACCAAAACCCAGCCACCCGGCTGGACCTCACCCACCGGCCGCCACTACAAGCCCGAACACCACGACTGGGAACCACCCCACTGGCCGCCTGGACTCCTTGCCGCTGAACCCCCGGGGTCCCAGCCGGCGGAACTTCCGCTTGAAGAGCCAGTGGGCGACAACTTTGTGGATCCCGAGGTCTTTTCGCAAGAGGATTCTGTATGGGTCGACTTCTACGCCATGCCCCCGAAACTGCCCGAGGACCCGCTCAAAGAGTGGGAGTGGGGCTTGGTGCACTGGTGACGTCGCTTTGAACCTGACTGAATCTGCCGCCATCTGGATGAGCCGTCATTTTGGTGTGCTTCGTCTGACCGCGTCAGCTCCGCTGGAACGACGACGTCATGAAGGGAACATAGGCCGGGCCGGTCCCGTCGTCCCCGCCGGACCCGTCCGTTGTGGTGCTTGTGGTCTTGCCGCCACGGGTTCGTAGCTCCGTGATGTGGGTGAGTACGTTGCCGTCGACGCGCAACGTATGGCGGGTCCACCCGGCACCGCCCCGGCGTTCCACCCTAAGGGCGCCGTCATGCCACGTGCAGCGGGCGGCGGCTGCAGGTGCCGGGCCCGCATTATCCACGTAGTACCAAAAAACATCCTGGTGATCCGGGTCGACAGTGAAGATCCCGTGGCCTTCGGAATGCGTCCCGTCCGGTTCCAGGTGGCGGTAGCTCTGGACGACGGCAGATCCGCCAGCCACCGGGGTGTAGGTCACCTCGGCGTCGACGGTCCGTTCGGGCCCCCAAGGACCGGCGGCGAACCGGGTACTCCCCCGCCAGCGGCCCAGGAAAGCGGCCAGAGCTCCCGGCGCACGGCTGGGAGGGGTCCGTTCCACTGTCCCCTCACCTCCAGAGCCAAGTCCTGCCGTTTGCGAGCTAAGTCCTGCCGTTCCGACGCGTCAGAGTCCGAACGTTTCCGTCTCCTCGAATGGTCCGACGACGGTCACAGTCCTGGGAGCGGCAGCGAGTTCGGCTGCCAATTCCTGGACCTGTTCGGTGGTGACAGCTTTGATCAGGCGCAGGGTTTCGTCAATGTCCTGGTACTCGCCGGACACTAGCTCGGCCCGGCCCAGCCGGGACATCCGCGAACCGGTGTCCTCCAGGGCCAACACGATCCCGCCGCCCAGCTGGCCTACCGCCTTGCGGAGTTCGTCCTCGGCGATGCCGTGCTCAGCCAGCTTGTCCAGCTCAACAGCGAGCAGGTCCAGCACCTGCCGTACCTTGGACGGCGTGCAGCCGGCGTACATGCCGAAGTAGCCGGCATCCGCGTAGGAGGACGCGAAGGAGTACGTGGAATACACCAGGCCGCGCTTCTCGCGGATCTCCTGGAACAGGCGTGAGGACATTCCCCCGCCCAGCACGGCATTGAGGACGCTCATGACGTAGCGCCTTTCGTCCGTGGCCACGATCGTGGGGCAACCCATGATGATGTTCGCTTGCTCCACGGCGCGCTTGACGACGTGGAGCCCTGCGGTCCCGGTGATGAGGGCACGTTCGGTGGACCGGCGTTCCACCGGCGCCGCATCGGACTCAAGTGACCAGCCGGCAGACTCAAGCGCATCCACCACAAGGCCGCAGACGACGTCGTGCTCCAGGCCGCCGGCTGCGGTAATCACCAGTTCGTCCGGCCGGTAATAGCGCTGGTAGTGCTCCCACACAGAATCACGGGCCACCGCCTTGATGGCATCCGGTGTGCCGCCAATGGGGCGTCCCAGGGGATGGCTGCCCAGGACGGCTGAGACAAAGTGTTCGTGGGCGACGTCCGTGGGGTCGTCGCTATCCATGGCGATTTCCTCAAGGATGACATCGCGTTCCTGCTCCATCTCGGCAGGATCGATGACGGCGCCTGTGATCATGTCTGCAATGACGTCGATGGCCATCGGCAGGTCGGAGTCCAGGACCCGTGCGAAGTAGCACGTGCTTTCCTTCGCCGTGGCCGCGTTCGACTCGCCGCCCACCTCGTCAAATGCAGAGGCGATCTCCAGCGCAGTCCGGCGCTTGGTTCCCTTGAACAGGAGGTGCTCGAGGAAATGCGTTGAGCCGTGCTGGCCCGGGGCCTCATCGCGGGAACCGACCCCCACCCAAAATCCGATGGTGGCCGACCGCTGCCCGGGCATCGCCTCGGTAAGTACCCGCACTCCGCCGGGCAGCACCGAACGCCGCACTTCGGAGCCGCCGTCGGCCCCGTGGACCAGGGTATCGCCGCGGTGGTTCTGCTCAAGCGGCAGGGGTACAACAGTCATTGAGGCCTTTCAAGAGGGGCAGCCGGGATCTGGCTGCCATCGTAACAGCGGCGGGGGGGGGGGGGGGGGGCCCCCCCCCCCCCCCCCGCCTCTTCATGCTGCGGGCGAGCCCGCTGTGCGGTGTGCTAGACCTCTGCGCCTTCAGCGGGCTCCGTGGCGTGAACGCGCTCGGTCTCCCCGGCGCCTTCCTCTTCAGCCACTACCGGAGACAGCGACAGCTTTCCGCGGTCATCGATCTTGGTGATTTCCACCTGGACCTTCTGGCCCACCGAGACAACGTCTTCGACGTTGTCCACGCGCTTGCCGCCTGCGATCTTGCGCAGCTCGGAGATGTGCAGGAGGCCGTCCTTGCCCGGGGTCAGCGAAACGAAGGCACCGAAGGTGGTGGTCTTGACGACCGTACCCAGGTAGCGCTCGCCGATTTCCGGGACCTGCGGGTTGGCAATGGCGTTGATGGCGGAACGCGCTGCTTCTGCAGACGGGCCGTTGGTGGCGCCAATGTAGACCGTGCCGTCGTCCTCGATGGAGATGTCGGCGCCGGTGTCTTCCTGGATCTGGTTGATCATCTTGCCCTTGGGGCCGATGACCTCGCCGATCTTGTCCACGGGGATCTTCACGGCGATGACGCGCGGTGCGAACTCGGAGAGCTCGTCCGGGGTGTCGATGGCCGAGTTGATGACCTCGAGGATGTGCAGGCGTGCCTCGCGGGCCTGCTTCAGGGCTGCTGCCAGCACGGAAGCGGGGATGCCGTCGAGCTTGGTGTCAAGCTGGATGGCGGTAACGAACTCGGAGGTACCGGCAACCTTGAAGTCCATGTCGCCGAAGGCATCTTCGGCACCAAGGATGTCGGTCAGCGCAGCGTAGCGGGTCTGGCCGTCCACCTGGTCGGAGACCAGGCCCATGGCGATGCCGGCGACGGCGGCCTTCAGGGGCACACCTGCGTTCAGCATCGAGAGGGTGGAGGCGCAAACGGAGCCCATCGACGTCGAACCGTTGGAACCGAGGGCTTCGGATACCTGGCGGATGGCGTACGGGAACTCCTCGCGGGACGGCAGGACCGGCACGAGCGCGCGCTCAGCCAGGGCACCGTGGCCGATTTCGCGGCGCTTCGGCGAACCGACGCGGCCGGTCTCGCCGGTGGAGTACGGCGGGAAGTTGTAGTTGTGCATGTAGCGCTTGGTCTTCACCGGAGACAGCGAGTCGATCTGCTGTTCCATCTTCAGCATGTTCAGCGTGGTGACGCCCATGATCTGGGTTTCACCACGTTCGAAGATGGCCGAACCGTGAACGCGCGGCAGGACCTCGACCTCGGCGGTGAGCTGGCGGATGTCCGTGAGGCCACGCCCGTCAATGCGGATCTGGTCCTTCAGGATGCGCTGGCGCACAACGTGCTTGGTGACCGAGCGGAACGCTGCGGACAGCTCCTTCTCGCGGCCTTCGAACTGGCCGGCGAGGGAGGCGGTGACCTCGTCCTTCAGGGCGTCCGAAGCGTTGTCGCGCTCCTGCTTGTCCGCGATCTGGAAGACAGCGGCGAGCTTCTCAGCGGCAGCGGCCTCGACGGCGGCGTAAACATCGTCCTCGTAGTCCAGGAAGACCGGGAATTCAACGGTCGGCTTGGCAGCGCGGGCGGCGAGGTCGGCCTGGGCTTCGCACAGTGCCTTGATGAACGGCTTGGCAGCCTCGAGGCCCTCGGAGACAACCTCTTCGGTGGGGGCGGTGGCGCCCTGTTCCTTGATGAGGTTCCATGAATTGTCGGTGGCTTCGGCTTCGACCATCATGATGGCGACGTCGTCACCGGCAATGCGGCCGGCAACCACCATGTTGAAGACGGAGTGCTCCAGCTGGGAGTGCTTGGGGAAAGCCACCCACTGTGACCCGTTTTCGTCAGCAACCAGGGCAACGCGGACGCCGCCGATGGGGCCGGAGAACGGCAGGCCGGACAGCTGCGTGGACATGGAGGAGGCATTGATGGCCACCACGTCGTAGAGCTCGTCCGGGTTGATCGCCAGGACGGTGACCACGATCTGGACCTCGTTCCGCAGGCCCTTGATGAAGGCGGGGCGCAGCGGACGGTCCATCAGGCGGCAGGCCAGGATGGCTTCGGTGGACGGGCGTCCTTCACGGCGGAAGAACGAGCCCGGGATGCGGCCGGCAGCGTACATGCGCTCTTCGACGTCGACCGTCAGCGGGAAGAAGTCAAAGCCTTCACGCGGGTGCTTGCCTGCAGTGGTGGCGGACAGCAGTGCGGTGTCATCGTCGATGTACACCATGGCTGCGCCGGCTGCCTGCTTGGCAAGGCGGCCGGTTTCAAAGCGGATTACGCGCTTGCCGAAACGGCCATTGTCAATGACTGCTTCCGAGAACTGGATTTCGGGACCCTCCAAGAGAGTCACCTCCGTTTCTGTTTTACGGAAGTCCAGCCGCATCAACCCAGCCAGCATCTGTCTACTGGCCCTGCACCCGGTCATCGATCGAGACCCACGGGCCGCCGGCTTCAGTCAACGAAGCCGTTCCCGGGGATCACTACCGAGGACCGCGAATGCGTGATGCGGTTGATCCTCCTGTTTAGTTTTTCTTTTGAAGAAGGCGGCCCGTTCCATGCTGGAATGGGCCGCCCCTAAGTCCGACTAGCGGCGCAGGCCGAGGCGCTCGATGAGCGAACGGTAGCGGGCGATGTCAGTCTTCTTGAGGTAGCCCAGCATGCGCTTGCGACGACCAACCATGGCCAGCAGACCGCGCTGGGTGTGGTAATCGTGCTTGTGCTCCTTCATGTGCTCAGTCAGATCCTTGATCCGCTGGGTCAGGACGGCAACCTGGACCTCCGGCGAACCGGTGTCGCCTTCGCCGGTTGCGTATTCCTTGATGATGGACTGCTTTACAGCGGCGTCAAGTGCCACAATAACTCCTAGGGATGTGCCGTGAGGGCCCAGGTCAGTAACTCACTGCCGGGTCTGCCGCCGCAGCCGTTGCCGGAAAACCGGGGCGGGCCGTACGCAACAGGAACCAGCCGCCACGGACTGCAGCTGGATCCATCGTCCAGTTTACCGGCCACTGCCTAATGTTGTCGAAACAGCCCCGTTATCCCTGCAGGCAGTCCCGCATCGCCTCCATGCCCCGCAGAACCTCCCGGTAGCTGGTGCTCAGCGGCGAAAGGCCCACGCGGATACCGCGCGGAGCGCGGAAGTCCGGGATCACGTCCCGGTCCCACAGCGCCTGCACTGTCGCCTTGGTGAAATCCGGATGGTCGATGGTGATGTGGCTGCCGCGCTCTGCCGGATTCCGCGGTGAGGCAAGTTCAGCGCCCAGCGGCGCGAGCCAGGCATCAAAGACCTCGACGGCGAAGGCCGTGAGCTTCTCCGACTTGGCCCGGATGGCGGCCATGGACGCTTCTTCAATGACATCGAGGGTGCCCTGCATGGCCAGCATCCCGAAAATCGCCGGCGTTCCGCTGAGGAACCCGCGGATTCCGGCTGCCGGCTCATAGCCGGCAGCCATTTCGAACGCGTCCTTGCGCCCCATCCATCCCCAGATCGGCTGGTTGAGCGACGCCAGGTGGCGCTGGTTCACGTACGCGAAGGCCGGCGACCCCGGTCCGCCGTTGAGGTATTTGTAGGTGCAGCCGGCGGCGAAGTCGGCGCCGGCACTGTCCAGGGCGATCTCCACTGACCCCGCGGAGTGGCACAGGTCCCACACAACCAGCGCGCCGGCGTCGTGCACTGCGGCCGTGATGGCGGGGAGGTCCGCCAGGTGGCCCGAGCGGTAGGCGATCTGGCTCAGGAGTACGACGGCGGTACGCGGCCCGGTTGCCTGGCGCACCTGTTCGACGGTCACCCCGGCGGCCGGATCCGCCTGGATCCAGCGCAGGGTAAGTCCCTCCTCCAGTGCAATGCCCTCGACGAGGTACCGGTCCGTGGGGAAGTTTTCGGTGTCAAGGACCAGCTCGTTGCGGTCCGGATCGGCAACCGCTGCGAGGGCGGCACGGATCAGCTTGTAGAGCACCACGGTGGTGGAGTCGGCGATGGTGGTCTGGCCCGGCGCGGCGCCGAGGACTGCCCGTCCGAGCTGGTCGCCGATGGACTGCGGCAGGCCCAGCCACTGCTCGTCCCAGCCGCGGATCAGCCGCCCTCCCCAGTCGTCGCGGATGAAGGTTGCGATGTCCTCCGCGGTCCGCTTCAGCGGCCGGCCCAGTGAGTTTCCATCGAGGTAGGACACGGCCGTGTCGGTGCCGATGAAGTGCTCGCGGTAGTGCCCCAGCGGATCCTCCCGGTCGAGTTCCGCGGCCCGTTGCTGCAACTGCTCCGCAGCCGGCGCAGCTGCATTCTCCTGGTGGATGCTCATTGTCCGATCTCCGTCCTGACAGCGAAAAGTTCCGGGAAGAAGGTCAGTTCGAGGGCCTTCTGGAGGAACGCAGCACCGCTGGATCCCCCGGTCCCGGATTTCATGCCGATGGTCCTTTGAACGGTCCGCAGGTGCCGGAAGCGCCACAGCTGGAAGTTGTCTTCCAGGTCCACCAGTTCCTCGCAGGCCTCGTAAGCCCCCCAGTTGCCCGCCGCGTTCTCGTAGATGTGCTTGAACAGCGGCACCAGTTCCGGGGTGTACTCGTGCGCTTTGGTGACGTCCCGTTGCAGGACGGACGCCGGCACATCAAAACCCTGCCGGGAGAGGTAGGCGAGGAATTCGTCGTAGATGCTGGGAGCGGCCAGCAGTTCCTCAAGCATGGCGTGCGCCTCGGGGTCCGACTCGAACACCGGGAGCATCTTGTGGTTCTTGTTGCCCAGCACGAACTCCACTGCGCGGTACTGGCTCGACTGGAAGCCGGAGGAATTGCCGAGGAAGCCGCGGAATTGGGAGTACTCGGTGGGGGTCAGGGTGGCCAGGACGGACCACTGCTCGGTGAGGGTTTTCTGGATGTGCTTCACCCGGGCAATGCCTTTGAGCGCCGACCCCAGGTCGTCTGCCCGGAGCCAGGCGGCGGCGCTGCGCAGTTCATGGAGCACCAGTTTCAGCCACAGTTCCGTGGTCTGGTGCTGGATGATGAAGAGAAGTTCATCGTGGTGTTCGGGCTTGCTGACCGGCTGCTGCGCGCTCAGGAGGGTTGGCAGCTGCAGGTAGGACGCGTAGCTCATCCGCGAGCTGAAGTCGCGGACAATCCCCTTGTCCAGCTTCCGGGTGTTCTTCTCGACGGACACGGGTACTGCCTTTCGTTGGTGGCGGCCTAGCGCCTGGCCAGCAGCCCGTGTGCCTGGATGACGTCCAGGCGCATCTGCTCCACGAGTGCCTCCGGCCCACGGTAAGCCACCATGCCCCGGAGCCGGGCAACAAATTCCACAACTACTGTCTGGCCGTAGAGATCGAAGTCCTCCACGTCCTCCTTCGGCCGGTCGATCACGTGGGCCTCCACCTGGCGGCTGACGCCGTCGAACGTGGGGTTCGACCCTACGGAAATGGCCGCGGGCCACCGGGTACCCGCCTGGTCCACCAGCCAGCCGGCGTAGATGCCGTCGGCTGGGATCAGGCCGCTGGCGTTGCTGGCGAGGTTGGCGGTGGGAAAGCCAAGTGCGCGGCCGCGTGCGGCGCCGTGAACAACCTCGCCGCGCATCCGGTGCGGACGCCCCAGGACAGCGGACGCCGTGGCAACGTCGCCTTCCTGCAGGGCCTCCCGCACCCAGGTGGAGGAGCAGCGGCGGTCCGTGCCGTCGTCGTCATGCAGGGGGTAGCCCTCAGAGCCGAACTCGCTGATCACCTGCACCTCAAACCCGAACTTCTGGCCGAGGGCCTTCATGGTGTCCAGGTCCCCCGAATTGTTGCGTCCGAAGCGTACGTCGTGGCCGATGACCACATGGCCGGCGTGCAGGCAGTCCACCAGGTACTGCTCCACGAACTCTTCAGGGGTGAGGCTGGCCAGGTCCAGCGAATACTTCATGACCAGGATGGCGTCCAGGCCCAGCTCCCCCAGCGCCTCGAGCTTGTCCTGCAGGCCCATGATCAGCTCGGGCGCGGACTCGGGACGGTGGACCAGGGCCGGGTGTGGATCGAAGGTGACCACAACAGCTTTGGACCTTGTGATCCGGGCCGTGCGGACCAGTTCGGAGAGCACCTGCTGGTGTCCCCGGTGCACTCCGTCAAAGTTTCCGATGGTGACAACAGATGGGCCGAAGTCCGCCGGGACCTCGGACGGATCGTTCCAGATGTAGACCATCACCCTCGCCTTAAACGCTTGCAAGTATCAATGTTCGGGCCGGTACCGGCCGCGGAACTCTCTAAGATTACCTGCATTCGCCTGGCCAACTTTGCCAAGCCGGGCGGGTGCCGGGAAAGCAGCGGGTTTGGCTGTTACGGTTCCGCCGGTGCCGCCGGAGCATCGCCCGGCGCAGCCGCTGTGAACAGGCTGATCAAGCCGTCCACTTCCTGCGCGGCAGTGGCGGGATGCCGGAAGTGCTGGTGGGGCCGGATGGTGTAGTGGGTCCTGCGCCCCACCCTTGTCCGCAGCAGATAGCCCGCACTTTCAAGGTCCTTGAGGATCTGCAGGGCGGCCCGGGTGGTGATGCCCACCCGCTCAGCGATGTCTGCAACCAGGATGTCCGGCTCCTGTGCCACGGACAGCAGGACATGCCCGTGGTTGGTGAGGAAGGTCCAGGCAGGCCGGGCAGGCCCGCCTGGACCCGGAGCCTCCTGACCGCTGTCGGCGGAACGTTCAGCTGTCATGGATGCTCCATCGTTTGGGGGTCACAGGTGGCTGGACCTGTTGGGCTGCCTGCGGCGCCACAGCGGTTCCAGGGCTTCCAGGTCCTCGGGGGCGGCGGATCCAAACGGTGCGCGCTCCGGTGCGGGCAGCGGCCGGCGCTCCTGGCCCCGTGTTGCCCACAGGCTGGCCCCTATCGACACGGAGAGGATCGCGGCAATAACTGCCAGGGACACCGGAGTGGGGATGTAGTAGATATCGATCTTCAGGAACATCTTGATGCCCACCCAGATCAGGACGAGGGCCAGGCCGGTCTTCAGGTAGATGAACCGGTGGATAAGGTCCGCCAGGAGGAAGTACATGGCGCGAAGGCCCAGGATGGCGAAGGCATTCGCGGTGAACACCAGGAACACGTCATCCGTGACGGCGAAGATGGCAGGAATCGAATCGACGGCGAAGATGATGTCAGTCGCCTCAACGAGGACCAGGACCGCGAGCAGCGGAGTGGCCAGGAGCACGCCGCCGCGCCGGATCAGGAACCTCTGCCCGTGGAAGTCGTCCGTCATGGGCACGTGCCGTCGGAAGAAGTTCAACGCCCGGGACTTCTCCGGATCCACGTGGTCGTTACGGTGCCGGATCATCCGGTAGCCGGTGATGAGCAGGAACGCGGCGAACAGGTAGAGCACCCACCCGGCGCTGGCGATGATGGCGGCGCCGGCCGCAATGAAGACGCCTCGGAACACCAGGGCACCGAGGACACCGAAGAACAGGACGCGGTGCTGGTACTCCCGCGGTACGGCGAAGTACGTGAAGATGATTGCCCAAATAAACACGTTGTCCACGGCGAGGGACTTTTCAATCAGGTAGCCGGCAAAGTACTGCTGGCCAAACTCCGCACCGTACAGCTGCCACACCAGGACACCGAAACCAACGCCAAAGGCCACCCAGACGGCGGACCACAGCGCCGCCTCCCGCACGCCGATCACGTGCGCCTTGCGGTGGGCAAAGAGGTCCAAGGCAAGCATCAGGACGATAAAGAGCAGGACAGCCAGCCAGCCCCACAGGGGAACATACATGAAGGAACCCACTTCCAGTCAGATAAACCAACCGGAGGTCTTTCCCGGCTCCCGCGGGAGCCTGCTTCACCGGGCCGCTCAGGGGCGGCCGGACTGACGACGAAGCATTCGGGGATACTCCCCTCCATACGAAATAGTGAAGCAGACTTCATGTGTCCGGACAAGGGTTCTTGACGAGGTTTCCGGACGAAGTTTCAGGCGCCTTTCGCGGCCGCGGCCTGGTGGAAAGCGTGCCTCAGGCAGCGGCCCGTGCACCCGGGCGCCGCCGGTACAGCCATACCAGGCCCAGGACGGGCAGCAGCAACGGAATGAAGGCGTAGCCCCGGCCGAACAGCGACCAGACCGTCTCGTGCGGGAACTGGACGGGGTCGAAGAGGCTCAGGGCGCCCACCACCAGCACGCCCACCAGTTCAACCAGCACCGCGGCAACCGAAACCTTGAACCAGGTGGTGCCGGCTTTGGCCAGCGACACGGTGGCCACCACGTACACGAGGGCCGCGAAGGCGGACAGCAGGTAAGCGAGCGGAGCCTCTGAGAACTTGGTGAGGATCTGGTAGCCGGCACGGGCGGACGCCGAGATGGCAAAGACGGCGTACACGGCGATGAGCAGCCGCCCCGGGCCGGTATTGCGGCTGTTGACGCCGGCTTGGCTGTTGCCCGGGGTGTGCCCTCCGGCGGCGCTTGTTGCCTGCTGGTCTTTCACGTTGTGTGCTTCTTCCACTTCAGTACCAGATCTGGTTCATGCGGGCCGCCATCACCAGTGCGGTGACGCCGACGGCGGCCAGGACAAAGTTACTCCATCTGGTCCGCTCCAGGATGGACCAGTAGACGGCAGCCGGCGGCAGGAGCATGGCCGTGACCAGGTACCCCCAGAATTCCCATGCCTCGCCGGCGATGGGTTCGCCGGCGATGACCCGGATGATCGAGCCCACCAGGTAGACCAGGAGGGAGACCTCCACCGCCGCCACAGACAGGATAGTGACGTCGTTCGGCGCCTTCTTGAGGATTCCTGCCGTGAGGCACACGCCCGTGGACAGGAGCCCGACCACCAGGATGATGTAGAAATAGGCGTCCACGCTCAGCCTTCACCGGGGGTGCGGGTTGCGGAGCTGCCGTTGCCCGGGGCAAACACCAGCACGGGCTTGGCGAAGCTGCCGGCATCGGCAAGCAGTGCCACCAGGCTCCCGTCCGGTGCGAAGGCGGCGGCCGGGTGGTCGGCGGTGGCCGCCGCGGGACTGCCCGGGGCGGCGCCGGCAGCGATCCTCCGGCCGAAGGAGATCTCGGTGGCTTCCTCCGCGGTCAGCTCACGGTTGGGCATCAGTGCCCGGGCAGCCTGCGACATTTCCAGGACGTTGAGTTCCTCGGCGAGCTGCTCGAGCGTGCGCGCCTGCTCCAGGGAGTACGGGCCCACGTGGGTCCTGCGGAGCGCGGTCAGGTGCCCGCCCACTCCCAGCGCCTTGCCCAGGTCACGGGCGAGGGCGCGGATATAGGTTCCGGAGGAGCACTCCACGGTGACGTCCAGGTCCATGACGTCCGCTTCCGGGTCCCGCCGGATGCCGTGCACCTCGAAGCGGTGGATGGTGACGGGGCGGGCGGCAAGCTTCACATCCTCACCCGAACGCACCCGGGCGTAGGCGCGTTCACCGTTGACCTTGATGGCGCTGACACTGCTGGGCACCTGCTGGATGTCACCTGTGAGCGCGGCGACGCCGTCGTGGATTGCCTGCTCACTGACCCCCGAAGTGCCTGCCGTGGCAGTAACTTCGCCTTCGGCGTCGTCCGTGACGGTGGTCTGGCCCAGCCGGATGGTGGCGGTGTAGGTCTTGGAGGTGCCCACGATGTAGGTGAGCAGCCGGGTGGCCTTGTTGATGCCCACCACCAGGACGCCCGTGGCCATGGGATCGAGGGTTCCGGCGTGCCCTACTTTCCGGGTACCTGCGAGGCGCCGCATCCGGCCAACCACGTCATGGCTGGTCCATCCCTGCGGCTTGTCCACTATCACCAGTCCAGAAAGCACGCCTCCCAGTATATCGGCGCTGGTTGATGCCCCGGCGCACGCCCTGCAGCAACCTGCAGCGCCCTGCAGCGGCACTAGGATGGCAGGCATGCCTGAGCTTGCCGCCCATGTCCGCGACGTGCCCGTCAACCAGATCCGCGAGATCACCGAAGCCGCGTGGCGGACTCCCGGCGCCCTGGTGCTCAGCATCGGCGAACCCGGCTTTCCGCTCCCCCGGCACGTCCTGGATGCAGGCATGGCGTGCCTGGACAGGGACGAGACCAACTACACCCCTAACGCGGGCATCCCGGGGCTGCGCGAGGCGTTCGCGGCCCGGTTCCGGGAGCAGCAGGGCTGCGACATTGCCGCGGACCGGGTGTATGTGGTGGACGGGGCGCAGCAGGGCCTGCACTTTGCCATGAGCCTGCTGCTCTCCCCCGGTGACGAAATCCTGGTCCCCAACCCTGGCTATCCCACGTTTGCCATGACCAGCCGCCTGCTGAACGCTGTTCCGGTGGGTTATCCGTTGTACCCGGACCACGGCTTCCAGCCCAGGCCCGGCGATATCGAGGCGCTGGTGACCGGCCGGACACGGGTGCTGGTCCTGAACTCTCCTTCCAACCCGCTCGGCGCCGTGCTGGCTGAGGACCTCACCCGCGACCTGATGGACCTGGCCCGCCGGCACGATCTGTGGGTCATCTCTGATGAATGCTACGAGGCGTTCACCTACGATGTGCCGCACATCAGCCCTGCCAGGTTCGACGGCGATACGCCGGAAGATGCCCGGGTCTTCACTTCGCTGACCCTGTCCAAGACGTACGGGCTCACCGGGCTGCGGATCGGGGCGCTGATTTGCCCGCCCGGGATCAAGCAGGAGATGGACAACGTGATGGAGTCGATCGTCTCCTGCGTCGCGTCACCGTCCCAGTACGCCGCGCTCGCCGCCCTGACCGGACCGCAGGACTACGTCCAGCACGCGCACCGGCACTATCGGGCAAACCGGGACGCCGCATCCGCCGTCCTCGATGCCAAGGGAATCCCCTACCTGAAGGCGCAGGGAGCCTTCTATTTGTGGGCGGATGTTTCCCACGCCAGCGGCGGGGACGTCCGCAGCTGGGTGCGCCGCTTCCTTGCGGATTCCGGCGTTGCCGTGGCGCCGGGGACTGCATTCGGTTCCATCGGCGAGGGCTGGGTCCGGGTTGCGCTGTGCGGAAAGCAGGATGACCTCGTAGAGGGCCTGAACCGGCTGCCCGGCCGTCACGGCTGAAGGGGCCGGTCCGGCTAGCTCCGGCTTCCGGACAGGGCCCGGTCCAGCCACGTCCGCAAAGCCTCCGCGGGAGCAGCCCCGGCCTGGCGCGCTGCCACCTTGCCGTCCACCAGGACCATCAGCGTGGGAATGGCCTGCACGTCGAACCTCCGGGACAGGCCCGGCGACTTGTCGACGTCCACCTTGACGAGCTTGATCCGGCCCGGCCGTTCCCTGGCCAGCTTGTCCAGCACGGGGCTGACCATCCGGCAGGGACCGCACCAGGCCGCCCAGAAGTCCACCAGCACCGGAACCGGCGATTGCTCGGCGACGGCGGAAAAGTCCGCGTCCCCCGCGTCCACAATCCAGGGCAGGTCAGCTTTGCAGTTGCCGCACCGCGGCCGGCCGGCCGCCTGCGCCGGGACCCGGTTGGTCTTGCCGCAGGCCGGGCAGGCAGTGAGCGCAGCTTCCATTCCTAATACTCCTTTTTGTCTTCAAACGCGCCCCACGCCTGGAACGGCGCGTCCGACGACGGGATGTCGCTTCGGGTGACGGGCAACAGTTCCGGCCGGGTCCCGTCGAAGTACTCGTAGAAGACGGCGTCGTCGAAACCGGCCGCGGCCGCGCCATGGCGGTCTGCGGCGAAATGGACGCGGTCGATCCGGGCCCAGAGCGCGGAGGCAAGGCAGAGCGGGCACGGTTCGCAGCTTGCATAGAGGACCGCTCCCTGCAGGTCATAGTTGGCTATCGCCGTTGCTGCCGCCCGAATGGCCACCACTTCGGCGTGGGCGGTGGGATCGTTGTCGCGGGTGACGCGATTAACGCCTTCGTGCACCCGCCCGTCCGCCGTCACAACAATCGCTCCGAACGGTCCGCCTCCTTCGCCGACGTTCCTGGTGGCCAGTTCCACGGCCTGCTCCAAGTACCTTGCGGTGTGGTCAGTGTCATTCGGCTCGGTCATAGCTTGATCCTAGCCAAGGGGTTGGCGTTAGGGGACGAAATAGGGGGCGGAATAGGGGGAAATCGCGGCGACAAACCGGCGGTCGGGGGCATACTCTGGCGGCCAGGGGTCCCTGAATCATTTCCTCCCGTGAGGCTTCATATCCCGGCCCACTTTTGGGCGCCAACCCCGGAGTACCCAATGACGAGAAGGCTAACCATCATCGCCTGCGTGGCGGCTGCAGCCGTCATCGCACCGGCAGCTCCGTCCTGGGCCCGCGACGAAGCCCAGGACCAGGACGTCCTGGCCGACGGCCTCGTTTCGCCCCTGCATCTGGCCGTGGGAACAAACAAGTCGGTCTACGTCACCCAGGACTTCGCGGGGACGCTGAGCCGCGTGGACCGTGACAGGACTGTCGATGCCGTTTACCAGGCTCCGGAAGGCTGGGGCGTGGCCGGGGTGGAAACACGTGGCGCCACGGCCTTCTTCCTTGAAGCCAAGGGGGCGGGCCAAGGTGTGCCGGCGGCGTTGGGCGGGTACCTGAAATCGATCCGCCCCGGAGGCGAGGCCGATACGATAGCGGACCTCGCTGAATACGAGCGGACCATCAACCCGGACGCCGGCCAGCATTACGGTTTCGCCTCCGGCACAAGCGGCCAGTGCCTTGAGGAAGCCGCAGGCATCCCGGATGCCCCGCCGCCCCAGTACACAGGCGCCCTGGACTCAAATCCGTACGCCACCTACGTGCAGGCCAACACGGCGTACGTGGCAGATGCCGGAGCGAACGCAATCCTCAAGGTCAACATCAGCTCCGGCGACATCACCACACTGGCGGTCCTGCCGCCGCGGCCCGCAGTGCTCACGGCGGAAGCTGCGGCCACGCTGGGGGCGCCTGGCTGCGCAGGGTTCGAGTATGCATTCGAGCCTGTTCCCACGGATGTGGAAATGGGTCCGGACGGCTGGCTGTACGTGTCGTCCCTGCCCGGCGGCCCGGAGGTCCCCTCGCTTGGTGACCGCGGCGCGATCTTCAAGGTCAATCCCTGGACCGGCCAGACGAAGCTCTGGGTCGACTACATCCTCAGCCCCACGGGCCTGGCAGTGGCGAATAACGGCGACGTGTACGTTGCATCGCTTTTCGGCAACCAGGTCCTGAGGTTCATCGCATCGAAGGGACACCGTACCGAGTTCCTCGCAGTCGAATCACCGGCGGACGTCGAGATCCGCGGGGGCACGCTGTACGCCACGGTGAACGCATTGGCGGGACCCCCGCACGGTCCCGGCGGGGCGCCCGCAGGGCCGCCGGCCGGGAAGGTCATCGAGGCCGACCTCCGCTAGCGGGCGATAGAGATCTTCTGGGAAGCAGAAGGCCCGGACCACACATAGCGGTCCGGGCCTTCTGCTGCGCTCAACGGTTACTTGTGGCCGTCTTCGTCGAGTTCCTCGTCGTCCCCGAGGTCAAGGTCCTCTTCGTCGAAGTCGTCCTCGTCGATGTCCACATCAGCGGAAGCGTCACTCTTGTAGGGGTCGGCGTCGCCCGCGTGCTTTGCCTGGGCGGCAAGCGCGGCCACCTCGGCGTCACGCTTCTTGGCCTCCCGCAGCAGTTCCTCCAGGTTGGAGGCAACCACGGGAATCTGGTCGGCGACGAATTCGAGGCTGGGAGTCAGCCGGACGGTAATGTTCCGGCCAACCTCCTGCCGAAGCACCCCCTTGGCCTTCTCCAGTCCCTTGGCGGCGTCAGCCTGGACAGCCTGGTCGCCAAAGACGGTGTAATACACAGTGGCATGCTGCAGATCATTGGTCACCCGGGCATCAGTGACGGTAATGCCCTCCAGCCGAGGATCCTTAACCTTCCGGCCCAGGGCCTCAGCAACAACAACCTTAATCCGCTGCGCCAACTTGGCAGCACGTGCCGGATCAGCCATGAACAACTCCTAAAAATTTTGGAACGTACGACGGCGTGTTGCAGCTGACGTACCCACGTTCGATTGATGCCACGCACTCTAGGCGGGCCAAAGACGGACCCCCGTTGGGATTTTTTCCGGCGGCCTGGGAGTGGCATCGGGCCTGCCGAAGCTGGGTGGCCGACGTCGTAAGACGTTGGCCACCCAGCGAAGGGGCGGGGCCGCCGGAAAAATCCCAACGACCCCGCACCCTTTTAAGGCTGGAACAGCCTAAACGCGCGGCTTCTCACGCATCTCGAAGGTTTCGATGATGTCACCTTCGTTGATGTCGTTGTACGACCCAAGGCCGATACCACACTCGAAGTCCGTGCGGACCTCGGTGGCGTCGTCCTTGAAGCGCTTGAGCGTCTCAACGGTGAGGTTGTCACCGATGATCTTGCCGTCGCGGCTGATGCGTGCCTTGCTGTTACGGCGGATGATGCCGGAGCGGACGATCGAGCCTGCAATGTTTCCGAACTTGGAGGAGCGGAAGACTTCGCGGACCTCGGCGGTACCCAGCTGGAATTCTTCGTATTCCGGCTTGAGCATGCCCTTGAGCGCCATCTCGATGTCATCAATTGCGGAGTAGATGACGGAGTAGAAGCGCATGTCCACGCCTTCGCGGTCTGCCAGTTCGGCAACGCGCTCGGCAGGCTTGACGTTGAAGCCGATGATGACGGCGCTGTCCACTGTTGCCAGGTTGACGTCGTTCTGCGTGATGGCACCAACACCGCGGTGGATGACGCGCAGCTGCACGCCTTCGCCGACGTCGATCTTGAGCAGGGCGTCTTCGAGGGCTTCCACGGCACCGGACACGTCACCCTTGAGGATGAGGTTGAGGGTGTCGATCTTGCCTTCGGCGACGGCCTGGTCGAAGTCTTCCAGGCTGATGCGCTTGCGGCGCTTGGCCAGTGCGGCGTTGCGGTCCGCGGCTTCGCGCTTCTCGGCGATCTGGCGGGCGGTGCGCTCGTCAGCGGTCACGAAGAAGGTGTCGCCTGCACGCGGGACGTTTGACAGACCCAGCACCTGGACGGGGCGGGACGGGCCGGCCTCGGTCAGGGCGCTGCCGTCGTCGTCGAACATTGCGCGGACGCGGCCGTGGGCCGTGCCTGCAACGATGGTGTCGCCGACGCGCAAGGTACCGGACTGCACCAGGACGGTGGCAACCGCACCGCGGCCCTTGTCCAGGTTGGCTTCGATCGCGATACCGCGGGCGTCCTTGTTCGGGTTGGCGCGCATGTCCAGGGCAGCGTCCGCGGTGAGCAGGACGGCCTCGAGCAGCTCGTCGATGTTGAGGTTCTGGCGGGCAGAGACCTCCACGAACATGGTGTCGCCACCGTACTCTTCCGGAACCAGGCCGTACTCGGTCAGCTGGCCGCGGACCTTGTCCGGGTTGGCGCCTTCCTTGTCGATCTTGTTCACGGCCACAACGATCGGCACGTTGGCCGCCTGTGCGTGGTTGAGGGCTTCAACGGTCTGCGGCATAACGCCGTCGTCCGCTGCGACCACCAGGATGGCGATATCGGTGACCTTCGCACCACGGGCACGCATGGCGGTGAACGCCTCGTGGCCCGGGGTATCGATGAAGGTGATCTTCCGGTCGTCGCCTTCATGGTTGTGCGTGACCTGGTAGGCACCGATGTGCTGGGTGATTCCACCGTGCTCGCCGGCCATGACGTCGGACTTGCGGATGGCATCGAGCAGGCGGGTTTTACCGTGGTCCACGTGGCCCATGACGGTGACAACCGGAGGACGGGCCTCAAGTTCTTCGTCGCCTTCGGCTTCGAGCTCGGCATCGAAGTCGATGTCGAACCCGGACAGCAGCTCGCGCTCCTCGTCTTCCGGAGACACAACCTGGAGCTTGTAGCCCAGCTCCTCGCCCAGCAGGGCAAAGGTCTCTTCATCCAGCGACTGCGTGGCCGTGGCCATTTCACCGAGGTGGAAGAGGACAGTCACCAGCGCGGCGGGGTTTGCCTCGATCTTGTCGGCGAAGTCCGTGATGGACGAGCCGCGGCGCAGCCGGATCACAGTGTTGCCGTCGCCGCGGGGTACGCTCACGCCACCCAGCGACGGGGCACTCATCTGCTCAAGTTCCTGGCGCTTTGCACGCTTCGACTTGCGCTGCTTGCCACGTCCGGCGCCGCCCTTGCCGAAGGCACCCTGGGTACCGCCGCGGCCGCGTCCGCCCTTGCCGAAGCCACCGCCGGCGGGAGCACCGCCGCCGCCACCGGGACCACCGGTTCCTGGAGCGCCGCCCGGGCGTCCGGGACCACGGCCGCCGGCACCGGGACGTCCCGCACCGGCCGGAGCCGGGCGTTCAGTACGGTTGGGCATCATGCCCGGGGTGGGACGGTTTCCACCGGCACCACCTGGCCGCGGTGCACCCGGACGGGGACCGCCTGCACCTGCTGCGGGACGGGGGCCACCTGCACCTGCCGCGGGGCGGGGGCCGCCCGGACGGGGACCGCCTGCGCCTGCTGCGGGGCGCGGACCACCGGGACGGTCGCCGTCAGTACGGCTTCCACCCGGACGGGGCATGCCCTGGGAGGTGGCAAACGGGTTGTTGCCGGGACGGGGAGCACGCTCGCCGTCGCCGCCACGGCCGCGGGGCATGCCCTGGGACGTAGCGAAGGGGTTGTTGCCCGGACGGGGACCGCCGGGACGTGGTGCCGAGCTGCCCTGCCCTGATCCGCCGGAGCGGGTGGGTGCAGCAGGCGTTTCGGCTTTGGGTGCCGGCCGGGCGCCGGGCTTTGCCCCGGTGGTCGGAGCGGCCTGGGCAGGGGCGGCCGGAGCAGCCGGTGCGCTGGCAGCGGGTGCTGCCGGAGCAGCCGCCTGTGCCGGTGCTGCCGGAGCGGCGGGGGCCGGTGCCTGCGCCTGCGGAGCGGGAGCCTTGGGGGCGGCCGGTCCGGGAGCGGGGGTTGAGGGGCGTGCTTCTGCCGCCGGGGCGGGAGCCTTGGGGGCTGTTGCCGGAGCTGCTGCCTTGGGGGCGGCGTCCGGGAAGGCGTTGCGCAGCTTCCGCACAACGGGGGCCTCAATGGTGGAAGAGGCGGAGCGAACAAATTCGCCCAGTTCCTGCAGTTTTGTCACTGCATCTTTGGAAGTAATACCGAGCTCTTTTGCGAGCTCGTGTACGCGGACCTTGGCCACATTTCTCCTGTCTCGGTCCGCACCGAGCCAGGCACGAACCGTCTACTTCTTACTGCGGGCCCAAGCCGCGATTACTGCAGCAGGGCCCATTGCAGAGCGCAACAAAGTTGTCATCGTTACGCACTCATCGCTGGGAACTCATCGGGTTTCCATCAGATTTCTGACCCGCTTTCAGGTTGGACGGTTGGTGTTGCAGTTACCGGAGCGCCTGCAACGTACGCGCCTGACTTGATCCGGCGTTCGACGGCGGCGGTACCGGCCGCGCCCCCCAGGGCACGTCCGAATGCACGCCGCTTGATGGCCAGAGCCAGGCACGATTCGCTGGGATGCAGCCATGCACCCCGGCCAGCCATCCGGCGTCGTTCATCCACCAGGACAGCGGTTGAACCGCTGCCTTCGGCGACGAGCCGGAGTAACTCAGACCGCAGCCCCTTCTTTCGGCATCCGATGCAGGTACGCTCCGGCTGATTCCCGCTTGCTACTGGCACGGTCATCTTCCTGACGTTCATACTTGCTGGCCGCAGACGGCCCACTCCGCGGTAAGCGGAACGGGCACGCCCAAGGCGCACGACTGCCGGCCGTTAGGCGCGGTCTTTACTATTCTAGCCCCTCCCGGCCGTTCTGCCCGAAACTGCGGGGGCGTTTCCGGCGCGGGAGGACGGCGGGAGGCCGCCTAGTTGTCCCGGGCCTGGGCGGCGTCGGACACGATGTCAATCCGCCAGCCGGTGAGCTTGGCCGCCAGCCGCGCGTTCTGGCCCTCTTTCCCGATTGCCAGGGAGAGCTGGTAGTCCGGAACCACCACGCGGGCGGACCGGGTGGCCTCATCGGTGATGGTGACGGAATTCACTCGCGACGGCGACAGCGCGCTGGCAATGAAGGTAGCCGGATTCTCGCTGAAATCGACGATGTCGATCTTTTCGTCGTTGAGCTCGTTCATGACGGCGCGGACACGCGACCCCATCTCGCCGATGCAGGCACCCTTGGCATTGATGCCGGGAACGTTGGCCTTGACCGCAATCTTGGTACGGTGGCCGGCTTCCCGGGCCAGTGCCACGATCTCGACGGAGCGGTCGGCGATCTCCGGCACCTCCAGTTCAAAGAGCTTGCGGACCAGGCCGGGGTGGGACCTGGACAGGGTGACGGACGGGCCCTTTGAACCACGGTGGACGTCAATGACCAACGCGCGCAGCCGGTTGCCGTGGATGTATTTCTCCCCGGGAACCTGCTCGGGCGGCGGCAGCAGCGCTTCGACGGAGCCCAGGTTGACCTGGATCATGTGGGGGTTGTTGCCCTGCTGGATGGTGCCGGACACCAGCTCGCCTTCGCGGCCCTTGAATTCGCCCAGCACGTTGTCGTCCTCAACGTCACGCAGGCGCTGCAGGATGATCTGGCGCGCGGTGCTGGCAGCGATCCGGCCGAACCCCTCAGGGGTGTGCTCGAACTCACCAATGGGGGCGCCGTCGTCGTCAATCTCCACAGCCCAGATGGTCACGTGGCCGCTCTTGCGGTCCAGTTCGGCACGGGCCTTTTCGAAAGCGCCGGGCGACTTGTGGTAGGCCACCAGGAGCGCCTGCTCAATGGTGGGGATCAGGAGGTCCAGCGGAATTTCACGCTCACGCTCCAGAAGTCTCAGTGCGCTCATGTCAATATCCATCAGGCCTCCTCAGAAGGTCCATTGTGTTCAGGTTCCAGACCGTCCTCAGAGAGGTGGCTGAATTCGATCTCGACTTTTCCGTTGCGGATCCTGTCGAAAGGAAGCTTGATGGGATCGCCCTGCTTGGGCTTCATGCCCTTCTTCACGGCGATCTCCGGGATGATCGTCACTCCCCCGTCATCCACTGACTGGATGCGGCCGGTGACGTTGTCCCCCTGGACAACATTGACCTTGACCATGCGGCCCTTCGCGCGGTGCCAGTGGCGCGGCTCGGTCAGGGGGCGCCCCACGCCGGGCGAGGAAACCTCGAGATCGTAGGGCCGGCCGTCGTCGGCGGGATCGTTGTCCAGGACGTCGGACAGGACTCTCGAGATGTCGGCAATGACATCAAGGCCGACGCCGCCGGATTCCTCCTGCGGCAGGTCCACGACGACGTGGACCACCCGGTGGGAACCCGCCAGGATGGCCACATCCTCCAGGTACAGGCGGTTCGCCTGCACCGCTGGTTCAAGGAGCGCGCGGAGGCGGGCAGCTTCGGGGTTGTTTGCGGGTGCGGCATCAGCCTTACCCGTTCCGGTCAGGTCCGATGAAGCCGTGGCTTCTGAATTGCTCACGATGCCCGCCGCCTCCCTATAGATGATGTTGTGTGTACTAGCGTAGCTATTTTACCGGTCCGGCGGGACGGAGATTCCCAGCCGGCGTGACACCATGGTCTGTTGTGAAAGACGACAATCGGGAAAACCGCCCAGTGCAGCGCTATTTCCGGTACGCCGTTGTTTCGTTCACGGCCTTCCTTGTCCTCAGCCTCGGATTCGCCCTGATCCCCGCGGAACCGCCGCCGCCCGCGGATCCGCCGTTCTCCGAGCAGGCGAGGATGGCCGCGCTGGATGATGCGCTGGAGCTGCGGACTGCCGCCGGGCTGCTGTCTGCCGCGACCGCAGCCGGCGGCGCCCCGGATACTGCCGGAAAAACGGCCGCCGTGGACGCGGCTGTGACATTGCTGACGCTGCAGGCGCGCACCCTCCTTTCGCCGTCGGATTCCTCCCCTCTCCCCCAACAGCCGACGGCGCTTCCCACGACGCCGCTTCCCGGCCTTGCAGGGCTGGCTTCCGCGCTCTCGGCCAGCGGAGTGCAGCGCCTCGCTGACGCAGCAAAGGCAGACGGCGGGATGGCACGGCTGCTGGCCGGCGCCGGCACCGCCCAGCTGCTTGCCGCCGAGGATGTGGCCGCGGCCGGCGGCATCGCCGTGGAAACACTGCCGCACGCAGCCGCAGGGACCCCCGCAGCCACCCCAACCTCGTCCCCCGCGGGATCCGCCTGCCCGTCACTTCCTCCGGCGCCAGAGGGCCCTCCCACGCCCGCGGCGCCTGCATCTGCTGGACAGGAAACAACCGGCGCAGGGACGGCTGCAGCTGTCGCCGGTGCGCTTTCAGCAGCCCTGGCCGCCGAACAGCAGAGCGTCTACGCCTACCAGGCGGCCCTCCCCCGCCTGGCGGCCAAGGACGCCGGCGCGGCGGGAGCGTTCCTCGCCGAGCATGAAGACCTTGCCGCCGAAGCGACGGCGCACACCCGGGCAGCATGCAGTGCCGCACAGGCGCAGCAGCCCGGCTACGTTCTGGACCCGGATTTCCTTGCCGCCCCGGCTGCCGGGCTTGCCCGCCTGGAGCTGGGGTCGCTGCCTGCCTTCGGGGACGTCATTGCCCTTGCCGACGGCGGCACGCGGGAGTGGGCCATCTCCGCCCTTCAGTCCGCGGCACGCCGGGCTGGCCATTGGGGCGGCGACCCGGGGCCGGTTCCCGGCGTCGTCCTCGACCAGGACCAGCTGCCGGACCTTCCCGCCAGTTCCGCCACTGCGCCGACAGGACCATGAGCTCCGGGGGCGCGGCAGCACTTCTTCTCCCATCATTACGGCACCCACCCCCACTCCGACGAACCCGCTCCGGGCGGCGTCTTTCCTGCCAGGGCAGGGTGGCCCCGGAAGACTTCTAATGGTTTGCTGAAGAGCATGGACGCATACGAACCGGCCGAACAGGGTGCAGCGGACGCCGGGAGCCCGGAACTTCGCCGCCATCTGGAGACTGAACCGCACGGCAACGACACCGCCCAGCGGCTGAACTGGCTGCGGGCGGGCGTCCTGGGCGCCAACGACGGCATCGTCTCGGTGGCGGCCATCGTGGTTGGCGTGGCAGGGGCCACCGCCGAGTCCGGTCCCATCCTCGCCGCGGGGGCCGCGGGACTGGTGGGCGGAGCGGTGTCCATGGCGCTGGGCGAGTACGTATCTGTGAGCAGCCAGAGCGACAGCCAAAAAGCCCTGATAGAGAAGGAACGCCGGGAGCTGGCCGAGCAACCGGAGGAGGAGCTGGCGGAACTCACCGCCATCTACCTTGCCAAGGGCCTCAGCCCCGAAACAGCCGGCAAGGTGGCCCAAGAACTCACGGCCCATGATGCCCTGGCCGCGCACCTCACCGCCGAGCTCAACATCGACGAGACAGACATCGTGAGCCCCTGGCACGCGGCCTTCGCTTCGGCCGTGGCCTTTATCATCGGCGCGGTCCTCCCGATGCTGGCAATCCTTCTTCCGCCGCCGGAAATCCGTGTTCCCTTGACCTTTGCTGCGGTCCTGGTGGCCCTGGCCCTGACAGGAGCACTGGGCGCGTGGATCGGCGGCGGTTCCAAATCCAGGGCCGCGGTCCGGGTGGTGGTGGGCGGCGCCCTGGCCCTCGCCGCCACGTTCAGCATCGGCAGCCTGCTCGGCGCCACGGGCGTGGTGTAGGGCCTGCATCCCCCGGGCCAGCACGGCCGTTGCCCTTAGGCTGGGACTGATGAGCCAGCCAACGGTACTCCCCATCCCTCCGGACCTTGCCGCGCGCTACGGCGGCACCCCGGAAGGCCGGGCCTGGCTGGCTTCCTTGCCCGGCACCGCCGAAAGCCTGCTTGCCCGGTGGCGCCTTGCCTCCGGCCTTGGTCCCGGCGTCGCGCCCTGGAACGGCCATGGTGCGATCGTCATTCCGGTGGTCCGGGAGGACGGCTCCCCCGCTGCCCTCAAGATCGCCTTCCCCCACGACGAAGCGCGGGCGGAGCGGCATGCGCTGGAACTGTGGAACGGGCGGGGCGCCGTCGCGCTGTTGGCGTCGGATGCAGGCACGTGTTCCATGCTCCTCGAAAGGCTCGACGCCGGGCGCCCGCTCAGCAACCTGCCAATGGCTGACGCCGCGGCCGTGTGGGGTGGACTGGTCCGCCAGTTGAGCATTGTTCCGGACGACCGGCCGCAGTGGCGGGAATTCGAGCACATCGCCGCTCGTGCCGAACAGTGGAGCGATGACCTGCCTGCGGATTGGGACCAGCTGGGACGCCCTTTTCCGCGCTGGCTGCTGGAAGCGGCGCTGGAGGTCTGCCAGACGCGCGGGGCGGTGGGCCGCCGCACGGCGCGGGACGTCCTGGTCCATACTGACCTGCACTACCTCAACATCCTGGCCAGGCCGGGCACGCGCGGAACAGGCGGAAAGCCGACGCCGGGCGGCTTCGCAGCCATTGACCCCCAGCCCATGATCGGTGAACCGGAGTTCGGCGTGGCCCCGCTGTTGTGGAACCGCCTGCCGGACCTGCCGCTGAACCAGCCCGAAGCCGGCCTGCGTCAACGCTGCGCGGACTTCAGTGCCGCAGCCGGCCTGGACCCCGATGCGGCCCGGCATTGGGCCGTGGCCAGGGAAGTGGCCAACGCGCTGGGGTACGCCGGAAAGCCTGGCCATCGCGGCGACCTGGCGAGGTCCCTCTGGGTTGCCAGCACCCTCGCCGGGCGCACCCTGGAAGGACTGCCACCGGCCCACGCCTTGCCGGAGCCCGGCCAGGCCCTGGGGCCAGGCTGACCGGTTCCCGGGTCAGCTGCCGCGCACGGCGGCCAGTGCGGAACGGATCGCGTCCACGGCAGTGCCCACCTCGTCCCCTTCGGTGCGCCAGTTGCTGACCGACACCCGGAGGATGTCCCGGTCCCGCCACCGTGAGCCGGACATCCATACCCTGCCGTCCCTGATGACGCGGGCCGTCACCGCCCGGGTGGTGGCGTCGTCGCCGAACGCCACGCAAACCTGCGTGTAGCCGACGTCGTTCAGCACTTCCACGCCGTCCAGCCCGGCCAGCCCCGCGGCGATTTCCGAGGCCGCGGCGGCCATTCCCTCCACCTGGGCTGCAACGCCGTCGGAGCCGAGGCTCTTCAGGGCTGCCCACACCGTCACGCCGCGCGCCCGCCGTGACAGCTCCGGGACCTTTTCGAAGGGATCGCCGGGACCTTCCGCGTCATGCACCAGGTAGCTGGCGTGCAGGCCCATGGCAGAGCGAAGGGCTGCAGCATCCCGCACAATTGCGATGCCGCAGTCGTAGGGAACGTTGAGGGTTTTGTGGGCATCCGTTCCCCAGGAGTCCGCATCCTCATAGCCACGGATCAGATGCCGCAGTTCGGGGGCTGCGGCGGCCCACAGGCCGAAGGCGCCATCCACATGGACCCAGGCTCCGTGTTTCCGGGCAACGCGGATGGCTTCGGGGAACGGGTCAAAAGCGCCTGAATGGACGTTCCCCGCCTGGAGGCAGACTAATGCGGGGCCTGAGCCTCCAGCCAGTGCTGCGTCCAAGGCTTCGGGGATCAACCGCCCCTGGCTGTCGGCGTCCACCACCACGGGCTTGCCCAGGCCCAGGTAGCGCAGGCCAAGGTCCACGGTGTCATGCCGTTCCCGCCCCACCAGGCAGCGGACCCTCGGAGCGCCAAACAGCCCGTCACTGTCCAGGTCCCAGCCGGCGTCCGCAAGCAGCCGCCACCGTGCGGCCGCCATGCAGGTGAAATTCGCCATCGTGGCGCCGGTAACGAACCCGACGTCGGACTGTCCAGGAAGTCCCAGCAGTTCCAGGAGCCAACTGCCCGCGCCCTCCTCGACCGCCGCCATGGCAGGGGTGGCGTAGCGCAGTCCGGCGTTCTGGTCCCAGGCACTCACCAGCCAGTCGGAGGCAAGGGCGGCAGGTAACGTCCCGCCGATCACCCAGCCAAAGAACCGGCCGGAGGGCATGGCCATGAGCCCCGGTTCTGCCGTCTTTGCCAGCAGGTCCACCACTTTCTCAGCCGGCATCCCCTCACGCGGCAGCGGGCCGCCAAAGGCGCCGGTAAGGTCATGGGCGGCCGCCGCCGGTCCCACGGGCCTCTCGGGGAGGCTTCGCAGCCAGGCCGCGGCGTGGCCTGCCGCTGCCGCCAGGGCCCGGGCGTACTCGTCATAGCCATGTGACATATCTGCATGCTACGCCTCCGCCGGCCGGGCCTCCGAGCCTGCTTTTCCAGGGCGGTATCAGGCGAAGTTTTCCTGCCAGGCGTCGTAGCCGAGCTTGATGATGAGGGCCGACACCACTACCAGGAAGACCACCCGGACAAAGCGGCTTCCCTGTTTCACTGCTGTCCTGGCTCCGAGGTATCCGCCCGCCATATTGGCTGCCCCCAGCAGCAGGCCCAGGCCCCACAGGAGGGAGCCGTGGGGCAGGAAGAACAGCAGTGCGCCCGCATTGGTGGCCATGTTGACGATCTTGGCTTTGGCGCTGGCTTCCAGGAAGGCATACCCCATCGCCGAGACCAGCGCGATGACCAGGAAGGAGCCTGTCCCCGGACCGATGAGGCCGTCGTAGAAACCAATGACGGCCCCGATCAGGCAGGCAACCACGTAGTGCCTGCGGCCATCATGCCGCAGGGCGGTGATGCCGCCAACGTCCGGCTTCAGTGCTGTGAAAAGGGCGACGGCGACCAGCGCCGTGACGATGATGGGCTTGAAGACAGTGGCGGGCAGCGTCGCTGCCAGCACGGCGCCGCCAAAGCTGCCCGCCAGGGCGATCGCGGCCATCGGCAGCGCCGTCCTAAGGTCCGGTCCTACGCGCCTGTAGTAGGTGGCAGCACTGGTGGCTGTGCCGAAGATGGACCCCATCTTGTTCGTCGCCAGCGCTTGGACGGGGGTGATCCCCGGGACCAGCAGCAGGGCGGGGAGCTGGATCAGCCCGCCCCCGCCTACCACTGCATCCACCCAGCCGGCGGCAAAACCGGCAAGCACGATTAAGAGGAGTGTTGTCAGCCCGAGCGATTCGAGTCCGAACTCCACTGCCGGGTCAGCTGGTGCGGACAGCGTTGACTACGTAGTCAACCGCCTTGTCCACTGCCACGTTTTCGGCGTCACCGCTGCGGCGGTCCTTGATCTCGACCACACCATCCACCAGGCCGCGGCCAACGGCCAGGATGGTGGGAACGCCCAACAGTTCGGCATCGCCGAACTTGACCCCGGGCGAAACCTTCGGCCGGTCGTCGAGCAGGACATCCAGGCCTGCTGCCTCAAGGTCGGCCGCCAGCCGCTCGGCGGTGGCGAAGATCTCCTCGCCCTTGCCCACGGCGACCACATGGACATCGGCAGGGGCAACAGCACGCGGCCAGACGAGTCCCCGTGCGTCGTGGTTGGCCTCGGCCAGCGCTGCAACGGCCCGGGTGACGCCGACGCCATAGGAGCCCATGGTCACGGTGACCTGCTTGCCGTTCTGGTCCAGGACCTTCAGCTCCAGCGCTTCTGCGTACTTGCGGCCGAGCTGGAAGATGTGCCCCATCTCGATGCCACGGGCGGTCTCCAGCGGGCCGGAGCCGTCCGGGGCGGGATCACCTTCGCGCACTTCGGTGCACTCGATGACGCCGTCCCAGGTGAAGTCGCGTCCGGCCACCAGGCCGTAAACGTGCCTGCCGGCCTCATTGGCGCCCGTGATCCAGGAAGTGCCGCGGACCACGCGGGGGTCCACCAGGTACAGAAGCTTCGTTGCACTTTCGGCTCCCAGCAGGGGCTCCTCCAGGGACAGGCCGGGGCCGAGGTAGCCCTTGACGATGAGCGGCTGTTTCTTGAGGTCGTCGTCGTTGGCTGCTTCCAGCCCGATCTCCCCGCCGATGGGCAGGAAGGATCCGATGTTCGCTTCGACGCGCTTCAGGTCCACGGCGCGGTCGCCCGGCACCCCGATGACCACCAGCTGGCGCTCCCCGGTGGGCAGGGTAACGGCGAGCACGACGTTCTTCAGCGTGTCGGCGGCGGTCCAGGCACCGCCGTCGGCCTCGCTGCGCGGGGCGAGTGTATTTGAGGCTGCCACCAGGGTGTCGATGGTGGGGGTGTCCGGGGTGTCGAGCACCTCGGCGGCAGGAGCATCGGTGAAGTCGATTTCCGCCGGAGCCACGGTGGTCACGGCTTCAACGTTGGCTGCGTAGCCGCCGGCGGACCGCACGAAGGTGTCCTCGCCGATGTCGGTGGGGTGCAGGAACTCTTCGCTTTTGGAGCCGCCCATAGCACCGGCCGTCGCGGTAACCGGGATGACCTCCAGCCCGAGGCGCTCGAAGATGCGCAGGTAGGCGCCGCGGTGGGCGGCGTAGCTTGCGTCCAGGCCGGCGTCATCCACGTCGAAGGAGTAGGAGTCCTTCATGATGAACTCGCGGCCGCGCAGGAGGCCCGCACGGGGACGCGCCTCGTCGCGGTACTTGTTCTGGATCTGGTAGAGGCTCAGCGGCAGGTCCTTGTAGGAGGAGTACAGGTCCTTGACCAGCAGCGTGAACATTTCCTCGTGCGTGGGGGCCAGCAGGTAATCGGCGCCCTTGCGGTCCTGGAGCCGGAACAGGCCCTCGCCGTATTCGGTCCAGCGGTTGGTGGCCTCGTAGGGCTCACGGGGCAGGAGGGCCGGAAAGTGGACTTCCTGCGCCCCGATCCTGGCCATCTCCTCGCGGATGACGGCTTCCACCTTGCGCAGGACGCTCAGTCCCAGCGGCAGCCAGGTGTAGATGCCGGGGGCGGCACGGCGGATGTAACCTGCGCGGACCAGGAGCCGGTGGCTGGCCACCTCGGCGTCGACGGGATCTTCGCGGAGGGTGCGCAGGAATAGCTGGGACAGTCTTGTAACCACGGGTGGGTATCCGTTTCTGGGGAGTGCTGGAGAGCAGGGCCGGGATTTCGTCTGGTACTAATCTACCGGCTGGCACGGCCACTCCCCGCTGGCGGGTACGCAGCGCAGCCGGTGCGGGCACCGGCCGCCCGGCAGCGGTACAGCCGCCCGGCACTTTCCCGGAACGCAGTTGAGCCACGCCCGGAGATGCAAAGCCCCTGGCCCCCCATGAGGCTGGTCATCGCATCCGGGCGTGGCTCGACGCCGTTATCGCCTAAGTACTGGTGAGGACTGGTGAGACCGCCCACGCCACTCCAGCGCAGCTAGATCGAACCTATGTGATGGGAGGCACATTGACAAGTGTTTCTCATTTCTTGCTGTTGACCGGGCCTTTCCGGCGCCCTAGCTTTAATTCATCAGGTGATGAATTACGGCGCCACCAGGCGCCGGCAGCCCTGCTCCTGGCAACGGAGGGCGATCATGTCCCATGCGGCGGCAATACCGGAAGGTCAGGGCCGAACGGGCGGAGACGCCATTGTCGCCGCCGGCCTGAATGTCACGCGAGGCAAGGTCCCTGTGCTTCGCGGGCTGGACTTCACCATCCCGGCCGGCAGGATCACCGGACTGCTGGGACCCTCGGGCAGCGGAAAGACGACCCTCATGCGGGCCATCGTCGGTGTCCAGCGGCTTGCGTCCGGAACGGTGCAGGTCCTGGGCCTGCCCGCCGGCAGCGCTGCCCTGCGCCACCGGGTGGGCTATGTGACCCAGTCGCCGAGTCTGTACCCGGACCTGACTGTGGAAGCGAATGTCCGCTACTTCGGAGCCATGCACCGGAAAACGAAGCTTGAGGCGGCGGAGGCGATTGCCGCCGTCGGGCTTGAACGGCAGGCCCGGCAGAAGACGGCGGACCTGTCCGGCGGCGAACTCAGCCGCGCCTCCCTCGCCTGCGCACTGGTGGCGCATCCCCCGCTCCTGGTGCTGGACGAACCGACCGTAGGACTGGACCCGGTACTGCGGGCGGACCTCTGGAGCCGGTTCCAGGCCATGGCAGAGGCTGGAACGACCCTCCTCGTGTCCAGCCACGTGATGGAGGAAGCCAGCCGGTGTGACGACTTGCTGCTCCTCCGTGGGGGCAGGCTGCTCGCCCGGCTGACGCCCGGGGAACTCAGCCGGCGCGGACACAGCAGCGACCTTGAGAAGGCGTTCCTCCACATCATCCAGGAGACGACGGCGCCGGAGATGCCCGGGGCAGCGGCTGCCGGCACCCGGGAACCCAAGGCACGGACCAGGAGCGTGCGGTGATGGATGTCCGAATGATGCTCGCCACGACGCACCGGGTGCTGGACCAGCTCCGCCACGACCACCGGAGCATCGCGATGATCCTGGTGGTGCCCGCGCTGCTGCTCACTGCGGTCTACTTCCTGTACGAGAACGAGACGCTGCCTCCGGGAGCCTCCCGGACCTTCGACCGGGTAGGCCTGATGATGCTGGCCATCTTCCCCTTCGTGGTGATGTTCCTGGTCACGTCCATCACCATGCTGCGCGAGCGCACCTCCGGAACCCTGGAACGGCTGCTCACCACACCCGTGCACAAAGCCGACCTCCTCTTTGGCTACGGCCTGGCGTTTTCCATCATGGCCGCCCTGCAGTCGCTGGTGGCCACCGCCGTTGCCTACTGGATCTTCGATCTTGATATCCAGGGGCCGCCCGGCTTCGTGGTCCTGGTCGCCGTGATCAACGCGGTCCTGGGGGTGGCCCTGGGACTGCTGTGTTCAGCTTTCGCCAGGACCGAGTTCCAGGCGGTGCAGTTTATGCCCGTGGTGGTGGTGCCGCAGATCCTGCTGTGCGGACTGTTCGTGGCCCGGGACCGCATGAACGATGTCCTTGAAGCGATCTCCAACGTCCTTCCCCTGACATTCTCCGTGGACGCCCTGCAGGAGATAGCTGCCAACACGGAAGCCACGGAACAGCTATGGCAGGACGCCGGGATCATGGTGGTGATTGTTGTGGGAGTCCTGGTGCTGGCCTCCCTCACCCTGCGCAGGCAGAGCCCGTGAGCGCACCGGGCGGACAGCCCCCGGCTGTGCGGCGGGGACGCCGGGGCGGGACAAACGCATCGCGGGGCCACATCCTCGAGGCGGCGCGGCGGCTTTTCGCCGAGCACGGCTTTGAGGGGACCAGCCTGCGGCAGGTGGCGCGGTCGGCCGGGGTGGATCCGGCCATGATCCACCATTTCTTCAACGGGAAAGACGAGCTCTTCGCCCTCAGCGTGGAGCTTCCGGCGGATCCCGGGGAGGTGTTGGCCGGCGTGGAGGATTCTCCCCCCGGCGAGCGGGCCGAGCTCATCGTCCAAGCAGTGCTGCGCCTGTGGGAGAGCCCTGCCCAGCCAGGACTGGTGGCATTCTTGCGCGGGACCATTGGATCGAAGGCGAAGACCGCCCTCCTCCGGGAGACCGCCACCCGGGCCATCATCAGCCGCATCATGGCGGGCGTGCCCGGGCCGAAGGAGGACGTGGCGCTTCGCGGCGGCCTGGTGGCGACGCAGATGGTGGGATTGATGATGGTCCGCTACGTGGTCCGGCTGGAGCCGCTGGCGTCCGCGGCACCCGAGGACGTGGTCCGGCTGGTCGCACCCAATGTGCAGCGCTACCTGACGGGAGACCTGGACGGCAGGAAGGGGACGCAGTCCTAGAAGAGAACGGTGGCGAAGGTCCCCACCTGCTGGAAACCGACCCGCTCGTAGGTGGCCCGTGCGCGGGTGTTGAAGCCGTTGACGTAAAGGCTTGTGGTGGGCGCCACCCTTTGTGCCTGCTCCACCACTGCCGCCATATACCCGGGGCTCAGCCCCTGGCCGCGGTAGAGGGGGTTCATCCAGACGCCCTGGATCTGCGTTACGTCGGAGGTGACGGCCCCGAGTTCGGCCTTGAACACCACTTCGCCGGCGTCGTTCAGGTGCACGAGGGAGTGCCCTTGCCGAATCAGGCTTTCCACCCGGCGGCTGTAGAACTCCCTGCCGCCCAGGAAAGGGGAATATCCCACTTCTTCCTCGAACATCGCGGCGCACGCCGGCAGGATGCGGTCGAAATCCGCTAGGTTTCCCAGCCCCAGCCCCGGGTTCGGCTCAACGGACGGGGGCCCGCCGATTGTCATCAAAGGCTGGTCCGGGCGCACCTCGTGGGCCCGGTGCCCCAACTCAACCAATTCTGCGTGAAGGGCCAGTACGGAACTGGCGGGGCCGAAGGCGGAGGCGTAGCGGCGTCCGGATGCGCTGGCCGCCGCAGCCACCACTCCGGCCAGGTCCGGGTCCAGCTGCACGGGAACCAGGTTGGCCCCTGCCCAGCAGGCACCCGCCAGGACGCCGTCGTCGAACACGCCGAGGACCCCGGCTCCGCCGCTGGTGGCTGCGGCGGAACCGGCGGCACGCAGGTGCGCCAGGATGAACACGTTCGTGACCGGATCACGCTGCGCCAGGAGCCTCAGCGCTGCAGTGTCCTCCCGGTCCAGGGTACGGACGGAAATCCCCGGCGGGGCGGGGACGTCCTTACGAGACGCTAACCACGGGGCTACCCTTGACAGCATCTTCGCCATCGGCCTCCCCCATCTCTTCCGCGATACGCATGGCCTCTTCGATCAGTGTCTCAACAATCTGGCTCTCAGGGACAGTCTTGATGACCTCGCCCTTCACAAAGATCTGGCCCTTGCCGTTGCCCGAGGCAACGCCAAGATCTGCTTCGCGGGCTTCGCCCGGGCCGTTGACCACGCAGCCCATGACCGCCACGCGCAGTGGAATCTCCATTCCTTCAAGCCCGGCCGTAACCTGCTCGGCCAGCGTGTAGACGTCCACCTGGGCGCGGCCGCAGGAGGGGCAGGAGACGATTTCCAGCTTGCGCGGACGCAGGTTGAGGGACTGGAGGATCTGGTTTCCCACTTTGATTTCCTCCACCGGCGGAGCGGAGAGGGAAACCCGGATGGTGTCGCCGATGCCCCGGGACAGAAGCGCCCCGAAGGCCGTGGCCGACTTGATGGTTCCCTGGAATGCCGGGCCTGCCTCGGTGACGCCGAGGTGCAGCGGCCAGTCGCCCTTTTCCGCCAGCATCTCGTACGCGGCCACCATAATGACGGGGTCGTTGTGCTTCACGGAAATCTTGAAGTCGTGGAAACCGTGCTCCTCGAAGAGGGATGCTTCCCAGACGGCAGACTCCACGAGCGCCTCCGGGGTGGCCTTTCCATACTTCTTCAGGATTCCGGGCTCCAGGGAGCCGGCGTTCACGCCGATGCGGATGGACGTCCCGTGATCGCGGGCAGCCGCTGCGATCTCCTTGACCTGGTCATCGAACTTGCGGATGTTGCCGGGGTTGACCCGCACCGCTGCGCAGCCGGCCTCGATCGCCGCGAAGACGTACTTGGGCTGGAAGTGGATGTCCGCGATGACGGGAATCTGGGACTTCCGGGCGATGATGGGCAGCGCCTCGGCGTCGTCGGCGGACGGGCAGGCAACGCGCACGATGTCGCAGCCCGACGCCGTCAGTTCCGCGATCTGCTGGAGGGTGGCGTTGATGTCCGTGGTGGGCGTCGTAGTCATGGACTGCACGCTGATGGGCGAGTCCGAGCCGACCCCCACGGAACCGACTTTGATCTGCCGCGTCTTGCGGCGGGGGGCAAGGACGGGTGGCGGTGCTGAGGGCATTCCCAGGCTGACCGAGGTCACGAGGACTCCTAGAGGTTCGAAAAGTGGAGGCGGCTTAGGCGGCGAGGCCGGCCAGCACGCCGGTAATTGGCGACCATTCGGTGATGCGGGTTCCGGCGATGACTCCGGCTGCTGCGAACGGATCCTGTTTCAGGATCGAGTTGAGGGCGGCCTCATCAGCTGCCTTGAAAATCAGCAGCGCCCCGGCACCGTCACCGTACGGCCCGCTGGCCAGAATGGCGCCGTCCTGGGCCAGGCCGGCAGTCCATTCACGGTGCGCGGGCCGAACGGCATTGCGTTCGTCAGTGGATTCGGCGGCATAAACGTACTCAACGGCAAAAACTGTCATACCGCTACCCTATCGCCCTGCAGGCCTCCGGACGCATCCGGTGGGCCGCCTGCCACCGGACGGGCAGACCCTTTTGTCACGCCAGGAAGATGACCTTGACGGCCGCGGCCGTTCCGGCCGCCCACAGCATGGACGCCAGCGTTCCGATGATGAACCGTTCAGCAGCCACAGGGGTTTCCTTCAACTCCGCGAACCTGCCCAGGCCCTTGATGGCCACGATATAGGCGATGGCCACCGGCTGGCCGGTGAGGATGGCAAGGCAAACTCCGAGCCGCTCCAGGACTCCAATGATGGCGCCGCCCCGAAGGATCCGCTGGGTGGGAGCCGCCGGTCCGGAGCCAGGACCGGCCGACGGCGGTGCGCTGGCCACGGCGGTCAGCTCATCGTCCACATTTTGGCCCCGGCCGGAAGGCGGAGGGTCGACGGTGACGTCCGCGGACGGATCGTCGGCTGTCCCTCCGGCTTCCTCGGCCGCCTTGGCTGCGTCTGCCTTGTCATCAATGGTCTTGGCGAGCCGGAACACCAGTGCGGTCACGGGCCAGCCGGCGAATCCTGCCACGAGCAGCGCAACCGTGATCCAGAGTGCGTTCACTGGTTTCCTTCCGTCCGGGTGCCCGCAATCAGGGACTGCGCATAGTCAAGGAGCATTGCCGCTGCGGGCCTCGCCGCCCATTCTTCCTGCCAACCGGACCTCAGCACGGCACGGCTCACCGACTGCTCGGTGATTCCCAGTTCCCGGGCCACCTGCTTCTGGCTGCCGTGCCTGCCGTCCCCCTGCGCGCGCAGGTGGTCCACCACCCGCCACTGGGCCTCCGTGCGCTGCTGCACCAGGCGCCCGATCAGCCGAAGCACTGCCTGTGCGTTGGAGCAGGCCATGACGCCTTCCTGTGCTGCATCATTCTGTTGCGGGGACCGAATGTCCCTCCCACGGACCATGGTGCCGGACACCACTGACAACGGGACCTGGCCGGCCGCGCTTTTAGCGAGTTCCACTGCCTTGCGCGCCGCCACGAAGCCGCTTCCGGACCCTTCCCGCGGGCTGGCACCCGGAGCGAGGTGCACGGCGCCAATGCCGATGCCCACGTACCAGTACCCACTGCGCAGTGCATGCAGGGCGACGTCCACCACGTCCGCAGCCTGTTCCACTACACCCTGGAGTTCGTCACCCACTGAGCGCTCAAACGGAACCGGGGTGCGGCTCTGCAGTGCGGCGATCAGGTCCGGGACGCGGTCCACATCCGAGGTGCTCCCCCGCTGGTCAATGGTGAGAACGAACATGTTCCAACCTTAGGCAGCTGATTCCTCCGAATCAACCATCTGCGGCTGATTATTAAATATCAGTCATATTTAGCTGAAAATCGGAAATCAGCCCCCGGTCCTGCTCTCCCGAAGGACCCGCAGGCGTCAGCCGAAGAGGTTCACGGGCTTCACAATGTCGGCATAAATGAGGAGCGCGCTCATGCCCATGAGAAGGGCGGCCACCACATAGGTCACCGGCAGCAGCTTGGCGATGTCGAAGGCTCCCGGGTCCGGCTTGCCGAGCAGCTTGGCCACGCGGCGCCGCGCACCCTCGTACAGGGCGCCGGCTACGTGTCCGCCATCCAAAGGCAGCAGCGGTACCAGGTTGAACACGGCCAGCGCGAAGTTCAGGCCGGCGAGCAGCCCGATCAGTGCGGCCAGCCGGGACTGCACCGGGATTTCTTCCATGGCGGCCACTTCACCGGCCACCCGTCCCACGCCCACCACGCTGATGGGGCCGTTGGGGTCGCGGGGCTCCTCGCTGAAGGCAGCCTTCGCCACGCCCACGACGCGTGCGGGCAGGTTGAACACCACTCCCGCCACCTGGCGGATGTTCTCCCCCGCCAACGGAAGAACGGACGACGCCGGCTGGGCCACGAGTTCAGTCCGGGAACCGATGCCCAGGAAGCCGACGTCCTGGTAACGGAGGTTGCCGGCGTCGTCCGTTTCCTGGCGTCCGTCCGTGCCGATGACGGGGCGAGCCGACAGCACCGGAGTCACCGTGGCGGACACCCGGGTGCCGTCCCGCTCCACGGTGATGGCTACCTCGCGCCCCGCGGAAGCCCGGATCCATTCCGTCAGCTGGTCCCAGCTGGCCACCGATTTGCCGTCGAAGGCGATGACCCTGTCGTTGGGCCTGAGGCCGGCCGCCGCGGCGGGTGTGAGCCGGCAGTCCGCAGAGTCGGGATCCACTGTCTCCCCCGCCGCCACCTGGCATTTGGAGACGTCGGAGATGGTGGTGGTGGCCGTGGCGACGCCAAAGCCCATCAGCAGGACGGCGGTGAGGAGCACGCCAAGCACCATGTTCATGGCCGGCCCGCCCAGCATCACGATGATCTTCTTCCAGACCGGAAGCCGGTAGAACACCCGGCCCTCATCGCCGGGGCCCACTTCCTCATGGGCCGCGGACCGGGCTTCGGTGGCCAGGGTCTGGAACATGCCCGTGCTGGAGGGCCGGACCGAACCGTCCTCCTTGTTGGGCGGATACATGCCAATCATGGAGACGTAGCCGCCCAGCGGGATGGCCTTGACGCCGTACTCGGTTTCGCCTTTCCGTCGCGACCAGAGCGTAGGGCCGAAGCCGATCATGTACTTGGTGACGCGGACCTTGAAGAGCTTCGCAGGCAGCAGGTGGCCCACTTCATGGAGCGCGATGGAGGCAGCGATGCCGATCGCCACAAAGACGACGCCGAGGACAAAAAGGAGAACGGGGGTCATTGACGTGCTGCTGCTTCCTAGAGACTGCTGACTGCTAAACGTTCGTGGGCGCGGGCGCGTGCCCAGTCCTCAGCATCCAGCACGGACTCCACCGTCAGCCCGGAGGAGCCTGAATGTTCGCTGAGGACGGACTCGATGGTGGCCACGATGTCGGTAAACCTGATGCGCCCGGCATGGAAGGCCGCCACGGCTTCCTCGTTGGCGGCGTTGAACACGGCGGGGAACGTGCTGCCCTGCTTCGCGGCGTCCTTGGCGAGTCCGACGGCGGGGAAGGCTTCCGTATCCAGCGGCTCGAATGTCCACGAAGCGGCCCGCGTCCAGTCACAGGCCGCGGCCGCGTTGGGCACCCGGTCCGGCCAGCCCAGTCCCAGGGCAATGGGGAGGCGCATGTCCGGCGGGGACGCCTGGGCAATGATGGACCCGTCGATGAACTGCACCATCGAGTGCACCACGGACTGCGGATGCACCACCACATCGATCCGGTCCAGGGGAACATCGAACAACAGGTGCGCCTCGATGACTTCCAGGCCCTTGTTGACGAGGGTAGCGGAATTGGTGGTGACCATGACACCCATATCCCACGTGGGATGCGCCAACGCCTCCTGTGGAGTTACCCCGTGCAGTTCGTCCCTGCTCCTGCCGCGGAAGGGACCGCCGGACGCGGTGAGGATCAGTTTTTCCACTTCCGCCGCAGATCCGGAACGCAAGCATTGGGCGATCGCCGAGTGCTCGGAATCGACCGGCACGATCTGGCCTTCGCGGGCAGCGGCCTTCACCAGCGAACCGCCCACAATCAGGGACTCCTTGTTGGCAAGCGCCAGCGTGGCACCGGACTTGAGGGCCGCCAGAGTGGGCGCCAGGCCAATGGAACCGGTGATCCCGTTCAGGACCACGTCAGCCTCGACCCCCGCAATACGGGTGGACGCGTCCGGTCCGGCAATGATTTCCGGCCGGTAACCCTGCTTGCCGGCAGCGGCTGCGGCTTCGGCCACCAAGGAGGCCAGTTGACCGGGGTCCCCGGCGGCTATGCCAAGCACAGAGGCACCCGTGTGCACCGCCTGGCGCGCGAGGAGCTCCAGGTTGCCTCCCCCGGCGCTGAGGGCCACCACCTCGAAAAGGTGCGGGGCGCCGTCGACGACGTCAATCGCCTGGGTGCCGATGGAACCGGTGGATCCGAGGAGGACGATTCTGCGTGGCTGCATTGCTTAAGTATCCCGCACCGCGCTGCCGGACAGCCGCCGCCTTAAGCGGAGCCACTCAACATCCCTTTGGCCCCAGTGGCAGCACTGTTGGGAGCGGGCGTAACGTGGACTGCGTGGACTGGCTCTCCTGGTTTGATGCGCCGGAATACGAATTCGCCCGGCAGGTGCTGCAGCGAGGCGTGGCGGCACTGTATTTCGTTGCGTTCCTCTCCTCGCTGAACCAGTTCCCGGCGCTGCTGGGTGAACGCGGCCTTCTCCCCGTCCCCGAATACCTTTCCGGCTTCAGCCGCCTGCGCCGGCCCACCCTGTTCCGGTGGCGGTATTCGGACCGGCTGCTGCGTTGGGTGTGCGCCGCAGGGCTGCTGGTATCGGCTCTGCTCGTGGCCGGCATCCCGCAGCAGGGCCCGCCGTGGGTTCCGCTGATAGCGTTCCTTGTCCTGTGGCTGCTGTACATGTCCGTCGTGAACGTAGGGCAGACCTTTTACGGGTTCGGTTGGGAGATGCTGCTCCTGGAGGCAGGCTTCACGGTGGCCTTCCTGGGCTCGGACCAGACGGACCCTCCCCGCACCATCCTGATCCTGATCGTGTGGCTGGTGTTCAGGCTGGAGTTCGGCGCGGGGATGATCAAGATCCGCGGCGGCCGGGAATGGCGTGACCTGACTGCCCTCTACTATCACCACGAGACGCAGCCCATGCCGGGTCCGCTCAGCCGGCAGGCGCATCTCCTGCCCAAACCGCTGCACAAGGTGGAAGTGCTGGGCAACCACTTCGCCCAGCTGGTGGTGCCGTTCTTCCTGTTTGCTCCGCAGCCTGTTGCCAGCGTCGCGGCAGGCATTGTCATCGCCACCCAGCTCTGGCTGGTGGCCACAGGCAACTTCGCGTGGCTTAACTGGATTGCCATTGTGCTGGCCTTCGCCGCCGTGAGTGATCCGGTTGCCCACGCCGTCCTGCCGGCCATTCCGTTGGACTGGCACGGAGCGCCGGGCGTGGACCGGGAGACGCCGCTGTGGTGGCTGGCCATCACACTGGCTGCCACGCTGCTGCTGGTTGTGCTCAGTTACTGGCCGTTGCGCAACCTCTTCTCGCGCCGGCAGCTGATGAATGCCAGTTTCAACCGGTGGCAGCTGGTCAACACCTACGGCGCGTTCGGCACGGTCACCAAGCAGCGGATTGAAATAGTGGTGGAGGGCACCTCCGACGAGGACCCGGACGACTCCTCCGAGTGGCGGGAGTACGGATTCAAGGGCAAGCCCGGCGATCCCGGCAGGCTCCCGCGGCAGTGGGCGCCCTACCACCTGCGCCTGGACTGGCTGATGTGGTTCCTGCCGCTAAGGACCGTCCATGAGGAGTGGTTCTACGCCTTCCTAGGCAAGCTCCTGGAGGCGGACCGGCAGACGCTGCGGCTCCTCCGCCATGACCCGTTCGACGGCGCCCCGCCGCGTTGGGTGCGCGTGCGCAGCTACCACTACCGGTTCGCAAGCCGCAAGGAGTTCCGGGAAACCGGAAACCGGTGGGTGCGGACGGTGCTGTACGAGCCGATCCCCCCGCTGTCATTGCGGCGGTCGCACGGGCGGCCGGGATGAGGCGGAACAGCTAGCCCATGCCCTGGGCCCGGCGGATGATTTCCTGGGCATGCTTCAGGATGGGCCCGTCGATCATCTTTCCCTGGTACTGGAACACTCCTGACCCTGCCGACTCTGCAGCCTCCAGGAGGGCTTCAGCCGCCGCCACTTCGGCGTCGGAGGGCGCGTAGGCGGCCCGGACCACGGCTGCCTGGCTCGGATGGATGCACGCTTTGGAGCTGAAGCCGGAGGCCACGGCGTCGGCCGCCTCCTCCTCCAGCCCGGCAAGGTCCGGGATGTTCGTGTAAACCGCATCCACCGCCTCCTTGCCGCAGGCCCGCGCGGCCAGCAGCACGGCGGAACGGGCGTGCAGCGCCACCGCCCGGTAGCCGCCGTCGGCCTTCCTGCTGGACGTACCGCCCAGCGATGCCAGCAGGTCCTCTGCCCCCCACATCAGGCCCACCACATTGGGGGCGGCGGCAATGGCGGGGGCGTTAAGGACTCCGAGCGCTGTTTCACACAGCGCAATCACCTTATAGCCCTCCAGGGCGCCGAGCTGCTGGACGGTTTCCGCCTTGGCAAGCATGACCGTCCGGTAAGGGGTGTGGGCGAGGCAGTGAAGGTCCTTCTCAAAGTCCTCGGTGCCCACCGGATTCACCCGCACGATAGTGCAGCTGGGTTCCAGCTCCGGCTCCACGCCGGTGGTTCCCAGCTGGGCCAGGATGGCACCGCGGGCGCGCTGCTTATCGGCGGGAGCCACCGCATCCTCAAGGTCCAGGATGACGGCGTCGGCCCTGCGGGCCGCCTTCTGGTAGCGCTCCGGCCGGTCGGCAGGGCAGAAGAGCAGGGCGGGGCCCATCACAAAAGTCATGACTGCATTGTCTCCTGTCCGTGGTCCTCCTGCTTGGCATGGGCCCCGCGGGTCCACATCAGGCAGCTTCGGGTGGCCAGTGCCACCACCGTCCCGTCCTGGTTCCGGCCGGTGTGCTCCATGGTGACGATCCCCTGCCCCGGCCGGGAACCCGAGAGCCGTTTTCCGCTGATCACCGTCTCGGTGTAGAGGGTGTCGCCATGGAAGAGCGGATGCGGGAACGAGACATCGGCCAGGCCCAGCTGGGCGATGATGGTGCCCTGGGTCAGCTGCGAGACGGACTGCCCCACCATGGTGGCCAGGGTGAACATCGAGTTCACCAGCCGCTGGCCGAACGGCTGGCCGGCGCTCCAGGCGGCGTCCAGGTGCAGCGCCTGCGTGTTCATCGTCAGCGTGGTGAACAGGACATTGTCGGCCTCCGTCACGGTGCGGCCGGGACGGTGGGCGTACGTGACGCCCTCCTGCAGCTCCTCGAAGTACAGCCCGCGCTGCTCAATCACCTGCGGCTCGCCGCCGGTTGATCCCGCCGCGGCGCCGTCACCGCCGCTCATACGGTCAGTTCCCGGTCTTCTTCGAACAGGTCTGCCCCGGTTGCGGCGGCCACGTCCTCCACCGAGACGTTGGGTGCCAGTTCGCGCAGCACCAGCCTGGACCCGGACCCGTCCGCAACAACGTCGATGACCGCCAGGTCCGTAATGATCCGGTCCACGCAGCCCTTGCCGGTCAGGGGCAGGGAGCACTGCTGGACAATCTTCGGGTTTCCGTTGCGGTCCACGTGCTCCATCATCACGATGACCTTCTTGGCGCCGAACACCAGGTCCATGGCGCCGCCCATGCCCTTGACCATCTTGCCCGGGATCATCCAGTTGGCCAGGTCACCGTTGGCCGCAACTTCCATGGCGCCCAGGACAGCCACGTCCACATGGCCCCCGCGGATCATTCCGAAGGAAGAAGCCGAGTCGAAGAAAGCGGCACCCTTGTTGACCGTGACAGTTTCCTTGCCGGCGTTGATGAGGTCAGGGTCAACGGCATCCTCCGCGGGATAAGGGCCGACACCGAGGATCCCGTTTTCGGAGTGGAGCACCACTTCCACGCCGTCGGGAATGTAGTTGGGGATCAGGGTTGGCATGCCGATGCCCAGGTTGACGTACTGGCCGTTGCTGAGCTCCTTCGCCACGCGGGCGGCGAGTTCGTTGCGGGTCCAGCCTTTGGCGGCAGTCCCGTCTGCCTGGACCTCGTGCTGCTGGGCTGCCGCCCGGCGGTATTCGGGGCGCACGCCTTCGGGCCGTGGAGCGTAGGGGCTGTTGGGATCCATGGCTATGCTCCTGCCTGCTGGTTGGTGCCGGTTCCGGTACCGGGCGCTCCAGTGCCTGGCCGGGGAAGGGCAACGGTCCGTTTTTCGATGCGCTTCTCCGCGTTGGCGGCCAGCACCACCCGCTGGACGAAGATTCCCGGAGTGTGGATGTGTTCCGGGTCCAGTTCCCCCGGCTCCACCAGTTCCTCCACCTCGGCGATGGTGATCCTGCCGGCCATGGCGCAGAGCGGGTTGAAGTTCATTGCGGTGGCATGGAACACCAGGTTTCCGTGGCGGTCGCCCTTCCAGGCGTGGACCAGCCCGAAGTCCGGCGTCAGCGACTCCTCAAGGACGTAGTCCACTCCGCCGAAGGACCGCACCTCCTTCGGCGCGGAAGCAACCGCGATCCCGCCGTGGGCGTCGTACTTCTGCGGCAGGCCGCCGTCGGACACCTGCGTGCCAACTCCCGCCTTCGTGTAGAACGCCGGGATGCCGGCGCCGCCAGCGCGGAGCTTCTCGGCCAGGGTGCCCTGCGGGGTGAGCACCACCTCCAGTTCGCCGGCCAGGTACTGGCGGGCAAACTCCTTGTTTTCGCCCACATAGGAGCTGATGGTGCGGCGGATCCGGCCGTCCCGGAGCAGGATGCCCAGGCCCCAGTCGTCCACGCCGCAGTTGTTGCTGACGGTTTCGAGGTCCGCCGTTCCTGCCCTGTGCAGCGCATCGATGAGGGTCACCGGGATACCGCAGAGGCCGAATCCACCCACGGCCAGGGACGCTCCGTCCGGTATGTCCGCGACGGCTTCGTCAGCGCTGGCAACAACCTTGTCAATCATCAGTGATCCTCTCAGGCCGGCTACAGTCCCAGTTCGCGGGCGATCAGCATCAGCTGGACCTCCGTGGTGCCCTCCCCCACTTCAAGGATCTTGGAGTCGCGGTAGTGCCTTGCCACGGTGAACTCGTTGATGAAGCCATAGCCGCCGAATACCTGGGTGGCATCCCGCGCGTTGTCCATGGCTGCCTCGCCTGCGACCATCTTAGCGATGGCGGCCTGGGTCTTGAACGGCTTGCCGGCAAGCATGCGGAACGCCGCGTCGTAGTAGGCAAGGCGGGCGGTGTGGGCGCGGGCCTCCATGCGCGCGATCTTGAACGAAATGGCCTGGTACTTGCCGATGTTTTGCCCGAAGGCGCTCCGCTCCCGGGCGTACTTGACCGACAAGTCCACGCAGCCCTGGGCTGCGCCGGTGGCGAGTGCCGCGATGGCGATGCGGCCCTCATCCAGGATGGAGAGGAAATTGGCGTAGCCGCGCCCCTCCACTCCCAGCAGGTTGGCCTCCGGGACCCGGACATCCTTCAGGGTCAGCGGATGGGTGTCCGAGGCGTTCCAGCCCACTTTGTTGTAGGGCTTCTCCGCCTTGAAGCCAGGGGTATCGGTGGGCACCAGGATGGTGGAAATTTCCTTCTGCACTGAGCCGTCTCCCCGTTCCTTCCGGCCGGTGACGGCGGTGACGGTGACCAGGCGCGTGATGTCCGTTCCGGAGTTGGTGATGAACTCCTTGTTGCCGTTGATCACCCACTCTGTCCTGCCGCCGTCAGCCTCGCGCCGGGCGTGGGTCTTGGTGCCGCCCGCGTCCGATCCTGCCTCCGGCTCAGTCAGGCCGAAACCTGCCAGCGCCTGGCCGGATGCCAGCATGGGCAGCCACTCCTGCTTCTGCGCGTCCGTCCCGAAACGGTAGATGGGCATGGCGCCCAGCGACACCCCTGCCTCGAGGGTGATTGCCACGGACTGGTCCACCCGGCCCAACTGTTCCAGGGCCAGGGCAAGGGCGAAGTAGTCGCCGCCCATTCCGCCGAACTCCTCGGGGAAAGGCAGGCCGAACAGCCCCATCTCGCCCATCTGCTTCACCACTTCGTAGGGGAAGCTGTGCTCCTCGTCGTGCTTCGCGGAAACGGGTGCCACCACGGTGTCCGCGAAGTCCCGGACGGTGTCGCTGAGGTCCTGGTATTCCTCGCTGAGTTCAAAACCTGCCATGTCTAGGCTCCTTCGCCATTAAGTACGTCTGTATCTGTGGCTGTATCTGTGTCTGTATCTGCGGTGCGGGGGTGGACGGTCGCCAGGACCTGGTCCGCCTTCACCAGGTCCCCGGGCCGGACGCTGAGGTGCACTGTCCCGTCGAGCGGAGCCAGCAGCTGGTGCTCCATCTTCATCGCCTCCACCGAAACCAGCACCTGCCCGGCCGTGACGTCCGCACCGTCGGTGACCGGAACGGACACCACGGTTCCCGGCATGGGTGAGCGCACCGCAGGGTCGGCAGCACCCACCTCCCGCTGAATCGCTGCAAGTACCCGCTCCAGCCGCGACTCACGCGTCAGGACTTCCAGCCGGCAGGACCAGCCCTCGCTGCCAAGGAAGAGCGCTGAAGGTCCCGGCACGACGGCGTACGTGGTGGTGCGCCCGTTGAACGTCAGCGCAACGCGTCGGCGGGAAATCATTTCCAGCCGTGCCGGACGGTGCGGCCCGCCGTCCACGGCCACCAGTGCAGTGCCTTCGGGGACAGCCCCGTCCCCGACCGGGCCGGCCGCGTTCCTGCCGCTGATACGCACGGTGGCCACGCCGCCGTCGGACGTTCCCAGGCTGACGCGGCGCGGCGCCGGTGTGCCTAGGCGCCACCCGTTGCGGGCCTGCCAGGGGCCCGGCGGCAGGGGGGTGCTGTCCTGTTCCTCCGCCTGGATGGTGAAGAGCGCCGCCGCCGCCAGTTCGGCCTCGCCAACGCGGCGGAAGGCGAGGTGCGGCAGTTTGCGTTCAATCAGCCCCGTGTCCAGGTGTCCCGCGCGGACATCGGCATCGTTGATCAGCAGCCTCAGGTATTCGACGTTGGTGTCCAGCCCAAGCGCCGTATACCCCGCGAGCGCCGCGTCCAGGGTGTCCAGGGCAGCTGAACGGTCCTCCCCCCACGCGATCACCTTGGAGATCATGGGGTCGTAGCTGGACGATACCTCCAGTCCTTCCGCCAGGGACGAATCCACCCGCACCCTGCCGGCCGCCTGCCCGGGCAGTTCATCCAGGAGGAGCACGGTCCCGGTGGAGGGCAGGAAGTTTTTCTCGGGAACCTCCGCGTAGACGCGTGCTTCCACCGCGTGCCCGTTAAGTTCGACGTCGGCCTGCCGGATGGTGAGTGCCCTGCCGGCGGCGATCCGCACCTGCCATTCGACGAGGTCGATGCCGGTGACCATTTCGGTGACGGGATGCTCCACCTGCAGCCTGGTGTTCATCTCCATGAAGTAGAACTGGTCCGGCGCGTCGTCCGAGACGAGGAATTCGACGGTCCCGGCACCGCTGTAGTTAACGCTGCGGGCGGCATTGCAAGCTGCCTCGCCGATGCGGGCGCGAAGGGCGGCGCCCTCCGGGTGCGCTTCGAGCAAGGGTGAGGGCGCCTCCTCGATGACCTTCTGGTGGCGCCGCTGCAGCGAGCATTCGCGCTCGCCCAGGTGGATGACGTTGCCGTGGTTGTCCGCGAGCACCTGCACCTCGATGTGCCGCGGGGTGGATACCAGCCGTTCCAGGAAAAGGGTGTCGTCGCCGAAGGCGCCGGCAGCCACCCGCCGGGCGGTGGCCAGCGTCGCGGGGAGGTCTGCCGGGCGTTCCACCACGTGCATGCCCTTGCCGCCCCCGCCTGCGGAAGGCTTGATCAGCAGCGGAAACCCGACGCCGCCGGCCGCCTGCACCAGCTGCTCATCCGTCATGCCGGGCTCCGCTACTCCGGGAACCACGGGGACGCCGTAACCGGCCACGTGGTTCTTGGAGCGGATCTTGTCCCCCATCATTCTCAGCGCATCAATGCCGGGGCCGATGAAGGTGATGCCGGCCCGGTCCAGGGCGCGGGCGAAGTCGGCGTTCTCACTCAGGAAGCCGTAGCCCGGATGCACGGCTTCCGCCCCGGCCTTGCGGCACGCATCGATGATGGCCTCGATCTTCAGGTAGCTCTCCGTGGCCGCGGCGGGGCCGATCCGAACGGCCGTGTCAGCCTCGCGCACATGGCGCGCGCCGGCGTCGGCATCGCTGTAAACGGCAACTGACCGGATGCCCATGGCCCGGAGGGTGCGGATCACGCGGCAGGCGATCTCGCCACGGTTGGCCACCAGGACAGTGCTGAACAAGGGCCTGCTTGCCGTGGCGGTGCCGGTGAAGGAAGGGGTGGTCATATGCTGGCTCACATCCTGAAGAGGCCGAAGGAGGTTTCCGGCAGCGGCGTGCGGGACACGACGTCCAATGCCAGGCCCAGCACGGTGCGGGTGTCGGCTGGATCAATCACGCCGTCGTCCCAGAGGCGGGCGGTGGAGTAATACGGGCTGCCCTGGTCCTCGTACTGCTGGCGGATGGGCGCCTTGAAGGCCTCCTCGTCCTCGGCGGACCACTCCTGGCCCGCAGCCTCGTACTGGTCACGCTTTACGGTGGCCAGCACGCTTGAGGCCTGGTTGCCGCCCATCACCGAGATCCGGGCTGCCGGCCACATCCACAGGAACCGCGGCGAATAGGCGCGGCCGCACATGGAGTAGTTGCCGGCGCCGAAGGAACCGCCGATGACCACCGTCAGTTTAGGCACCCGGGCAGTAGCCACGGCCGTCACCATCTTGGCCCCGTTCTTGGCGATGCCGCCCTGTTCAGAGTCCTTGCCCACCATGAAGCCGGAGATGTTCTGCAGGAAAACGAGCGGGATGCCGCGCTGGTCGCAGAGCTCGATGAAGTGTGCGCCCTTGAGGGACGATTCGCTGAAGAGCACGCCGTTGTTCGCCACGATGCCCACCGGGTGCCCGTGCAGCCGGGCGAAGCCGGTCACCAGGGTGGTGCCGTATTCCCTCTTGAATTCATGGAACCGGCTGCCGTCCACCAGCCGGGCAATCACCTCGTGGACGTCGTACGGGGCGTTGACGTCCGTCGGCACGGCACCGTACAGCCCGTCAGGGTCTGCTGATGGTTCGACGGCGGCCTCCACCTCCCAGGCGGGCGGGGCCGGCGGCGGGAGGGTGGACACAATGTCCCGGATGATCTGCAGCGCGTGTTCGTCGTTTTCGGCCAGGTGGTCAGTCACGCCCGAGATCCTTGAGTGGACCTCTCCGCCGCCAAGCTCCTCCGGAGTGACGATCTCGCCGATCGCGGCCTTCACGAGCGGCGGCCCGCCAAGGAAGATGGTGCCCTGGTTCCGGACGATCACCGTTTCATCGCTCATGGCCGGCACGTAGGCGCCGCCGGCGGTGCAGGAGCCCATGACCGAGGCGATCTGGGGAACCTTGGCCGCGGACAGCCTCGCCTGGTTGTAGAAGATGCGGCCGAAGTGCTCCTTGTCCGGAAAGACCTCGTCCTGCTTCGGCAGGAACGCTCCGCCGGAATCCACCAGGTAGATACAGGGCAGCCGGTTTTCGAGGGCGATCTCCTGGGCCCTCAGGTGCTTCTTGACGGTCAGCGGATAGTACGTTCCGCCCTTGACCGTTGCGTCGTTCGAAATCACCAGCACGTGGCGGCCGTGGACCAGCCCGATGCCGGCGATGACGCCGGCGCCGGGGGCCTCGTCGTTGTACATTCCGTTGGCGGCCAGCGGGGCAATCTCAAGGAACGGGCTGCCCTCATCCAGCAGCTGGTCGATCCGCTCGCGCGGCAGCAGCTTCCCCCGGGCCACGTGGCGCTGCCGGGACTTCTCCGGCCCGCCCAGCGCAGCGTCCGCCAGCCTTTTCCGCAGGTCCTCCGCCAGCTCCAGCTGTGCTTCGCGGTTTGCCGCGAAGGCCCCGCCGGAAGGATCGAGCCGGGTGGCAAGGGTCTCCATTGACGCATCCTGTTCATCTTTGGACCGGCCGGCGAAAAGCCAACTCGGTTAGTACTGAGTAACTGAAATTCAGGTTAGTCTCGATTAACTGTGATGTCCAACACAGGGACTGCCTTGCTAGACTCTCCGGGTCCGAGGAGGAATCGTGCGAAGCACCGACGCGGCGCCGGCCGGCGAGCGCAGCAGTACAACCCAGCGCAGCAATACTGCGCTGCCCGGCAACACCCAGCAGCGCAGCGCCACCACCCAGCGCGGCAGTACAACGCAGCGGAGCAGTACAACGCAGCGGAGCAGGGCGAAGGAGAACCGCCGCCAGGCGCTGCTGTCCGCTGCCGCGTCACTCTTTGCCCTGCACGGCTTCAACCGGGTGTCCCTGGAGGACCTCGGTGCTGCCGCCGGCGTCAGTGGCCCGGCCGTGTACCGCCACTTTCCGGGCAAGCAGGCGGTACTGGCCGACCTGCTGGTCACTGTCAGCCAGGAACTGCTCGACGGCGGGCGCCGGGTGGTGGCGGACAATGCCGATCCCCTGGCCGCCCTGCGGGGACTGGTGGAGTTCCAGGTGGATTTTGCCCTCGGCAAGCCGGACGTCATCCGCGTCCAGGACAGGGACTTCAGCAGCCTGTCCGAACAGGACCAGGAGGCGGTGCGGATCCTCCAGCGCAGCTACGTGGAGGTCTGGGTGGACGTCCTCGCCAGGCTCCATCCCGCGACGGAGGGTTCAGAGCTCCGGATGAGGGCCCATGCCACGTTTGGCCTGATCAACTCCACCCCGCACTCGGTCCGCAGCCACGGCCGGAAGGTGGCCGCCGGAACCGCCCGTCCGCTGCTCGAGAGCATGGCGCTGGCTGCGCTGCTGGTGGACGCCACGTCCCACGAACGGCCCCGGACCGCATAAGCGGTGCCGGGCAGCAACGCTCAAGCGGGCCAGGGCCGTCCGTGACCTAGACCATCGTGAGGACCATGCCGGGGTCGGCCAGGATGGCACCCACATCGGCGAGGAAACGCGAACCCTGCTCACCATCCACCAGCCGGTGGTCGAAGGACAGGCTCAGGGACATCACCTGGCGCAGTGCAACTTCCCCGCGATGCTCCCAGGGCATCTTCCGCACGGCTCCAAGTGCCAGGATCGCCGCTTCCCCCGGGTTCAGGATCGGGGTGCCGGCGTCTATACCGAAGACGCCGATATTGGTGATGGAGATGGTGCCTCCGGACAGGTCCGCCGGCGAGGTCTTGCCGGCCCGGGCGGTTTCTGCGAGCGCTGTCAGTGCTTCTGCCAGCCGGGCCAGGGAGAGTGAGTCCGCGTCCTTGATGTTGGGCACCGTGAGGCCCCTCGGCGTGGCGGCCGCTATGCCGAGGTTGACGTAGTTGAAAGTGACGATCTCCTGGTTTTCCTCATCCCAGTGAGAGTTGAGCGACGGATTCCGCCGGAGCGCAATCAGCAGTGCCTTCGCCGCCAGGGTCAGCGGGGTCAGCTTGTATCCCGCGAATTCCCTGCCGTCCCGGAGCCTGGCCAGCAGCTCCATGGCGGGAGTGACGTCGATGGTCAGGAATTCCGTGGCATGCGGTGCAGTGAAAGCACTCTGCACCATGGCGGCGGCCGTGAGCTTCCGGACGCCCTTGATGGGGGTCCGGGATTCCCGTCCACCCGGATACGCCTGCCCTGCGGTCGGAGTGGCAGCCTCCTGGCCCGTGACAGCGCCTGCACCAACACCGGTGGACGTGCCCTCCACAAAGTGGTGCACGTCCTCGCGGGTAATCAGCCCCTGCGGACCGGTGCCGGCCACCGATGCCAGGTCCACCCCGAGGTCTTTCGCCAGCTTCCGGACCGGCGGCGTGGACCGGGGGCGCTCGGCCGCAGGTTCGCTTTGGACATGGCTTGTTTCGACAGGTTTGGGTTCAACAGGTTTGGTTTGGACACGGGTTGCCACATTCCCTGCCACCGGGAAGTTCCGCGGCCGCCGCGCGGGCCGGCCGGTGCTTTCGGGGACGGCGCCGTAGCCCACCAGGTTCGGTTCCCGCTTCGGCGCTTCAGGCGCGGCCTCCCGCGCTCCGCCCGAAGGTGCCTGCCCGGCGTCGTCCGCCACCTCGAAGGAGACGATAGGCTTGCCCACCTCCACGACGGTGCCCGGCTGTTCGTGCAGTTCCTTGACGACCCCGGCAAACGGGGACGGGAGCTCCACCACTGCCTTGGCCGTTTCAACTTCCGCAATCACCTGGTTCAGGCTGACGGTATCGCCCACTCCCACTTTCCAGCTGAGGATCTCCGATTCGGTGAGTCCCTCGCCCAGGTCCGGCAGCCGGAATTCCTTGATCATGGTGGCGCTCATCCTTCCAGCCCGCTGAGGGAGTTCGGCCGGCCAAGGGCACGGTCCACGCCGTCGAGGATTCGGTCCAGGCCTGGCAAATGGTGCATTTCAAGTTTGGAGTAGGGGTAGGGGATGTCGAACCCGGTGACGCGGACCGGCGGGGCTTCCAGGTAGTAGAAGCACCGCTCGGTAATGCTCGCTGCCACTTCTGCGCCCAGGCCGCCCGACTGCCCGGCCTCGTGGGTAACGACCAGGTGCCCGGTCCGGCGCACGGAGGCAACAACCGTGTCATAGTCCACCGGCGCCAGCGAGCGAAGGTCGATGACCTCGATTGAAATCCCTTCGTCGGCGGCCGCGGAGGCTGCATCGAGGGCGGTCTTGACCAGCGGGCCGTAGGCCACCAGCGTGACGTCGGTGCCAGTGGCCAGGACGCGTGCCCGGCCCATGGGCTCCGCGGCGGCAGGGTCCAGGGCCTCGTCAACCTCGCCTTTGTCGTGGTAGCGGCGCTTGGGTTCAAAGTAGAGCACGGGGTCGTCGCAGGAGATCGCCTGCTGGATCACGGTGTAGGCGTCCTGGGGATTGGCAACGGTCACCACGCGGAGGCCTGACGTGTGGGTGAAGTAGGCCTCCGGAGATTCGGAGTGGTGCTCGGGTGAGCCGATGCCCCCGCCGAACGGAATCCTGATGGTGATGGGCATCTTCACGGCCCCGCGGGTGCGGTAGTGGATCTTGGCAACCTGGCTGACGATCTGGTCGAATGCGGGGTAGACGAAACCGTCGAACTGGATTTCCACCACCGGGCGGTAGCCGCGGTAGGCCAGGCCGACGGCGGTGCCCACAATGGCCGATTCAGCCAGTGGCGTGTCAACCACCCGGTGCGTCCCGAAGTCCTTCTGCAGCCCGTCGGTAACCCGGAACACGCCGCCGAGGGTGCCGATGTCCTCGCCCAGGAGAACCACTTTGGGGTCGTTTTCGAGGGACTTCCGCAGGCCGGCATTGATGGCACGGGCAAAGGTCATCTGGGTCATCAGCGTGCACCTTCTTCTGAGACGGCCCCTGCGGGATCACCGAAGGAGGCCAGGTAGCGGGCATAGTGGTCCTGCTGCCGGTCCAGCCAGGAATTGGGTGTGCTGTAGACGTGCTTGAAGACGTCCAGGGGCTCCGGGTCCGGCATGGTGGTGCACCCCGTGCGCATCTCGTGCGCCACGGCGTCGGCCTTGTCCTTCACCTGCTGCTGCAGTTCTTCGGTGAGCAGGCCCTTCCGGTCCAAGAGGGCGGCAATCCGGCTGATCGGGTCCTTGGCAGCCCAGTCCTCGAGTTCGTTGGCGTCGCGGTAGCGCGTGGGGTCATCCGCCGTGGTGTGCGGGCCCATCCGGTAGCTGACCGCCTCGATGAAGGTTGGGCCGCCGCCGCGCCGTGCCCGGTCCAGGGCCACCCGGGTTGCCGCCATGACCGCCAGGACGTCGTTGCCGTCCACGCGCAGGCTGGGGATGCCGAACCCGGCAGCCCTGTCCGCGAGCTGGATGTGGGACTGGAGCCGGACAGGCTCGGAGATTGCCCAGTGGTTGTTGGTGCAGAAGAACACCACGGGCACCTGGAAGCTTGCGGCAAACACCATTGCCTCGTTGACGTCGCCTTCGCTGGTGGCGCCGTCGCCGAAATAGGTCACGGCCACGGAATCTGCGCCATCGTTCTGGATGCCCATGGCGTAGCCGGTGGCATGCAGGGTCTGGGCGCCGATGATGATCTGTGGGGTGGCCATGTTGACCGTGTAGGGATCCCAGCCCGAGGACGCGTTGCCGCGCCACACCCGCACGAGGTCCGTCAGGTCCACTCCGCGGCAGTAAGCCACCCCGTTCTCCCGGTAGCTGGAGAAGACGAAGTCGTCGCTGCGCAGCGCGCGGCCCGAACCGATCTGCGCCGCCTCCTGTCCCAGCAGCGGCGGCCACAACCCTAGCTCACCCTGCCTCTGCAGGGCCGTTGCCTCGACGTCGATGCGCCGGATGACGGTCATGTCCTCATAAAGGGAACACAATTGCTCGTCAGTGATGTCCCTGACCCAGTAGTCGAACTCCGGATGGCTGACCCGCTCGCCGGAAGGGGTGACCAACTGGACCAGGTCACGTCCCTGTCCATGGGGGTACCGGGCGCTGGTGGAGGCGGTGGAACCGCCCTGGCCCGTTTGGTCTGTAGACACGATAGCCCGCAATCTTCTCACGTGGTTGACCTGCGGTTTTGGGACTTGTGGTCCCGCTCGCCGCCGGCCGCCCGGGCGTCTTTGCCCCGGATATTGTGACCCTACTCACAATGCTCAGGAGGTACAACCACCGGCGCGATCATTGAGCAAAATGCTCTGCGGGGCGGCGCGGGACCGTGCTAACGTTGCGCATTATGCAAGCCCTGGATGGCACCGACACCCGCCTGCTCTCGGCCTTGGCCCAGGATCCCCGGAAGACGGTGGTGGCCCTGGCCCAGAAGCTTGGCCTGTCCCGCAATACCGTGCAGGCGCGCATGGCGCAGCTGGAAAAAAGGCACGTCTTCCTGTCCTTCGAGCGGCGGATAAACCCGGCCGCCCTGGGCTACCCGCTGATGGCTTTCATCTCCGTCCATGTCCAGCAGCAGCGGCTCGCCCAGTTGGCGAAGGAACTTGCAGCCATCCCCGAGATCCTTGAGGGCTATGGCCTGACGGGGTCGGCGGACCTGCTGCTCCGGGTGGTTGCACTGGACGCCGAGGACCTGTTCCGGATCAACGGGAAGATCCTGGCGTGCGCAGGCGTGGACAGGACTGACACGGCCCTGGCCATGGGCGAACTCATTCCCTTCCGCGTGCAGCCCCTGCTTGACCGTGGTTCAGAACGCGGCTAGCAGGCTGTCCCGAATCAACGGGAAGTACGACGGCGGGAGGCGGGCTGGAGTACGACGCCGGCGGCCCGCACTATAGGCTGGTGCCAGTTAATTGGCGGGGCCGGCACAGGATCCCCGCCACCGAGCGGTGCGCAGCACCACTTTTCCCGAAAGGCTCCATTTTGAGCACTCCTCAGGAACCGTACCAGCCGGGCGGTGCCGGCCTTGGGTCCCGGCAACTGCCGCAGCAGCCGCACTTCGGGCAGGACCCGGACGCCGCACCCTTCGGGCTCCCGGGACAGCCGCCGCCCAGGAACCGGCGGAAACTGTGGATCATTTTGGCCGGCGCCGGCGGCGTCCTGCTGCTGGTGGTCCTTGGGATCATCCTCCTGGTCAACATAGCGGGCAGCGCCACCAACCAGGCTCGCGGCCTGGCGGACGGCTTCACAAAGCTGGTGATCGCCGGGGACAGCTCCAAAGCCTACGACGAGTACCTCGACCCGGCATTGAAGGAGCAGCTGTCCAAGGAGGCGTTCATTTCCGGCATCAAAAGCCTGGAGATGGATGAGTCCTGCAAGCCGGCGTACAACGACCTTAAGGTCGGCACCGAGAACGGGACCAAGTCGGCAGACATCGTCGGACTCATCACCTGCGAGGGCAAAGAGGTGGACCTCACCTACCGCTTTGAAGGAGCCGACGAGCTCAAGATGACCAACATCAAACTCAGGCCCGCAGGCTAGCGGCTCCGGCAGGAACGGAGGAGCCTCCGTACCGGGAATGAATGTTCCCGGTACGGAGGCTCTTCGCTGCTTGTGCCCTAGGCCGGCGGTTGATGAAGGCCGGCGGCTGGCGCAGGTCAGTGGCTGGTGGCCTTTTCGGCCCCCACCCCTGTGAGGGAGCGGACTTCCATTTCGGCCTGCTTGGCGGTGTCCTCCCGGTTCTTGTCCAGGACGGTACCCAGCCAGCCCAGGAAGAACGCGAGCGGGATGGAGACGATGCCGGGGTTGCTCAGCGGGAAGAGCGCGAAGCTGGCGTCCTTGATCATCGAGGTGGCCGCACCGGAGACCACCGGCGAGAAGATGATCAGGACGATCGCGGAGCCCAGGCCGCCGTACATGCTCCAGACCGCACCCTGGGTGGTGAACCTGCGCCAGAACAGGGAGTAGATGATCGTGGGCAGGTTGGCGGAGGCGGCGACGGCGAACGCGAGCGCCACGAGGAACGCCACGTTCTGTCCGTTGGCGAGGATGCCGCCCAGGATGGCAAGGACGCCGATGACCACGACGGTGCGCCGGGCCACCTTCACCTCAGTGTCGGCGTCGGCCTTGCCCTTGGAGATGACGCTGGCGTAGATGTCATGGGCAAAGGAAGCCGCAGCCGTGATGGTCAGGCCGGCCACGACGGCGAGGATGGTGGCGAACGCCACGGCCGAGATGAAGCCCAGCAGCAGCGGTCCGCCGAGATAGAAGGCCAGGAGCGGGGCAGCCGAGTTCACGCCGCCCGGTGCGGTCTTGATGGTATCGGCACCCACCAGGGCAGCTGCACCGTAGCCCAGCACCAGGGTGAAGAGGTAGAAGAGGCCGATCAGCCAGATGGACCAGACCACGGACTTGCGGGCTTCCTTGGCCGTGGGGACCGTGTAGAAGCGCATGAGCACGTGCGGCAGGGCTGCAGTGCCCAGCACCAGGGCGAGGCCGAGTGACATGAAGTCCAGCTTGGAGGTCTCGGTCTTGCCGTACTGCAGGCCGGGGTTGAGGACGGCCGGGTTATTGGCTGTCTCCACTGCGGCGCCCAGGAGGCTGGAGAGGTTGAAGCCGTAGATTGCCAGCACCCACAGGGTCATCACGGCGGCGCCGGCAATGAGCAGGATGGCCTTGATGATCTGCACCCAGGTGGTGCCCTTCATGCCGCCGATCAGGACGTACATGATCATCAGGGCGCCGACGACAATGATCACCAGCGCCTGTCCGCCCCAGTCGCTGATGCCAAGGAGCAGGGAGATCAGGCTGCCTGCGCCTGCCATCTGGGCCAGGAGGTAGAAGAAGCAGACGGCGAGGGTGGAGATGGCGGCGGCGATGCGGACGGGCCGCTGCTTCAGCCGGAAGGACAGCACATCGGCCATGGTGAACTTGCCGGTGTTGCGCAGGAGCTCGGCCACGAGCAGGAGCGCCACGAGCCAGGCCACCAGGAAGCCGATGGAGTACATGAAGCCGTCATAGCCGTTGATGGCGATGGCGCCGGTGATGCCCAGGAACGAGGCCGCGGAGAGGTAGTCGCCCGCGATGGCGGTGCCGTTCTGCGAGCCGGTGAAGGACCGGCCGGCGGCGTAGTAGTCGGCGGCCGTCTTGTTGTTCCGGCTGGCGCGGAAGACGATCACCATGGTGACGGCCACGAACAGCCCGAAAATCCCCATGTTCAGCAGCGTGGTGTCCTTGAGGGCGGCCACGTCCACCGCGGTGGCGATGCCGATCATTTGTTAACTCCGCTCACTCGGTTCCCGTGCTTGTCGAATTCGTGACCCTCGATCTCGTCCCGGATCTCCTTCGCGATGGGGTCCAGCCGCCGGTTGGAGTAGCTGACGTACCAGCCGGTGATGGCGAACGTTGACACGAACTGGAGCAGGCCGAGGATCAGGCCCACGTTGATGTTGCCCCAGACCTTCGTGGACATGAAGTCCACGGCGTAGTCGGCGAGCAGGACGTATGCGAAGTACCACAGCAGGAATGCGACTGCCATGGGAAAGACAAAGCTGCGGTGACGCTTGCGCAGTTCCTTGAACTGCTCCGTCGACTGGACCTGCTCGAAGTCCACGGACGCCGCTGCGTCCGGAGTGTGGGCATCGTTACCCATCGTTCCTCCTCGTTGAGACTTGCCTGGACACACCCAACGGCAGGCCCCGGAAACGGGGCACCGCAAATGTGACTGCAATCACTCTGCTGCGTGCGGGGTGCCACAATCCAGACTTAGCCCGCAGGCGGTCGCTCAACGGTTGGGATGCTGCGACAAACGGCACCCGCGGCTACGCTGGGCACCATGCCGGACTCCCCCCTCCTGACTGCCGCAGCCGTGGCCGTCATCGCCATGGCCATCGCCGTCGTCGTCGGCGTGGGACTCAAGGTGCTCCGGTCCTTCCGGGACCTGGGCACCGACGCCGAGCGCGCCACCTACCACACGCTGCACGCCGCCTCCCAGGCGGGCCAGCACCTCCGCCGCGGGCTCAACCCCGCGGGCGCAGCCAAGGCCAGCCGCCAGCTGCGTGCCCTGCTGGGTTGCGACGCACTGGCGATCATGGACACCTCCGGCGTGCTGGCATGGGACGGTGCCGGTGAAGACCTCAAACCGCGGCTGATGGACCTTGCCGCCGGTGTCCTGGCGAGCGGCCGGACGGCCGTGCTCCCGGCCGGGGACGCCGGCCCCGCCACGGACACCACCGGGGGCCCGCTCGCTGCCGTGATCGCGCCGGTGCGGGCCGGCTCCCGGGTGGTGGGCGCCGTCGCAGCGTTCGCCCCGACCGCCGGCGCGGGACTTGTCCGGGCCACCAGCGAAGTGGCGGACTGGGTGGCGGTACAGGTGGAGCTCGCGGAGCTGGACGCCTCACGCACCCAGCTGATGGAGGCCGAAGTGCGGGCGCTGCGGGCCCAGATCAGCCCCCACTTCATCTACAACTCGCTCAACGCCATCGCGTCCTTCATCAATACGGATCCCGCCCGGGCCCGGGAGCTCGTGGTGGAGTTCGCCGACTTCACCCGCTATTCCTTCCGGCGGCACGGGGATTTCACCACGCTCGCCGAGGAGCTGCGCTGCATCGACCGGTACCTGCTCCTGGAACGGGCGCGGTTCGGCGAGCGCGTCCAGGTGAGCCTTCGCGTGGCGCCGGAGGTACTCAGCACCGTCATCCCGTTCCTGAGCCTGCAGCCGCTGGTTGAGAACGCCGTCCGGCACGGGCTCGAAGCCAAGGAGGGGCCCGGGCACATCAGCATCACGGCCAACGACGCCGGTGCCTTCGCCGAGGTGACCATTGAGGACGACGGCGTGGGCATGGACCCTGCCCAGCTCCAGTCCATGCTGGCCGGCCACACCGACGGCGAGCATGTGGGCCTGCGGAACGTCGATGCCCGCCTCCGCCAGGTCTACGGCAACGACCACGGGCTGGTGATCGAGACCGCCCCCGGAGAAGGAACCCTGATCACCATGCGGGTACCCAAGTCGCAGCCGGGCCACGATGCGTGACCGGCCCCGGCCCGTGCCGGCCACCTCCGGCGCCAGCCGCAGGCTCCGGAAAGCTACCCTAGGAGCATGATTAACGTCCTCGTCGTTGATGATGAGCTGCCCGCCGTTGAGGAACTGGCGTTCCTGCTGGGCAGAGACGAACGCGTTGGAACGGTCCTCCGGGCCACCTCCGGCAGCGAAGCCCTCCACGCCCTCTCCTCCGCCTCAGTCGACGCCGTCTTCCTGGACATCCATATGCCTGCGATGTCCGGGCTGGATATTGCCCGCGCCATCGCAGGGAGCAGCCGTCCGCCCGCCGTCGTGTTCGTGACGGCGGACGAGGACCACGCGCTCGACGCTTTTGAACTCGCTGCGGTGGATTACCTGCTCAAGCCGGTGCGGGCCGAGCGCCTGGCCCGCTGCGTGGGGCGCATCAGTGAACTGCGCGACGGCGGCGCCGCCCCTGAGATGATCACGGTTGACCAGGGCGGGACCACGCGGATGATCAGGCGCGACGACGTCACCTACGTCCAGGCGCAGGGCGACTATGCGCGCCTCCACACCGCCGAGGCCAGCTACCTGATCAGGGTTCCGCTGGCCGACCTTGAGCAGCAGTGGGCGGACGCCGGATTCATCCGGACGCACCGCTCCTACCTGGTGGCCCTGAAGCACGTGACCTCGATGAAGCTCGCGGCCGACGGTCCCAGCGTCACGGTGGCGGGCGCGGGCCTGCCGATCAGCAGGCGCCACCTGCCCACGGTACGGGAGAAGCTCGAGGCCACCCGGATCAGGCCCAATACATGACCAGGGTGCGCGTAACGGCGCCGCGGACTGCGGTGCGGCCGGCCAAGGAGACGCGGGAAGCCGCCCAGGACTCCGAAGTCGGACAAGTTTTCGTCAGGTCCCTGATCCGGTCCCAGCTGCGGCTGGCCCTGGTGGTGGCCGGAGGCTTCCTGGTGATCCTTGCCGCCTTCCCCCTGCTGCTCACGGCCGTCCCCGGGCTGGCCGAAACCCCGGTGGCCGGCATTCCGTTCGCCTGGCTCCTGCTGGGGGCCGGGATCTACCCGGTGATCGGGCTCAGCGCCTGGCTGTACATCCGGACGGCGGCCCGCAACGAGGCACGGTACCGGGACCTGGCCGAGGACCAGTGAGGGAACCGTGAACCCCGGCATCGCAATAGCTGCCCTGGTGGGTGTCTCCCTGGCCACCGCCGTCATCGGCTTCTACGGCCTGCGCATATCGCGGACCACGGGTGATTTCTACGTCGCCTCCCGCACGGTCCGGCCATGGTGGAACGCGTCCGCGATCGGCGGCGAATATCTGTCCGCTGCCAGCTTCCTGGGTGTCGCCGGGCTCATCCTGCTGTCCGGAACGGACGCGCTGTGGTTCCCTGTCGGGTACACGGCCGGGTACCTGATGCTGCTGCTCTTCGTGGCGGCGCCGCTGAGGCGGTCCGGCGCCTACACCATCCCCGACTTTACCGAGGCCAGGCTTGACTCCCGGCCGGTGCGGCAAGTCACCAGCCTGGTGGTGGTGCTGGTGGGCTGGCTGTACATCGTGCCCCAGCTCCACGGCGCCGCCCTCACCATCCGCATCACCACCGGGCTGCCGTCCTGGGTGGGGTCCGTTGCGGTGGTGATCGTGGTATGCCTCACCGTGGTGGCAGGCGGCATGCGCTCCATTACGTTCGTCCAGGCGTTCCAGTACTGGCTGAAGCTCACCGCGCTGGCCGTTCCCATCCTGTTCATCATCTTCGTGCTCGCGGACACCGGGGCGCCTGCCCTGGCTGCGCCTGCGGTCAATCCCACCGGCGTGGCTCCTGCCGGGCTGTACCAGAACGTGTCCTTGCTGGTGGCCCTGCTCTTTGGAACCCTGGGCCTGCCGCATGTGCTGGTGCGCTTCTACACCAACCCCGACGGCCAGTCCGCCCGCCGCACCACGCTGATCGTCCTGGGCCTGCTGTCCGTGTTCTACCTGTTTCCCACCGCCTACGGGCTCGTGGGGCGGATGTTCGCTCCCGGCCTGGCGCGCGCCGGCCAGGCGGACGCCATGGTGCTGCTGCTGCCGGGAGAACTCGTGGGCGGGACGGCGGGCGACCTGCTGTCCGCGCTGGTGGTGGCGGGTGCCTTCGCGGCCTTCCTTTCCACCACCTCGGGGCTGGTGGTTTCCCTGGCCGGCGTCATCAGCCAGGACGTCCTGGGCGCAGGCGTCGGCAGCTTCCGGCTCGCAGCCGTCATTTCGGCCGTTGTTCCCCTGGGCTTTGCGTTCATGACCGACTCCTCCGCCCTGGCAGGGAGCGTGGGGCTGGTCTTCGCCTTTACCGCCTCAACGGTGTGCCCAGTGCTGCTGCTGGGGATCTGGTGGCGGGGACTTACCGACGCCGGTGCCATCGCCGGCATGCTGACCGGCGGAGTCCTGTGCGGCGGGGCAATGGTCATCGGCGCCCTGGCCGGGGCAGCCAACACGCCCGGCTGGCTCGCCCAGCCGGCAGCGTGGACTGTTCCCGCGGCCTTCGCCGTGATGGTCATCGTGTCCCGCGCAACGGTGCAGCGGATCCCGGGAACCATGGCCAGGGTGATGACCCGGCTGCACACCCCGGAGCGCCCGCTCGCCACCGAGCGCTGAGCTCCCCTGCAGGCCGGCGGCTGGCCGGCGGCTCAGTCGATGGCAGCCATCAGCTCCACGACGCGGTCCAGGAACGCGTCCACCTGCGATTCCTCGTACCCGTCCCTGCCCACGGCCGGGCGGAACACGGCCCGGCGCACACTGTCCACGCTGAGGGGCTTGTCCTGCTCAAGGTAGGCAATCAGCTCGCGGCACAGCCGGTCGACGTCGGCCGTGTTGTAGCTGCGCGCTTTCTTCTTGGCGGGGCGGCGGAAGCGGTCGCCGTCGGGGCGGTGCAGCCGCCCGCGGAGGATGCCGGAAAGGTTTCCGATCTCGCGCAGCCAGGCCTCTTCGCCGCGGGCTGCGATCAGCTCGTCCCGCTCCCGGCGGGCGAAGGCGTCCTCAAGCCGGTCCAGCGCGGCATCCACCACCGCGGCCGAATACCCGCCTTTGACGGGATCGAAGGAGACAGCCCGGACGTCTGAACTGTTGATGGGCTGGGCCGCTGATTCCGGAGTCTCCAATGACACCCGGGCACGCTGCAGGAACTGGTCCACCTGTTTGGCGTTGTAGCCATACTCACCGCGCTTCACGCGTTCAAAGGATGCAGGGATCTGCCGATGAATGTCCAATGCCACTTTTGCTTCCTTCAATGCTCTTCAGCCGTAGTACTTCCGCACCAGCTTATTTGTGCCCGGGGGTGATCTGCCGTTCCGGCGGTGTTTGTGTCAGGCACCGGCCACCAGCCCGTAGAGGATGAACGCTGCCGGCGACGCAAAGACGATCGAGTCCAGCCTGTCCATGACTCCCCCGTGCCCGGGCAGGATGCTGCTCATGTCCTTGATGCCCAGTTCGCGCTTGACCATCGATTCAGCGAGGTCTCCGGCGGTGGAAGCGGCAACCAGGCCAACCGCCAGGACGATGCCCACCCACCAGGGTTTGTCGAGGACAAACAGGCAGGCAAGGATGCCGATGAGCATGGCCCCGCCGATGGACCCGGCGAATCCTTCCCAGGACTTCTTGGGGCTGATTTTGGGTGCCATGGGGTGCTTGCCCAGCGACGCCCCCACCAGGTAGCCGAAGGTGTCGTTGGAAACCACCAGCAGGAGCATCACTGCCACCTGCCAGGCGCCCTGGGGGATCGTCCCGCCCGGCCACAGCCCCAGCGGGGTGGCACCGCCGGCGGCGTGCAGCGGCAGCACGGCGAAGCTGATGAAGAACGGCACCCAGCCCAGTGTGAAGACGCCCGCGAAGATGCTGTTGGCCGAGCCGGCGGCGCTTTCGACGGATCGCCAGAGCAGCACCGCCACAGAGCTCAGCAGCATGGCGAACAGGAGGCTTTCTATGCCCCCGAGGTAGGCGGCAAAAGGCATGGCCACCGTACCGGTCATGACCGGCACGATGGGCATCCTGGTCCCGTTTGCCTCCAAGGCGCGGTAGATTTCCCAGACGCCGAAGATAGCGAAGGTGGTGGTTACCGCAACGAAGCCGAGCGGGAGCAGCAACAGGCCACCCAGCACGGCAAACAACATGGCCAGACCCACCACGACGGCGGCCGGAAGGTTACGTCCGGCCTTTGGCGTCGGGTTGCTCCTGGGCTGCTTCCCCCGTATGCGCGCCCTGGCTGCCGGGGCCTGATCTGCCTGGCCCATCAGACTTCGAGCAGCTCTGCTTCCTTGCGCTTGAGCAGCTCATCGATGCCGTCCACGTGGGCTTTGGTGAGGCTGTCCAGCTCCCTCTCGGCGCGGGTGCCCTCGTCCTCCCCTGCCTCGCCGTCCTTGACCAGCCTGTCCAGGGTTTCCTTGGCCTTGCGGCGGATGTTGCGGATGGACACCTTGGCGTCCTCGCCCTTGGTCTTGACGATCTTGACGTATTCCTTGCGGCGTTCCTTGGTCAGCTCCGGGATGGTGATCCGGATGACGTTGCCGTCGTTGGAGGGGTTGGCGCCCACCTCGGAATCGCTGAGGGCACGCTCGATGTCGCGCAGGGCCGTCTTGTCAAAGGGGGTGATGAGGATGGTGCGGGCGTCCGGGATGGCGAACGAGGCAAGCTGCTGCAGCGGCGTGGGCGAGCCGTAGTACTCCACCAGCACCTTGTTGTACAGGCCCGGGTTGGCGCGGCCGGTGCGGACGGAAGCGAAGTCTTCCTTGGCTACCTCTACTGCCTTGTCCATCTTCTCTTCGGCTTCGAGCAAGGTTTCTTCGATCACGGTCTCTCCTGAAGGTCCTGGTGCAGGCCGGGTGGCCGGGTCGCTGCACACAACGTGGTTCTCTGTTGCTGGTCCGTCCGTGCCCCTAAGGGCACGGACGGAACTGTCCTGAAAACATCCTAGCCGCAGCTAGGCGGTCACCAGGGTGCCCAGCTTTTCGCCGAGGATGGCGCGGGTGACGTTGCCTTCGCCTTCCATCCCAAAGACCACCATGGAAAGGTTGTTGTCCTTGCACATGGTCATGGCCGTCTGGTCCATGACCCGGATGTCCCGGCGGAGCGCATCGTCGTAGCTAAGGGTTTCCAGCCGCTCTGCTGTGGGGTCCTTCTTGGGGTCGGCGGTGTAGACGGCGTCCACACCGCTCTTGGCCATCAGGACGACGTCGGCGTGGACCTCGAGGGCCCGCTGCGCCGCGACGGTGTCGGTGGAGAAGTACGGCAGCCCGGCGCCGGCACCGAAAATGACCACGCGGCCCTTTTCCATGTGGCGGATGGCGCGGCGGGGAATGTAGGCCTCGGCGACCTGGCCCATGGTGATGGCGCTCTGGACGCGGGTTTCGACGCCGGCCTGTTCCAGGAAGTCCTGGAGGGCAAGGCAGTTCATCACGGTGCCGAGCATGCCCATGTAGTCGGCGCGGGAGCGGTCCATGCCGCTCTGGGAAAGTTCGGCGCCGCGGAAGAAGTTGCCGCCGCCCACGACGATGGCCACCTCCACCTGGGGCACGGCTGCGGCGATCTGCTTGGCGACGTCGCGGACGGTCTCCGGGTCAACGCCCAGCTTCCCGCCGCCAAAGACCTCGCCGGAGAGCTTCAGGAGGACCCGGCGTCGACTTTTCTCTGGCTGGATTACAGTGTTGACGGCTTCCATGATGCCTTCCCGTTGGTGAACTCTAAAAAGGTTATCCTGCTGCGCGGCCAAAGGTCCCATGCGGGCCTGTCCCGGACGGTGCCTTCCCCCGCGCATGCAAAAGGGGCGGCCACCGAAGTGGCCACCCCCTTGCAGTTTCGGCTAGGAGCCGACGCGGAAACGCGTGAACGCGGTTCCCTTGACACCGGCCTCAGCGAGGACCTGTGCCACGGACTTCTTGGCGTCCTTGGCGAATGCCTGGTCAACCAGGACCTCACCCTTATAGAAGCCGGTAACGCGGCCTTCCACGATCTTGGTGAGGGCGGCTTCGGGCTTGCCCTCGGCCTTGGCGGTTTCTTCGGCGATGCGGCGCTCGGACTCCACCAGGTCGGACGGAACGTCCTCGCGGGTCAGGTAGTTCGGGGCCATGGCAGCAATGTGGACTGCGACATCGTGGGCTGCGGTGGCAGCAGCTTCGCCTTCACCGTCAACAGCGAACAGCACGCCGACCTGGGCCGGCAGGTCCTTGGAGGTCTTGTGCAGGTAAGCGTCGACCGTTGCACCCTCGATGCGGGAGATGCGGCGGACAACAACCTTCTCGCCCAGGACGGCGCCTTCTTCGACGACGACCTCGGAGAGGGGCTTGCCGTCAACATCAGCGGCGAGCAGGGTCTCGAGGTCGGCAGCGCCGGACTCGACGGCAACAGCCAGGACCTTGTCCGCCAGCTGGATGAACTTGTCAGCCTTGGCAACGAAGTCGGTCTCGCAGTTGACCTCGATCATGACGCCGACGCCGTTGCTGACCTTTGCGGCCACCAGGCCTTCAGCGGTGGAGCGGCCTTCGCGCTTGGTGGCGCCCTTCAGGCCCTTGATGCGGATGATCTCGATGGCCTTCTCGGCGTCGCCGTTGGCCTCGTCAAGAGCCTTCTTGACGTCCATCATGCCGGCGCCGGTGCGCTCGCGCAGGGCCTTGATGTCCGCGGCAGTGTAGTTCGCCATGTGAACCCCTCTGTCTAGAAATTTGTTGTGGTGTACGGACCGACAGGACGGCAGCCCGTGGCGGGCCGCCATCCTGTCAGCAGCTCCGGCTGCCGCAGGACGGCGCCGGAAAATCCGGATCTACTTGTGTTACTTGGCTTCTTCGGAAGGAGCCGCAGCTTCCTCCGCCGGAGCAGCAGCTTCAGCAGCGGCGGGTGCGGCAGCTTCAGCGGCGGCGGGTGCGGCAGCTTCTTCTGCCGGCGCTGCAGCTTCGGCCTTGCTGCCTTCGAGGAGCTCGCGCTCCCACTCGGCCAGCGGCTCTTCCGGAGCTTCAGTAGCGCCCGTGCCACGGCTGTTGCGCGCGATGAGGCCTTCGGCAACGGCGTCTGCAACAACGCGGGTGAGGAGGTTGACGGAGCGGATGGCGTCGTCGTTGCCCGGGATCGGGAAGTCGACCTCATCCGGATCGCAGTTGGTGTCCAGGATGGCAACAACCGGGATGTTCAGCTTCTTGGCCTCGTCGACGGCGAGGTGTTCCTTCTTGGTGTCCACGATCCAGAGCACGGACGGTGCCTTGGTCAGGTTGCGGATACCGCCGAGGTTGGACTCCAGCTTGGTGAGTTCGCGCTTCAGGAGCAGCAGCTCCTTCTTGGTGTACGCGGAACCGGCGACGTCGTCGAAGTCGATCTCTTCGAGTTCCTTCATGCGCTGGATGCGCTTGGCGACCGTCTGGAAGTTGGTCAGCATGCCGCCGAGCCAGCGCTGGTTGACGTAGGGCTGGCCAACGCGGGTTGCCTGCTCGGCAATCGCTTCCTGGGCCTGCTTCTTGGTGCCGACGAAGAGGACGGTGCCGCCGTGGGCAACGGTGGCCTTCACGAACTCGTAGGCGCGGTCGATGTAGGACAGCGACTGCTGAAGGTCGATGATGTAGATGCCGTTGCGCTCGGTGAAGATGAAGCGCTTCATCTTCGGGTTCCAACGGCGGGTCTGGTGTCCAAAGTGGACGCCGCTGTCAAGCAGCTGGCGCATGGTTACGACGGGCATTCCGACGCTCCTTATTTTCCGGCAGGTCATTCATGAGAAAACCCGGAGGCTTCTTACCCTGCCAATAGTTGACGGTTGATTAGCGTGGCCCGGACGGGCCGTGCTCCTGGCATCCATCAGGCTTCCCATCGGGACCGGAGTCCCGACCGCAAGAGGCCTGATCCTCCGCCAGCTTGGCCTGGGCGTTGCTGATGGAGGGCTGGATGCGCGTAGTCAGCCGCCGCTCCCCCACACTCCTGAATGAGATGTGCCGACGCCGCACGGACAGGAACATATACCGTTGGAAGAACCACTGGATAGCCGCTGGACGGAAGGCGTTGAGGGCGCAGCAAACTGCTCCATCAAGTGTACTACAGGCACCCTCGGCCAGAGGACACTGACGAGGACAGGAACGGCGCCGGCCCGCGCCTTATCCACATAGCCGCACCCGCCACTCGCCGCATGATTCAGGGCGGGCGCACGCTGGTGGCATGAGACCACCATTGCTGCTCGCGGCGTTCCTCCTGGTGCCCGCCTCGCTGTCCCCGGCCGGGGAGCCACTCGCCGCGGCGCCGGCCTACGTTGAACCCCCGGCAGCCATGGTGAAGGCGGCTTCGGACCCCACCGCCGGCCTGGCCACACCCTCCTGGCAATGGCCCCTCAGCCCCCGCCCCCTGGTGTTGCGGGATTTTGACCCGCCCCCGAAGCCCTGGCTCAGCGGCCACCGGGGCGTGGACCTGGGAGCAGCGTCCGACGGCGCACACGTCACGTCGCCGGCCGCGGGCACCGTCAGCTTCGTGGGAGTGGTGGTGGACCGCCCGGTAATCACCATCGACCATGGCAACGGGCTGCGGAGCAGCTTTGAGCCGGTTGCTAGCACCTTGGCGCCAGGCAGCGCGGTTGCAGCCGGGCAGCCTGTCGGCACGGTACTTCCGGGGCATTGCCCGGCAGCGCCCTGCCTGCACTGGGGTGTGCGGCGCGGGGACGACTACGTCAATCCGCTGCAGTTCGTCATGGATCTGCGGCCGTCCATCCTCCTGCCGCTCGAAGCGCCGCCCTGATGCCCGGCCCGGGGGCGCCGCGGCAGGCCGGCAAGGCTAGACGATCGCGGAGATGCCGGTGATGGCGCGGCCGGTGACCAGGGTGTTGATCTCGTGGGTGCCTTCATAGGAGTAAATGGCTTCAGCGTCGGCGAAGATCTTGGCCATCTCGAAGTCCGTCACAATGCCGTTGCCGCCCAGGATGCTCCGGCCGATCGCCACGCTCTCGCGCATCCTCGCCGTGGTGAAGGCCTTGGCGAGGGCGGACTGCTCGTCGCGCGCCTGACCTGCGTCCTCCAGCTGCGAGAGCCGGACCATCATGCCCATGGAGCTGACGGCATTGCCCAGGATCTGCACCAGCTGGCTTTGGACCAGCTGGAAGGATGCGAGCGGCCGGCCGAACTGGTGGCGTTCAACGGCGTAGCGCCGGGCCACATCGAAGGCGGCCAGCTGCTGGCCCACGGCCTGCCAGGCGACGCCCAGCCGGGTGACCTTCAGGACCTTGTTGACATCGCGGAAGCTGTTGGCGTGTGCCAGCTTGAAGAAGTCCGGGACCAGCACGTTGTCCAGGGTGATGTCGGCGTTTTGTACAGTCCGCAGTGCGATCTTGTTCTCGATCTTGGTGGCGCTGAAGCCCTCCAGCGTGGTGTCCACGAGAAAGCCCTTGACCTGGTTGTCGTCCACATCCCTGGCGTAGATGACCACCCAGTCGGAGAACGTTGCGTTGCCGATCCAGCGCTTTGCTCCGTTGAGGATCCAGCTGCCGCCCTCCCGGCGGGCGGTGGTGCGGGTTCCGCCGGCAACGTCGCTGCCGCCCAGCGGTTCGGTCAGCCCGAAGGCGCCGATCTTCTTCAGGGCGTAAATGTCAGGAAGCCAGGCGTCCTTTTGTTCCTGGGATGCAAGGGCTTCGATGGAGCCGGTGAACAGGCCGTCGTGGACGCCCATGAAGGTGGAGATGGAGGCGTCGGCCCGGGTCACCTCTGCATGGACCAGGCCCGCGAAGAGGTTGGAATAGCCCTGCCGGCGTACCGGGCTGACCAGGTCGATGTTGGCCAGCTTGGGGATGAGGTCCATCGGGAATTCGCCACGGTTCCAGAAGTCCACGGCGATGGGCTTGACCTCCCGCGCCAGGAACTCCCTGACCTCTGCCAGCCGGTCCTGTTCCTTTCCGTTGAGCAGCTGCTCGAAGGCGAAGAAGTCGCCGTCAGCATAGGGAAGGTCATTGAGGCCTGCAGCGGCTGTTGACATGGTTACCTCACAAGTGATCAGCGGTGACCCGTGCTCCGTGGAAGAAGCCCGGTAAGTTACTGATGAGTAACATACCGCACATTGTGGCCTTAAAGGAAGAAAACCGCGGCCGACGATGGTCGTCGGCCGCGGTTTTCCGCAGATGTAGGGCTACTCGGACTTGAACCGAGGACCTTAGGATTATGAGTCCCGCGCTCTAACCAGCTGAGCTATAGCCCCGAATCCCCGCGGCGGCCCGCCTCAAACCGAGGCGTACCTGCAGGGCAAAAACACTCTAGCAAACCCGGGAAAGCGTTCAGACCACTTTGTCCTCGAACGCCGCGCCCCGGTAAAGGTCCTCAAAGGTTTGCAGCGTTCCCTGGATGCTGTGCGGCTCCACCATCTGCCGGCTGGCGTGGCCCATGGCAGCGCGCTCAGCGGCCGGCAGCTCCAGGATCCGCGTGATCTTCTTGGCGAGGTCGTCGCTGTCGTTGGGGGTAAAGAGGTACCCGTTCTCGCCGTCACGCACCAGATGCGGCAGCGCCATGGCATCCGCCAACACCACCGGGGTGGAAGCAGACATCGCCTCCAGCGTCACCAGCGACTGCAGCTCGGCAGTTCCCGGCATGCAGAAGAGGTCCGCCTGGATATAGGCCTTCCGCAGCTCCTCGTCGGTGACGAGCCCGAGGAACTTTACCCGGTCCCGCAGCCCGAGCCGATCGACGAGCTCCTCCAGGGCGGAGCGCACCTCGCCGCCGCCAACAACCTCCAGGTGCACGTTCAGTTCCGGCGGGGTCTTGCTGATGGCCTCGATCAGCACGTCCACGTGCTTCTCCTCGGCCAGCCGGCCGGCGAACATCACCGTTGGGTACGGGTGGGGATCGATCTGCTCCCCCGGCTGCAGTTCGTAGGCTGCGGAGTCGATGCCGTTGGACAGCGGCAACACCTTGCGCAGGAAGGCGTGCTGGTGCATGGCCTTTGCCGCCAGCGGGGTGGGCGTGGTGACTACGTCCGCCTTACCCATGACCTTCCCCATGTCCTTCCACGAGATACGGCCGATGATGTCCTTGAACCACTGCGGAAACGGCAGGAACGGGTTGAGGTTTTCCGGCATGAAGTGGTTGGTGGCAACGATCCGCACACCGCGCTTCACGGCCTCGTACAGGACGTGCTCGCCGATCATGTAGTGGCTCTGGATGTGCACCACGTCCGGCTGCACGCGGTCGAAAAGAAGGCTGATTTCCTTCTTGATTTCCCAGGGGAGGCAGATCCGGAAGTATTCGTGTGTGGGAACCCCATGGGAACGGAGCCTGTGGACCGTTCCTTCCGGGCGGAACTCGGTGAAGCTCTTTCCGTTGTCCGCGCGGCAGGCCAGGACGTGCACGTCGTGTCCCCGGCCGGTCATTCCCTTGGCCAGGCGGTAGCCGAACTGGGCTGCTCCGTTGATATGGGGCGGATACGTGTCCGCGGCAATCAGTATGGTCAGGGGACGCTGGTCGGCGGGCGTGGTCACGTGGAGAGCTCCTGATGGTCACGGTGCGGACAGCATGAACTGGCAGCACGGCTGGCCGATGCACATGGTGCCTGGCCTCGTGGTGAATTTGGGTTGACGGGATCTGGATCTGGGGTGGAAATCTGCTGGACAGTATTTGCTGGACAAGATGTGTTGGACAGCCGGCTAACGCACCGCCCGGCCCACGGCTTTCCGCGCGTCCTTCTTGCGCTTCGTGACCTCGGGGTGGTGCCTGGAAAGGGCGATCACCCCAACGATAGCAAGGGAGGCCGCGGTTCCCATCGCAATGGCCATCACGGCGTGGACATCCGGGCGCAGTTCACCGAGGATCACAATGCCGATCGCGATGCCCACCAGGGGGTCAATCACCGTGAGTCCTGCGATCACGAGGTCCGGCGGGCCGGAGGAATAGGCGTTTTGGACAAACCAGGACCCCAGCCCGCCGGCGGCGATTAGGGCCACCACGGAGTACCACTGAACGTTCAGCAGGAACAGCCCGTTCGGGTCGAGCAGATGCTTGCCGATGATCCGGGTGAGGACGGCTACGAAGCCAAAGAGCACCCCGGCGCCCAGGATGTAGACGAAGGCATTGATCCGGTGTTTGAACATGACGGCGAGCGTGCCGAAGACTCCAACGGCGAGGGCAAGCAGCAGCACGATCGTGAGCTCGTCCTCCACGCTCACGTGGTGGTTTTCCTGGGTGACGTTGACCGCCAGGAGGACAAAGAGCGCGGAGCCCGTCACGCAGGCGGCGATGGCCACCACCGTTGCCCGGTTGATGGTGAGGTCCTGGTCCCGTGCATTGATGATGGTGGTGATCACCAGGGCGATGGCGCCGATGGGCTGGACGACCGTGAGCGGGGCGGATACGAGTGCCACGGCATTCATGGCCATGCCGGCGCACAGCAGCAGGAGGCCGAACACCCAGCGGGGATTCCGAAGCAGTCGCAGGAAGCCGTTGGAGCTCAGGGCAAGGCCGCCGGTGTCCGCCTTGACGGCGCTTCCCTGGCGCTGTGCGCCGAGGGCCAGGCAGAAGGCGCCCAGCAGCGCAAGCACCACCGCCATCCACACCATCAGGTGGTCCCGTCGTCGTGTTGTGCCTGCATTCTGCCCTTCCGCAGGATGGCCCAGAAATAGTTGTAGGCGGCAATCCAGTGGCCAACCAGGCCAAGCCCGAGCACTATCCAGGCGGCAACGAACAGCTCGCCGGAGAATCCCGTATCCAGCCGTGAAAGGACCAGCATCGGCGTCCCGAGCAGCAGCAGGCCGGTGCGCACCTTGCCCACCACGCTGACGGGGAGGTCCGGGTGCCCCCGGAAGAAGGACAGCGTCAGGGCGAGCAGGACGGCGTCCGGGACTACCAGCGCGGCCAGGTACAGCCAGTGGACGACGCCGGCGATCACCAGCGTGACAGCCACGGCGATCAGGGCGAGGCGGTCGGCGATGGGGTCCAGGACCCGGCCGAGCTTGGAGGTCTGGTCGAATCGGCGGGCGATGTAGCCGTCAATCCAGTCCGTGCCGGCCATGACCGCCAGGACCACTACGCCGGCACCGTATTCCTTCTGCGCCAGGACAAGCCAGATGAAGAGCGGGACGCCCATGAAGCGCACCACGGTGAGCAGGTTGGGAATGGTGAACACCCGGTCATGGTCCACCTGGGGGCGTCCGGGACGGGAGCCGGCACCAATGAACTTCACCCCGTGCCCCTTTCCTTCCTGCCGCCCCCTGCGAGCGCCTTGCCGTTCCAGCCATGGACCTTCTGCGGGTTACCGGGACGGGCCCGCCACCTGCCCTAGTACGTTCGCAGGAGCTTCCGGACCAGCACCAGGAAGACAGTCCCCGCGGCGATGAAGGCCGCCAGCGGCTTCCAGCGCTTGTCAAGGTCGGCGGACCCGGACAGGGCGGCGAACTTCCGCCCTGCAACATCCCGGCCGTGGCCGGCCAGGGCCTGCCCTTCGCGCAGCTTGTCCTGGGCGGAGGCCAGCAGGTACCGGGCTTGGGTCTTGACATCCAGTTCAGTGCCGAGTTCGTCGCGCACTTCGGTGAGGTGGTGGCGGCGCTGGTTAAGGCGGCGGGCCAGCTCCGGCTCGGATGCGTGCGGGAATTCCTTGTCGTGCTCAGCCGCTTTGGCCGCTTTCTCGGCCTTGGCCTTTGCCGCGGCTTCATCCTTCGCGGCTTTGGCGGCCTTGCCTTCCGGACTCTGCGGATCCAGGATTGCGGCGTTGAAGGCGGAACCTTCCTTGGCCACACCGATATCGTGCTTGATGCCGCGGATGGTCTCCTCCGGGAGGAGCGGCATGGCCTTCTTGAATTTCCTTGCACCGATCAGGCCGCCGATAAGTGCTATCAGCAGGAAGGCCGCCGACACCAGGAGCGCGGCCAGCCAGGCGGGCATGATGGTTGCCAGGCCCATGATGGCCGCAACGATAAGGCCCACCACCAGGAACAAAAGGAAGACGAGGGCTACGGCGAAGAACGCAGCGGCTACTCCGACCTGGATTCCCTTGCGCTTGAGCTCGATCTTCGCGAAGGCGATTTCGTCATTGAGCTGGCGCGGCGCCAACCGGAAAAGGAGTTTTAGCGTCCCTGGGAGCGCTGTGATGCGCAATCCCTGGCTGGTACGCCCGCTGTGACGTCCGCTCATCGGTTCCGCCTTACTGGTCATGGGTCGAATCGGCTTCCGTGTGCTGCGGGAAAGTGCAGCCGCACAGTCCCCGCACCAAAACTATCATTCAGGTTAAGGACGAACTTCGGGGCTTGCCGGGCGGCACCTCCTACAACGCTGCAAAGTTGGCCGCTGCGGGCCTAGGATTGATCTCCGTGACCATCCCCAGCAATCCGGGCGATCTGTTGAGCCGCCGCCGGAAACTCCTGTACATCCTCCTCCTCGGTGCCCTGACCGCCCTGGGTCCGTTCACGATCGACCTTTACCTTCCTGCGTTCCCCGCCCTGGAGGCGAGCCTGGGAGTGAGCGAGGCACAGGTCCAGCTGACCCTGGCGGGAACCACCGTGGGCTTTGCGATCGGACAGCTCGTGGTGGGCCCGTTCAGCGACAAGTTCGGCCGCCGGACGCCCCTCATCCTGGCCACGGCGCTGCACATCGCGGCGTCCCTGGGGGCTGCCCTCTCCACGGACATCACCGCCCTGGGCATATTCCGCGTCCTTATGGGCGTGGGTGCTGCCGGCGGCGGTGTCGTGGCCATGGCGATGGTCCGGGACCTTTTCTCCGGCTACGCGATGGTGAAGATGTTTTCCCGCATGTCCCTGGTCAACGGCCTGGCGCCGATCCTGGCCCCCGTGATCGGCTCACAGCTGCTCCTGGTAATGGCATGGCCCGGGATCTTCGTGTTCCTTGCCGCCTACGGCACGCTGGTGATCATCGCCTCGCTGTTCCTGGTGCGGGAGACCCTTCCCCCGGAAAATCGCCGGCATGGCGGCATGACGGTCCGCCAGCGTTACCGGATCCTTTTCGGCGACCGCGTGTTTGTCGGCCTGCTCCTGGTGGCCGGCCTGAATTTCGGCGGCCTGTTCACGTACCTTTCAGCCTCGCCGTTCCTGTTCCAGGACATCTTCGGCTTCTCGCCCCAGGAGTACGGCCTGCTCTTTGGCATCAACTCGCTGGGCATTGTTGCCGGCATCCAAACGAGTTCCCGCCTCATCCGTCGGGTGCCGCCGCAGTGGATCCTTGCCGGCGCCACAGCCTGGATGTTCCTGATGGCCATGCTGATCGTGGTGTTCGACCAGCTGGGGTTTGGCCTGTGGGGAGTCATGGTTCCGCTGTGGTTCTACATCATGGGTACGGGCTTCATGTTCCCCTGCGTCCAGGTGCTGGCCCTGGCCGGCCACGCTGCCCAGGCGGGTACTGCAGCCTCCCTGCTGGGCTTCTCGACCTTTATGATGGCCGGCCTCATCTCCCCCGTGGTTGGCTGGCTGGGCATCACCAGCGCTGCTCCCATGGGAGCGGTGCAGGCAGTGTGCATCCTGCTGGCCATCGCGGCGCTCTGGCTGGTAGTCCGGCCGCGCACCGTCCCATCGATCCACTGACGCCATGAAGAACACCGCCGGACGAAAGCCGCACCGCAACCGCAGGGGACTCTTCCTCGGGGCGGTGATCGGCGCCGTCGCGGGCTATTTCGCCGGCCGCGCCCTGGGGAATCCTGCCATGGGAATTGTGCTGGGGATGGTGGCCGGATCGGCCCTGCTGTACCGGGTCAACCCCGGCCCCTGGAACCGTCCCTGACCCTGCCGCGCCCGGGCTTGCGACCTGTGCCGGTGCCGGCCTCTGCCGCCGAACCCCGCCCGCGCGATAAAATGTTGTCCGTGCCCAACTGGCAGGATCAACCGCCACTTCCGGCCACGTGGCAACGGTGCGATAACCGGATACTGCCACTGTGGTGGGAGCGGTTGTGTGCCCAGGGCGGCGGCCAGTCCGCCGCCCTCTACGCGGCAGGCCTGTTCACCGAGGACCGCCGCCGTCCCATCGCCCAGTGGTACAACCCCGCCTTCAAGGCCGCGTTGCTGGTGGCTCCGGAAACATCCCCCGAATGGCCCGTGCAGCGCTTTGGAATCTTTTACGCCCCGCCGGAAACCGGCTTCGTCCGGATCCATTCGGCGCCCCATGAGTGGAACCCCCGCCAGCCACGGAAGTCCCCCACCGAGCAGGAGGCGTTCATCGCTGCCATCGCCGAAGCGGAGCGCTTCCTGCAGGTGGAAATGGACTTCGTCTAGGAAGGCAAAAATCCCCGTCCCTCCACACCGGAGGAACGGGGATTTTTTAGTGGCTCCTCCTGCTGGACTTGAACCAGCAACCCTTCGATTAACAGTCGAATGCTCTGCCAATTGAGCTAAGGAGGAATGAAGCAGGTATGACATTAGCAAAGGTTTCCAGCCAAAGTGAAATCGGCGATCCCGGCCGCCCGGGACGGCTTTCGGGGGCATAAAAAATCCCCGCTCCGGAGGACCGGAACGGGGATTGTGCGCTCCTCCTGCTGGACTTGAACCAGCAACCCTTCGATTAACAGTCGAATGCTCTGCCAATTGAGCTAAGGAGGAATGAAGCGGGTATCAGCCTAGCAAAGACCCCGGCTGGAAACGAAATCGAGGGAGCGGCCGGGGGTCCGGAGCTAGTTTTCCGCCCGCAGGGACCGGCGTTCCATCTCCAGCATCATCAGTTCCCGGTTAAGGCGCTGGTACGCTTCCGGATCCGCTGCGGGGTCCAGCCGCTGGAGCTGGCCCATCTTATCCGCTTTGACGCGTGTGATCTGAAGCTCGAACAGCCGTGACAGGATGTCGCGGCAGTACTTCCGGACGGCTTCCTCAGTGCTCGCGGGCAGCGGCACCACGGCCAGTTCGGACACCAGGGGCCGCAACGGTTCGGGGACCTCGTGCATCACCTGCTCCACCCATCGGACGGGGTCGCCGGTCAGCGCAGGGTCCGTGGCACGCATGGCATCATGGACAGCCTGGAAGGCAGGGGTGGCGAAACGCGCGGCCGAAAAGCGCTCCCAAATCCCGCCGGCCAGCAGCGATGGTTCCTGCAGGGCAACCTCAAGGGCCTGCCGCTCCATGGACGCCACGGGGTCCCGGGGGTCCGGACGGTGGTAGGAAGGAACAGCGCCCGACGGCGGCCCTGCAGCCACGCCGGGTCCGCCTGGTTGGGCGGTGGGGGCGGAAGTCCGCGGCCCCGGCCCGGGAGCCCCGCCCTGGTCGCCGCGCTTGCCGGCGTTTTTGACTTCGGCATTGACCAGCCGCAGCACCTCGTTGGGGTCCGGCATGCCCAACCAGCCGGTCAGCGCCTGGCAGTAGCCCGTACGGGTGGAGGCGTCGCGGATGGCAGCCACCACGGGCACGGAGGCCTTCAGTCCCTGCACCCGGCCCTCCACCGTATCCAGGTTGAACTGCTTCAGGGTGGTGCGGATGGCAAACTCGAACAGCGGCCGGCGGGACTGGACCAGGGCGTGCACGGCTTCGTCGCCCCTGCTTTGGCGCAGGTCGCAGGGATCGGCGCCGGAGGGCTCCACGGCCACGTACGTCTGGGCGGTAAAGCGCTGGTCCTCTTCGAAGGCGCGCAGCGCGGCCTTCTGCCCGGCGGCGTCGCCGTCAAAGGTGAAGACGACCTCTCCCCCGGTGCCGTCGTCGGACAACAGCCGGCGGGCGATCTTGATGTGCTCGGTGCCGAACGCTGTGCCGCAGGTGGCCACCGCCGTCGTAATTCCCGCGAGGTGGCACGCCATGACGTCCGTGTAGCCCTCCACCACCACCAGCTGGCGGTCCTTGGCGATGCTGCGCTTGGCGAGGTCGATCCCGTACAGCACCTGGGATTTCTTGTAGAGCGTCGTCTCCGGGGTATTGAGGTACTTGGGGCCCTGGTCGTCCTCGTAGAGCCTGCGCGCGCCGAAGCCGATGGTGTCCCCCGCGATGTCCTTGATGGGCCAAATGAGGCGGCCGCGGAAACGGTCATAGATTCTCTGCTGGTTTCCGGGTCCCCCGGCGGAGAACATGCCTGTGAGCTTCAGCTCGGCGTCCGTGAAGCCACGCCCGCGCAGGTGCTTGAGCAGGGCGTCCCAACCCTGCGGGGCGTAGCCCACGCCGAAGTGTTCCGCTGCCGCCCGGTCAAAGCCCCGGCCGTGCAGGAAGGTCCGCGCCTCCGCAGCCCCGGGTGTCAGCAGCTGGGCGCGAAAGAACTCGTCCGCGATCTTGTGGGCATCCAGCAGCCGTTGCCGGCGGCCCACTTCCTCCCGGTTGGGGCCGGTGCCGCCGTCCTCGTACCGGAGCTCGTAGCCGATCCGGGCGGCCAGCTTCTCAACAGCCTCCTGGAACGAGCTATGGTCCTGTTTCTGCACAAACGCGATGACGTCGCCGTCTTCACCGCAGCCGAAGCAGTGGTAGCGGCCCACCTGCGGCCGGACAGTGAAGGAGGGGGAACGTTCGTCGTGGAAGGGACAGAGGCCCTTGAAGGTGCCCAGGCCGGCGCCCTTGAGTGTGACGTAGCCGTCAACCACTTCCTTGATGTCCGTGCGCTGGCGTACTTCGTCGATATCTTCGCGTTTGATCAGCCCTGGCACAGAGCCATCCTAGCCCCGGGCACTGACCTTCCAGTTCCGCGCCTGATTCCGGTCACCACAATGACGGCAGGCTGCCCACCAGGCGTTCGTACATGGCGAGCGCGGAGCCGTCGGTCAGCGACGCCACCTGGTCGATCACCACGCGAAGGCGGGCGCCGTCGTCGGCCGCATCCCGCCAATCGGCGGCAAACATTGGTTCCAGGTGCCGGTCGCCCGTGGCGCTCAGCGCCGTGACCAGGGCGTGGAGCACCTCGCGCTGGCGCTCGTAGATGGGCTGGCGGTGCTCGGTGGTCATCACGAAGGTGGTGGCCAGGCCCTTCATGACGGCGATTTCCATCACTGTTTCGTCCGGCACCATCAGCTGGGCGCTGTACCGGGTCAGGTTCTCCGGGCCGTAGACGGCACGGGTGGTTTCCAGCGCGCTTTGGCAGAACCGGCCGATCAGCTGGCTGGTCATGTTTTTCAGGGCCGCCATGGATTTCCGGCTGCCGTCGGCCTCGCGGACCCAGACGTCCGTGGCCTCGAGCCGGGCCAGGGCGGCGTCGATGGCGGCCGGGTCGTTGTGCGGCAGGTACCACTGCTTGGCGTACCCCACCACCCGGGCGCGGTGGTCCGGGTTGTCCATCCAGCGCAGCTGGAAATGCCCGGCCACGATCGCGTCCTCCACGTCGTGCACCGAATAGGAGATGTCGTCGGCGAGGTCCATGACCTGGGCTTCGAGGCAGGACCGGCGCTCCGGGGCACCCTCCCGGATCCAGTTGAAGATGGGGAGGTCGTCCTCGTAAGCGCCGAACTTGCTGGTCCGCTGGCCGTGGATCACCGGGGCCTCCAGCGCGGACCACGGGTACTTTGCGGCCGCGTCGAGGCTGGCCCTGGTGAGGTTCAGCCCCGCGGGCTGGCCGTCCGGGGTCAGCACCTTGGGTTCCAGCCTGGTTAGCAGCCGCAGCGTCTGGGCGTTGCCTTCGAACCCGCCGATGGCGTGGGCCACTTCATTCAGCGCGGACTCACCGTTGTGGCCGAACGGCGGATGGCCGAGGTCGTGGCTCAGGCAGGCAGTGTCCACAACATCCGGATCGCAGCCGAGCGCACGGCCCAGTTCGCGTCCCACCTGGGCCACTTCCAGGCTGTGCGTGAGGCGCGTCCGCACGAAGTCGTCCGTGTCCGGGGCCACCACCTGGGTCTTGGCACCCAGCCGGCGGAGCGCCGAGGAATGCAGCACGCGGGCGCGGTCCCGCTCAAAATCCGAGCGATAGACGTTCTTGGGCGGTTCCTCCACCCACCGGGCGGAGTCATGGGTGTCGTAGCCCGGCAGGACGGGGGCGGCAGTGCGCGTTTCAGCCACCGGAAACATCCAGTTCCGCCGCCGAGATATCCCGCGACTGGTCGGCGTTGAGGGCACGGGACTCCAGCCAGTCCTTCGGCAGCGCAGGCCTCTTGGGTGAGCCGGCGCGGCCGCGCGGGCCTTCGGCGTCGCCTCCCGGGTAGGGCGAGTCGACGTCCAGCTCGTCCAGCGCGGCGCGCAGCTCTTCGAGGCTGTTCACCAGCGCCATCCGCGTCCTGAGTTCACCACCCACCACATAGCCCTTGAAGTACCAGGCAATATGTTTCCGGATCTCCCGCAGCGCCTTGCCTTCGTCGCCGAAAGTCTCCACCATCAGTTCCGCGTGCCGGTAGACGCCCTGCGCAACCTGGCCCAGGTTGGGCCTGTGCCGGGTGTCGCTTCCCTCGAACGCCGCCTGCAGGTCCCCGAAAAGCCAGGGCCTGCCCTGGCAGCCGCGGCCCACCACCACGCCGTCAACACCGGTTTCGCGGACCATCCGGACCGCGTCCTCCGCGGACCAGATATCGCCGTTGCCCAGCACCGGGATGTCCGGAAGCGCCTCGCGGAGGCGGGCGATTGCGGACCAGTCGGCCTGTCCGGAGTAGAACTGCGCGGCTGTCCTGCCGTGAAGGGCGACGGCGGCAACGCCGGCATCGCGCGCAATGCGGCCTGCGTCGAGGTACGTGAGATGGTCGTCATCGATGCCCTTGCGCATCTTAATGGTCAGCGGGACGTTGCCCTTGGAGGCTTCCTTGACGGCCGTCTGCACGATCGAAGTAAAGAGGTCGATCTTCCAGGGCAAGGCCGAGCCGCCGCCCCGGCGGGTGACTTTGGGAACGGGGCAGCCGAAGTTGAGGTCGATATGGTCGGCGCGGTCCTCCTCGACGAGCATGCGTACGGCGGCCCCTACTGTTACCGGGTCCACGCCGTACAGCTGGACGGACCGGACCTTTTCGTCGTCGTCGTGGGAAATGATCCGCAGTGACTCCGGCGTCCGCTCCACCAGCGCGCGGGAGGTGACCATTTCCGCCACGTACATGCCGCCGCCGTACTCCCGGCACAAACGGCGGAACGCTGAGTTGGTGATGCCGGCCATGGGTGCCAGGATCACCGGCGTGTCCACGGTAATGGGACCCAGCTTCAGGGGCGGGAGTTCCAGCTTGGGGGCAGGAGTAGTTGCTGCAACAGTCACCTGTCTATTGTTGCAAAGCCGGGCAAATCGGGAGTCCGTGCCCGTGTGGGGCCGGTCAGCCCCGTTCCGCCCGGCGTCCCCGCCGGGTGGGAAGCCCGCTGTCCTCCCCTGCAGCCGACCGCCTGGAGCGCCCCTCCAGTGCGGCGGCTGCGAGGGCGCCTGTGTCCTCGACGTCGTCCACGATGGTGTGGCCGCCGTTGCCGCTGGCTGAGTCCGCCGGTGTCCGGCCCGGCCTCTTCGATTCCACGGCAGGGGCAGCGGCCTCTGCGCCGGCCCGGACGCCGGTGGCCTTGACCACCAGAACCGCGATCAGCGTGGTGACGGGGATGGCCAGCACCAGTCCGATGGAGCCGACGAGGGTCCGGATGACTTCCTCTGAAAGTTCCGCGCTGGTGAGCGTGTCCGCGAGCGGGCGGTCGTACAGCATCACGATGATGAGGATGGGCAGGGCCGCGCCGGCGTACGCGAAGGCGATGGTGTACACCGTGGAGGCGATGTGGTCGCGGCCGATCCGCATGGCTGAGGTGAACAGCTTCCGGGCACTGCTCCCCGGCGCCAGTTCATAGAGTTCCCAGACGGCGGAGGACTGGGTGATGGTCACGTCGTTGAGGACACCCAGCCCGGAGATGATGAGCCCGCACAGGATGACGCCGGAGATGGAGATATTGGCAGAGGTGTTCACCAGGGTGGTGGCGTCGTGGCTGCCCACCCCGGCGAGATTGGCAGCGCCCGTGGCCCAGGCGGCCAGGAGCGCCGTGATCCCCAGCCCGAACATGGTGCCCAGGAGTGCAGTGGAGGTCCGTGCCGAGAATCCGTGGGCGAAGTACAGGACGCCGATCATGATCACCGTGGACCCAACCAGGGCCAGCAGCAGCGGCGGTTTCCCCTCCACCAGCCCCGGGAGCATAAAGCTGGCCAGCACGAAGTAGGCGCCGACAAGCCCGATCAGGGCACGCAGGCCCCGCCAGCGGGCCACGGCGATCACCACCGCCGCATACAGCAGTGCGAGCAGGACGATGGGCAGGGTCCGGACGAAGTCCACAAAAATGAAGGCCGGCGAGCCCTGGGCCGCTGAGGCGCCCGGGGCGTTGGACAGGTTCAGGTACCGGATCTGGTCCCCGGACTTCACCCCATGGGACTTCGCGACGTCCGGGTTGATGACCACTTTGACCGGGCTGCCGCCCTTGTCCGGCTCCGTGAACGCGAAAGTGCAGTCCGATCCCTGTTGGGATTGCCGGCCCTGGGCCTGGTCGCCCGAAGCCTGCTGGTTTTGGCCCTGCTGGCTTTGGCCCTGCTGCGACGCGCCCTGCATGCAGTTTTCCGTCACCACGCTTTGGATGGTTCCGGTGTCGAAGGTGACCCCGGGGGCGGCAGCGTAGGGGTTGGCCAGGGAAATGCCCTCTTTGCTGCCCGAGGGCCAAAGCATCGCCATTCCCGCCAGCGTGAGCAGCGTCAGCGGGATCAGCACCGCCGCCAGGATGCGGTTGGCTTTCCGTCGGGCGGCCATCGCTTCCGGCGTCGGCTCCGAATGGCCTGTGGAAGCGTGGGAGTGACCGGACCCCATCAGCAGTAGCACCTCATACATTGAACTCTACTTCCGGCGCCGTAGGGTTGATAAATGGATCATCGGGGACTCGGAGGTACCAGGCATGGCCAGCAGCAGTACTGAGGAAAACGGCGAATCCCGTCCTGCCGAAGCACCCGGCGCTGCGCGGCAGGCAGTGCTCAGCGTCCGGAATTCGTCAGGGCCCACCCGCGGAGTTGCCCTGGTCCTGCACGGGGGCAAATCCCGGAGCCATGAGCCGGTGGAGGCCAGGCACCTGAGTCCGGCAAGGATGGTGCCCTTCGCCTGGCACCTGCACCGCGCCGGGCGGAAGCACGGGCTGGCCGTGTGGTCGCTCCGCAACAGCGTTCGCGGCTGGAATGGCCATGACATGTCTCCGCTGCAGGACGCCCGCTGGGCACTAGCCAAGATCCGGGAACAGCACCCGGACGTGCCTGTGTTCCTGGTAGGCCATTCCATGGGCGGGCTCACCGCTGTGATCGCCGCGGACCACCCAAGTGTGGAGGCCGTCGTCGCCCTTGCCCCCTGGCTCAACCCCGCAACTCCCACATCCGGGGTGGCCAACCGCAAGGTTCTTATTGTGCACGGAACCACGGACAGGTGGACCAGCGCCTCGGCGTCCCTGCTATTCGCCCGGCGTGCCTCTGCCGAGGCAGCCAGCATGCAGTATGTTGCCCTCAAGGGGGCCGGCCACTTCATGCTCCGCAAAATCAGGGTGTGGCAGACGCTGACTACCGGCTTTGTGATGAATGCCTTCTCCGAAAGCATCGGGACTGAGCTTCCCCTGCCTGCGGATTACAGCAGGCTGCTGCCGGAATCGGCCGTCCAGGTGACCCTGTAGGACGTTCGATGGCATGGAGACCCGCACCCAATGACCTCTTCTACCGCGTCATCGTCGGCTGCGGACTGCTGCTTCGGCGGATCTTCCGGATCCGGATCATCAGCAGCGGAACAGAGCACCTGCCGCCTGCAGGCCCCCGGACGGGGACGTCCAGGTCTGTGGTTCCGGGCAGCGGCGCCGTTTTCGCCGTGACGCACTTCGGCTATGTCGATTTTGCCGCCGCCGAACTGCTGCTGTGGGAACAGTCCCGCGGGGAGCTGCGATTCCTGGTCCACCAGGGTGCAGCCGATCATTGGCTTGCCGGGCCCGCCATCAGCGCCGCCGGGCACGTGGTGGTCGGGTACACCGGCCGGGCGGACGCCTATGACGCAGCGGTGGCCAAGCTGCGCGCCGGCGAATACCTTGGCGTGTTCCCGGAGGCGGGCGTGAGCCGCAGCTTCACCGTGCGCGAGTGCAGGACCGGGGCAGTCCGGATGGCGGCCGAAGCCGGCGTTCCGGTCATCCCCGTTGCGGTCTGGGGCGCCCACCGGATCCTCACCCGCGGCCGCGGCTTCTCGGCCGGAAGGACATGGCGCGCACCGGTCCGGATCCACGTGGGTGAGCCGCTGGTATTCGCGCCGGGTGACGATGCTGGCGCCGGCACTGCGGAACTCCGGGCCAGGCTCCAGGACGGGATCGGGAAGTGCATCGCCGATTTTCCACTGCGGCCGGAACCCGCCGCCTGGTGGATGCCCGCGCACCTGGGCGGCAGCGCCCCGACTGAACCCGAGCGGCAGCTGCTGGACGCCGAAGACGTGCTGACGCGCCGCCGTCGTACTTTCCGCAGAACGTAGCCCAAGTAAGTAGCGCCAAGTGTCGTTTTGGGCGGTCAAAACGACACTTGGCGCTACTCAGTTGCGGCCGGGCTGCTTAGTCCGAGACGATGAGGGTTTCCGGCCCGGCCAGCCGCGCCTTGCCGCTTTCGAGCAGGGGTTCGACGGCGGCGCGGAGGGCAGTCATGGAGTCGTCCAGTTCCAGCATCACCGGGTGCTGGTACGCGATCAGCGCGAGCATGTCGCGGACCGCTTCTGCAGCATCATCCGCGGCGAGGGCGGGTTCATGGCCGACGAAAACGTCCGTGGGCGTTTCCGGTCCGGCGGCTTCCTGACCGGGTGCCGCGTCCGGGTTGGCGGGCGCTGCGTAGCTCACGGCGAAGGCCCGGATCCTGCCCTTCCTGCTGGGTGCAACGCCTGCCCCGAAAGCCGATTCAGGCCGGGCCCGCAGCACGATTGCGCCGTGGGCGCCGGTGAGGTCGTCCAGGAAGAGCTTCTGCACCTGGCCCATTGACAGTACGCCCGGTGAATCCCAGCCGTGGATGGCGGTGTAGTACCTGCCCACGACGTCGGTCAGTTCCACGGAACCCGTGGCCAGGTCCATCACGATGTCGGAGCCCGCATTTTCATCGTTCGATGGCCCGCCGCCGTCGTCCTTGGCAGGAAACACGGGAAGCCGCAGGGCGCCAGGCTCTATGACCACCAGCCGGGAACGCTGGATGGGGGCCAGCTCGAAGGCCTCCGCAAAAGCGGCCCCCGGAGTGCCCGGCTCCACTTTGGCACGGAGTTTGGACACGCCCGACGGCGACTGGCCGGCTTCGCGGCGCAGCATCGTCAGGAGGGTGGCACCGATGCCGGAGCGCCGGTGGTCGCGCGCCACTTCGATGTAGGCCCAGAGCCGTTCAGGGTGCAGCGACGCCTCGTAGACCACGCCCGCCGCCACCGGGATGCCGACGCCGTCGATCACGTCCTCGGCAACGATGCAGCGGCGCCACGGCGTGCCGCCGCCCCCGTCGGAGGACAGGGTCAACGCGCCCCGGAACTGGCGGGTCTGCTGGGTCTCCGGGTCGCCCCAGATCTCCAGCAGGGCCAGGTCGTCACCTTCCCGCCATTCGCGGTATTCGATGGCCATGGCTAGGCGCCGATCAGGCGTGCGGCCAGGTAGCCCTCCACCTTGTCCAGGGAGACGCGTTCCTGGCTCATGGTGTCCCGCTCGCGGATGGTCACGGCCTGGTCCTCAAGGGTGTCGAAGTCCACTGTGATGCAGAACGGGGTGCCGATTTCATCCTGGCGGCGGTAGCGGCGGCCAATGGCGCCGGCGTCGTCGAAGTCGATGTTCCAGTTCTTGCGCAGGTGCGCGCCCAGGGCCTTGGCCTTCGGGGACAGGTCCTCGTTGCGGCTGAGCGGCAGCACGGCAGCCTTGACCGGGGCCAGCCGCGGATCCAGCTTCAGGACGGTTCGGACGTCCACGCCGCCCTTGGCGTTGGGGGCCTCGTCCTCGGTGTAGGCATCCACCAGGAAGGCCATGAAGGAACGGGTCAGGCCGGCTGCGGGCTCGATCACGTACGGGATGTAGCGCTCATTGGTGGCCTGGTTGAAGTAGCTCAGGTCCGTGCCGGAGGCCTTGGCATGCGTGGAGAGGTCGAAGTCGGTGCGGTTGGCGATGCCTTCGAGCTCGCCCCACTCGGAGCCCTGGAAACCGAAGCGGTATTCGATGTCCGTGGTGCCCTTGGAGTAGTGGCTCAGCTTCTCCTGCGGGTGCTCGAAGAAGCGCAGGTTTTCCTCGCGGATTCCCAGGCCGGTGTACCAGGCCATGCGCTCGTTCATCCAGTACTTGTGCCATTCCTCATCGGTGCCGGGCTCAACGAAGAACTCCATCTCCATCTGCTCGAACTCGCGGGTGCGGAAGATGAAGTTGCCCGGGGTGATCTCGTTGCGGAAGGACTTGCCGATCTGGCCGATGCCGAACGGCGGCTTCTTCCGCGAGGTGGTGAGGACGTTGTTGAAGTTCACGAAAATCCCCTGCGCAGTCTCCGGACGCAGGTAGTGCAGGCCCTCTTCGCTGGCTACGGGACCGAGGTAGGTCTTGAGCAGGCCGGAGAATTCCTGCGGTTCGGTCCACTGGCCGCGGGTGCCGCAGTTGGCGCAGGCGATGTCCTTGAGGCCGTTTTCGGCGGGGCGGCCCTTCTTTTCCTCGTACTCTTCCTCGAGGTGGTCTGCCCGGTAGCGCTTGTGGCAGGAGAGGCATTCCACCAGGGGGTCGGAGAAGACCTCCACGTGGCCGGAGGCTTCCCACACCTGGCGGGGCAGGATGACGGAGGAGTCCAGGCCCACCACGTCCTCGCGGCCGCGGACCATGGACTGCCACCACTGGCGCTTGATGTTTTCCTTCAGTTCGGCGCCGAGGGGCCCGTAGTCCCAGGCAGAGCGCGAACCTCCGTAGATCTCACCGGCCTGGAACACGAATCCCCTGCGCTTGGAGAGGGAAATGACCTGGTCGAGAACGGATTTTGCTGCCATGGGGGTAACTCCAATTTCTACAGGGCCGCTGGGTGCGGTCCGCGGTTTGCTGGCCCGGTGGAACCAGCGGTGGGATACCTCTGGCTGCCGGGCGGGGCGGATGAAGGGAAAGCGAAAAAGCTGCGTGCCCTAGCCTACCGGCCGCTACCTGCGCAGCGCGCCCCGCGGCCACGGCAGGGTGGCCAGGATGATGGCGGCGAGGGTGAGGATGGTGCCCAGTACCGTGGCTGGCGCCACGACCGTTCCCGGAGTTGGCAGCACAACATCCAGGGCGAGCGAGCCGAGCAGCTGCCCGGCAATCATGCCCAGCCCGGTAACCAGGACCCCCAGGCTGCGGACCAGCAGCGCGCCCAGGCCGATGAACACGCAGCCCATGGGACCGCCTGCGTAGTACCACCACTCCGGCGGCAGCGGGTTGCCCCATCCGGCCACCGAGACCTTGATGGCGTACGCGGCCCACAGCACGGCGGAGCCGGCCACGAAGTTGACCAGGGTTGCAGCGATCGGCGTGCCGTAGTGGACGGTGGCTGTTCCGTTCATGGCCTGCTGGAAGCTCATCAGGAACCCTGCCGCCACGGGCAGCAGGAGCGGAACCAGGAGGGCCTCCGCGCCGCCGTCCGGTCCTGCGCCGGCGGAGGCCATCCCCGACGATCCAGTGAAGCGGGGCGACACGGCCCAGGCCACTGCGGCGATGGTCAGCAGGCAGCCAATGATCCGGATCCCCGTGACGGATTTTTTGCCCGCCGGCCCAATGCCCAGCCGGTCCACCAGCAGACCACTGACTGTCTGGCCGGTGACCGTGGCCACGGTAAACAGGGCAACGCCAAGGATGCCCACGGTGAAGGACTGGGCGAAGACGAAGAGCGCGCCGATGCCGCCGGCCAGGACATACACGCGCGGAAAGGCCCTGGTGCGGACCGCGGGCAGGATCCGGGCAAGTCCGGCACGTCCGCGCGGCAGGATCAGCGAGATCAGGACCATCAACACCAGGCCTGTGCTGAAACTCACCACAGCAGCGGCGATGCCGTCGTTGAGGCGGGCTCCGAGGGCCCCGTTGATTCGGCCCTGGACGGGAATGGCGAGGCCAGCGCCCACCGCCAGGGGAAGGCCTGCGATCAGCGGCAGGCGGGGGCTGGGGGTCATTGAATCCACCTTACGTCAGGCATCATTGCTTCTATGAGCAATGTTGAAGAGATCACCATCCGCGACAGCATGATCCGCCTCGGCCAGCTCCTGAAGCTCGCCAACCTGGTGGAGGACGGGGTGGAAGCGGCAGAGCTCATCAAGAACGGGCTCGTCAAGGTCAATGGAGAGATCGACGACCGCCGCGGCCGGCAGCTGCACAACGGGGACACCGTGACGGTGAACGGGCAGACCGTGCACGTGGTAGCGCCCGCGGCCTGACGCCGCAGTCCGGCACTGGCCCGCCGTCCGCCGTCGTACTTCCTACTTCTTCAGCACCTCGTGGGTGAGGAACTCGCCCACGTGCCCGATTTCCTGCTGGTTGATCCCGTGCCACATGCCCGTGTAGAGCACCTTGGTGAGCTTGACGTGCTTGCGCACCCATCCCATGGTGAAGTCGATTTTGTCCGGAGTAATCACGGGATCCTGCTGGTCACGGCCCCAGAACATCGGGATGCTCCCGTCCAGTTCGTCATCCCGGAAGCTGGGATCGTCGCCGGCGTCCACCACGAAGCCTGAGAGTCCGACGACGGCCGCGAAGTCCGTGGGGCGCTGCCGCAGGAGCGTGGTGGCCATGGCCATGCCCATGGAGAAGCCGAGCAGGGACACGGACGGGTGCCCCACCCTGATGGCGTCGATCCACTCGAGCACGTAGGAGGACGCGGCTTTGACGCGCTCGAGCGAGTAGTCGATGGACGCGGTGAGCGGGAACCAGGTGAACCCGGGGCCCATGGCGATGGGTGCCCGGATCGAGGCGACCGCGAAGTCGCCGGGCAGCAGGTCGGCCAGGCTGAGCAGGTCCTGCTCGTTGGCTCCGTAGCCGTGCAGCAGCACCAGCAGCGGCTTGCCGTCGCGCTGGTCCTCCGGATGGGACCACAAAACGACAGGGGCAGGAAATACTTCGGCTTCAGTCATGGTTTCCATTCTTACCAGTTACTTTGTGGTAACAACCTACGTTCGCGTAGCCAGCGAAGCGAAAGGCAGGATAGGGACCGTGACTGAAGAAAGTGCCATCCAGACCCCGCCCGCGCATTCCGGATCCCACCCCTGGACCCGCTACGTGGCGATGGGCGATTCCTTCACCGAGGGCATCGGAGACCCCGAGCCGTCTAGCCCGGGCGCGTTCCGCGGCTGGGCAGACAGGGTTGCGGAGGAGCTCAGCCGCACCAAGCCGGACTTCGCCTACGCAAACCTGGCCGTCCGCGGCCGGCTGCTGCAGCAGATCGTGGACCAGCAGCTCGCACCGTGCCTTGCGCTGAAGCCCGATCTTGTCACCCTTTCCGCGGGCGGCAATGACCTGCTGCGTCCGGGCGGAGACCCCGACATCCTCGCCGAGAAGCTCGACTCGGTGGTCCAGATCCTGGCCATAGGCGGCGCCACAGTGGTGCTCTTCAATGGCCCGGACACCGGCACTTCCGTGCTCGGCAGGATCCGCAGCAAGGTGGCCATCTACAACGAAAACCTGCGGACCGTCGCCGCGAGGCACGACGCCGTGATCGCGGACATGTGGTCCCTCCGCCAGCTCAGCGATCCCCAGATGTGGGACCAGGACCGGCTGCACTTCTCCCCCCTGGGCCACCACACCATCGCCGCCATGGTGCTGGACTCGTTGAACGTGGAGCACACGCTGGAGCCCCTGCAGCCCAAGCCGTTTCCGCCCCGCACATGGCGCGAGGCGCGCTCGGGGGACCTGGTGTGGGCCCGGCAGTACTTCGTGCCGTGGGTGCTTCGGCGGCTGCGCAACCAGTCCTCCGGTGACGGCATTACCGCGAAACGGCCGACGCCGGGCCCCGTTTTCGGGCCGGGCGTTCCGTTGGGTTCGGGCGAGGGCCCGCTGGGCAGCACCGAGGCTGCCCGGCGCTAGCGCGGGCAGGCTTCCGGGATATGGAACCCGACGCGGCAGTGCGGCTGCGGCTTCACGCCCAAATGCTGCGGGGGCCCGCAGCTTGCCTCCGAAGCCGGGCCACGGATCGACCTGATCCAGTGCAACGACGAATACATCATGGGCTCCTCCGCCACGCGGCATTACATCGGCGGCGGCGCTCCGGCCTTCCTTTTCCAGGGCCAACCCATGCACGTGGTTTTGCTGGACGGGCGGATGGTGGGGTCCTGGCGGCATACGCTGCATCCGGACGGGTGCGACCTGGATATCCGGCTCCCTGGTTCCGGTGATTCCCCGCGCCCGCCATTGTCAGCGGCAGTGTTGTCAGCGGCAGTCCGGGAAGCCGTGGACCGGTACGCCGCCTTCCTCGCGCTCCCGGCCGTCCGGATCCACTGCGGGGCTAAGCTGGAAGGACACACATGAGAGGCACGGCACCGTGAGCAACTTGTTTTTCTGGATCATCATTTTGTCATTCCTGATCCCGATGGCCATGCGGATGTACCGGAAGTCCGTGGCCCGCCGCAACCAGGATCAAAGCTTCTCCGGACGGTACCCCGAGCAGTTCCCGGGCGGCGGAATCTTCCCCGGCTCCAACGGCCCGCAGAGCAAGCAGCCCCGGGACGGCTTCACCCAGCAGGACTACTTCAGCGGCGGATTCCGCCAGCTTGGCCGGCCCGCGCCGCTCCCGCCCGGCCAGCCCCTGCCGCCCGTACAGCCGGTCCCGCCCATGGATCAGCAGTTTCCGCCGTACGGGCAGCCGCACCCGGGCCACGACCGGCAGGCCCCCCACGCTGAAGCCCCGCAGCAGCCCGCAGCACCCGCAACTCCCCCGCCGCCGTCTGCCCCGCAGGGCTACCGCGCCCGCAAGCTTGCCGAACTGGATGAAAAGTACAGCAACGGGGAACTTTCCATGGAGGAGTACATGACCCGCCGCAGCGAAATCATGAACGGCTAGTCCTTCCCGCAAAAGCAGCGCGGGGTCACTTAATGCCCGATATCCCGTTACGGTCGGGCATGAAGTGACCCCGCGTTGCTCTTTCAGGGGGCCAAATTCTATGAACAGCCCCCTCCCCCAGGCGGATACTGTGCCCTAAAGTCTCGGCCCTGAAGCCTGACGCGACCGTTCCCCGTTTTTGGGGTCCGCATCCGTCCCGGAATTCGGCACGGATGCCCTAACTGGATTCCTTCCAAAAGCACAAGGTTCGAAAGGTCGTGGAGCATGGCCACCGTCAGGAGATTGGCCGTCGCAGTACTAACCATCGGGGCTATCGCCCTCGGCACCGGATCCGCGCGGGCGGACGTTCCGGAATTCGCCAAAAGCGTTTGCCGCCGATAATGGCACATCCGGGAAACTGGTGATCCTGAACAAAACCGTCTACACCTGCGACGACGGGACCGGCACGTTCAATGCCATGAAGCATGTTTCATCACCTTTGCAGACGATGGCACCTCCACGAACTCCGGACACATTAGCCTGCAGGGCGGTACGGGCGACTACGCCGGGCTGGCGGGGAATGGAGTCGACGAGGGTGAAGCAGCGGGTGGAACTGGTGTAGGCCGGATCTCGGGTGTTCTGGTCCGATAACTGAACGGAAAGCAACGCGAGGTCACGTCCGGCCCAAGATCCGGCAGCGGATGGGCGCGAAGTGACCCCGCGTTGCTGTTACGGGGTGCCGCTGGTTTCAGTCCACCTGCGGGAAGCCCAGGTCAATCACCGACGTTGCGGGGTCCGGCCACCGCGTGGTGACCACTTTGCCCCTGGTGTAGAACCGGATGCTCTCCGGCCCGTACATGTGCGTGTCCCCGAACAGCGAGTTCTTCCAGCCGCCGAAGGAAAAAGTGCCCACCGGCACCGGGATGGGCACGTTGACGCCCACCATGCCCGCCTCGACGTCGAACTCGAATTGCCGCGCGGCGCCGCCGTCGCGGGTGAAGATGGCAACCCCGTTGCCGAACTCGTTGTCGTTGACCAGGCGGACTGCGTCACTGTAGGTGTCCACGCGGACCACGGACAGGACGGGGCCGAAGATTTCGTCGTCGTACACCTTCATTCCCGGCTTCACGTGGTCCACCAGGCTGACACCGATGAAGAACCCGTTTGAATCGAACTGCTGCGAGCGCCCGTCAACAACCACCGTGGCGCCCTCGTTTTCCGCGCCCGCCACATAGGACGCCACTTTGTCGCGGTGTTCTGCAGTGATCAGCGGGCCCATCTGCGAAGCAGGATCGGTGCCCGGACCGATCTTCAGGGTGGCCATCCGGGTTTTGATGGCCCCGACGAGGTCGTCGGCGATATTGCCGACGGCGACGAGCACGCTGACCGCCATGCAGCGCTCACCCGCAGAGCCGTAGGCAGCCGAAATGGCCGCGTCCGCCGCCATGTCCAGGTCAGCGTCAGGCAGGACCACCATGTGGTTCTTGGCGCCGCCCAGGGCCTGGACCCGCTTGCCATGGTCCGCTGCACGCTTGTAGATCGACTGCGCGATGGGCGTTGATCCCACGAAGCTGACGGCTTTGACGTCCGGGTGCTCGAGCAGGACGTCCACCGCCTCCTTGTCGCCCTGGACCACGTTCAGCACGCCGGCAGGCAGGCCCGCCTCCGCGAAGGCCTCCGCAATGAACACGGCTGACGACGGATCCTTTTCGCTGGGCTTCAGGAGCACTGTGTTGCCGCAGGCCAAGGCGCTGCCGATCATCCAGAGCGGGACCATGGCCGGAAAATTGAACGGGGTGATGCAGGCAACGACGCCCACGGGCTGCCGGACCGAGTGGACGTCCACGCCGCTGGACACCTGCTCTGAGCGTTCGCCCTTGAGCATGTGGGACAGCCCGGTGGCGAACTCGATGTTCTCGAGGCCGCGGGAGATCTCCCCTTCGGCGTCGGAGAGTACCTTGCCGTGCTCGCTGGTCAGGATGGCAGCCAGCTCAGGCTTCCGCTGGGTCAGGATTTCGCGGACGCGGAAGAAGATGTTGGTCCGCTTGGCGAGGCTCGTTGCCCTCCATGCGGGCAGCGCGGCTTTGGCGGCGGCAATGGCTTCCTCCACCCGGGCCGCGGAGGCCAGGGCCACCTGCTTGTCCTGCTCTCCGGTGGCGGGGTTGAAGACGGGGCCGAAGCGCTCGGCATCGGTGACGAGGCTGCCGTTGATGTAATGCGGGATGGTCTGCATGGTGTCTCTCTTCTACTTTGTTGAATCCAGTGAGCCGTCAACGAGCTTGATGATCATGGAGCAGTCCTTGCCGGACTCGCCCGCATCAATGAGGCGCTGGTACAGCTGCTGGACGTGCTTGCCGATTTCGAGCGGTGTGCCGGTGTCCTCGGCAGCGCTGATGGCCAGGCCGATGTCCTTGTTCGCCAGTTCGGCCGTAAACGTCGGTTCGAAATCGTTGTTGGAGGCCGCGGTGGGGACCACGCCGGGAACGGGGTACCAGGTCCTCAGGGCCCAGCTGTCCCCTGAGGAAACGGAGGCGATGTCCCAGAACACCTTCTTGTCCAGGCCGAGCCGGTCCGCCAGGACGGCTCCCTCGGCCGTGGAGGCCAGGTTGATCAGGAGCATCAGGTTGTTGCAGATCTTGGCCGCCTGGCCGGTGGTGGCTCCCCCGGTAGGGATGATGTTGGCGGCCATCGGTCCGATGTAGGTGGTCGCGTCGGCCACGGCGCCCGGTTCACCGCCCACCATGAAGGTCAGCGTCCCTGCCTTGGCGCCGCTCATCCCGCCCGAAACAGGGGCGTCCACGAAGCGGAAGCCGGCGGCAGCAGCGGCGTCGTGCAGTTCCTTCGCTGCGGCGATGTCGATGGTGGAGGAATCCACCAGCAGTGTGCGGGTGTCGGCATGCGCCAGCACCCCGTCCCCGCCCAGGTAGACAGCCTTGGCGTGCTCGCCCTTCGGAAGCATGGTGAACACCACGTCCGCTCCGGCCACGGCCTCGGCGATGCTCCCCACCGGCTTCACCCCGCCGGCCTCGGCTGCGGCAAGCGCCGCAGGGTTGAGGTCAAACCCCCGAACGTCGTGCCCCGCCTTTGCGAGGTTTCCGGACATGGAACCGCCCATGTTTCCCAACCCGATCCAACCGACAACTGCCATGGCATAAGCTCCTTTGCTGTGCATCCGGCCGAAGGCGGCCGGGAGGTCCGTGTCCACCATCACACCCTGCTACAGTGCAATCAAGGGGAAAAATCACAGATGGTATGTGCACTGATGCACACGAACGAAAGGCACGCGGTGGCGCGGCTTCCAAGTCCGGACGACCTGCTGATTCTCTTGACCGTAGCCCGGCTGGGGCGTTTCAACGCCGTCGCTGAAACGCTGGGCACCACGCACACCACCATCTCGCGCCGGATCCTCGCCCTGGACAAGCAGTTGGGCGGCCGGACCCTGGAGCGCAGCCCGCACGGCTGGGAGCTGACGGAACTCGGGGCTTCGGCCGTCGCCGCGGCGGAAGCCATTGAAGAAACACTGGGGTCGCTGGCCGCCGTCACGGGCCAGGACCGGGATGCCCTGTCCGGCATGGTGCGCATCAGCACCTCCGACGGTTTCGGCGCCGAATTCGTCACGCCAGCGCTGGTCCGGCTCCAGCAGCGGCACCCGATGCTGGATGTGGAGATGCTGAGCGCCACGCGCAAGGTCAGCCAGAACCGCTCCGGTGTGGACCTGGAAGTGGTGGTCGGCCGCACCGACGTAAGCAACGCCCAGGCCATCTTCCTGACCAACTACTTCCTCAGGCTCTACGCCAGCCCCGCCTACGCGGCCGCCCGCGGCCTGCCGGAGACGCCCGACGGCGTGGGGCAGCACGGCTTCGTCTCCTACGTCGAGTCGGCCCTCCAGGTTGCCGAACTGGGCCACCGGTCCTCGCAGCTGCCGATGCCGAAGTCCAGCTTCCAGGCCACGAGTATCTTTGCCCAGGTTGAGGCGGTGCGCCGCGGCGCAGGCATCGGGCTGCTTCCGAACTTCATGGTGGCGCACAACCCGGAGTTCGTTCCGGTGCTCCCCGAAGCGTTCCAGCGCCAGGTCCCCATCTGGGCGGTGGCCCGGCCGGAATCGCTGCGGTCCGCCCGGGTGCAGGCCGTGATCGGTGCACTTCAGCATGAGGTGGCGGAACGCCAGGACCTGCTGGCAGCCTAGGCTGTTGGCAGTCTGGCCTGAAGGCAGCCAGGCCGGCCTCACGCCTGGAAAAGCCGCCTCACCACCTGCCCGGCGGCGAGCGCATCGAGGCCTTCGTTGATCTCCGCCAGTGGCCTGGTGTCGGTGTGCAGCAGCTCAACGGGGAGCCTGCCCTCGCGCCAATACCCGAGGTACAGGGGAATGTCCCGGCCGGGCACGGCGTCGCCCATGTAGGAACCGAGCAGCCGCTTGCCCGCCCCCGCGAACTGGAGCGCGGGGACCGTCAATTCTGCGGTGGGGTGCGGCAGGCCTACGGAGACCACGGCGCCGCCGCGCGTCACGTGCTCCAGGCACGAGGCGATGACCCGCGCTGATCCCACGGCTTCGACGGCGGTGTCCACGCCGTCACCGGTGGCTTCGGCAATCAGCCGAGGGGCGTCGTCGGGGGTCCCCACGGCGGTTGCGCCGCATTTCAGGGCGAGCCCGTGCTTGCCCACGTTGGGATCGATGGCGATCACGGCGGACGCTCCGGCGAGCGACGCGGCCATGACGGCCGAAAGTCCCACGGCTCCGAGGCCAAAAACAGCCACGGCCTGGCCCGGCTGGACGGCCGCGGTGTTCAGGACAGCTCCCATCCCGGTGAGCACGGCGCAACCGAACATCGCCGCCACGGTGTCCGGGACGTCGTCGGCGATGACCACCACTGACTCCCGCGCCACCACGGCGTAATCGGCGAAAGCCGAAACCCCCAGGTGGTGGTTGATCCGCTCCCCCGCGGGCGTGCGCAGCAGCGCCTCGCCGTGCAAAAGGTCACCGGAGCCGTTGACCTCGGCGGCCCGGTGGCAGAGCGCGGGCCGCCCCGCCCGGCAGGCACGGCAGGCACCGCAGCTGGGGACGAAGACGAGGACCACATGGTCTCCGGGGGAAACGTCCGTGACGCCCTCACCAACCGTGGCAACCCGTCCCACAGCCTCATGCCCCAACGCCATGGGAAGCGGCCTGACTCGGGATCCGTCCACCACGGACAGGTCCGAGTGGCACAGGCTTGAGTAGGTGATGGTGACGCCCAGTTCACCGGCCCGGGGTTCGGGCCGGTCGAGGTCCTGCACCACCAGGGGCTGCGCGTCGGCATAGCTGGTGCCGGGAGGAACTGTGGAATAGAGGACTGCTGCTCGCATGGTGTTCCTGACTTTATGTTGGTGGACAGGCAGCTGCCCGGGCCTGCGTGGCCGCAGGTCCGGGCAGTCGGGTTGCTCTGTTGTCGTTTGGCCGTGCCTACTTCTTGGCGGCGGCCAGAAGGTCGGCGGTGCCCTGGGCGTCGGCGGCGTCGACATCATGAAGGGAGATGCCGCGGGTTTCCTTGAGGAAGTACACCGAAATAGCGGTTACCACGCAGGCGCCCAGCAGGTACAGCGCCACAGGAACGGAGGACTTGAAGCTGCCCAGCAGGGAGCTGGCGATGATCGGCGCGAGCGAGCCGGCCACGATGGAGGTCACCTGGTAGCCCAGGGAAACGCCCGAGTACCGCATCCGGGTGGGGAACATTTCCGCCATGATGGATGGCTGGCCGGCGTACATGAGGGCGTGGAACAGCAGGCCGATGGTGATGGCCGCCAGGATAACCATGTCATTGCCGGTGTCCATCATGGGGAACGCGAAGAAGCCCCAGGTTCCGGCGAGGATTGCACCGGCCATGTACACCGGGCGGCGTCCCAGTGCGTCGGACATCTTGCCCACCAGCGGGACTGAGCAGAAGTGGATGAAGTGCGCCACCAGGAGGAGGAGCAGGATACGGGAGGTGTCCGTCTGCACAACCACCTTCAGGTAGGTGATGGAGAACGTGACCACAAGGTAGTAGAGGATGTTCTCCGCGAAGCGCAGGCCCATGGCGGTGAAGACGCCGCGCGGGTACCGACGGAAGACTTCGGCAACACCGTAGCCCTTGTTCTCGACCGTGACTTCCTTGCGGGCCTCGAGGAAGATCGGAGCGTCCTGGACCTTGGTGCGGATGTAGTAGCCGATGATCACGATCACTGCGGAGAGCCAGAAGGCTACGCGCCAGCCCCAGCCGAGGAAGGCTTCCTGGGAGAGGGTGGAGGACAGGGTGAACAGCACGGCGGTGGCGAGCAGGTTGCCCATGGGGACAGCGGACTGCGGCCAGCTTGACCAGAAGCCGCGGGACTTGTTCGGGCTGTGCTCGGCGACGAGGAGCACGGCGCCGCCCCATTCGCCGCCCACAGCGAAGCCCTGGACGAAGCGCAGGAACACCAGCAGCGCCGGTGCCCAGTAGCCGATCTGCGCAAAGGTCGGCAGGCAGCCCATGAGGAAGGTGGCAACACCCACCAGGATGATGCTCAGCTGCAGCAACTGCTTGCGGCCGAATTTGTCGCCGAAGTGGCCGAAGACGATGCCGCCGATGGGTCGGGCAACGAAGCCGACGGCGTAGGTGACGAAGGCTGCGATGATGCCGTCCAGCTCGGTTCCGGAGTTCGGGAAGAACATCTTGCCGAACACCAGCGTGGCGGCGGAGGCGTAGAGAAAGAACTCGTACCACTCAACCACGGTGCCGGCCATGGAGGCCGTGACGACTTTCTTCAGGCCTGTGGCCTTGACGTCGGTTTCCTCGGGCCGCCGCGCGGCGGACTTTTCCGTACTCATTGATGAACTCCTTCGGCGTCTTCTTCGACACCACTGGGACAGTCTGTGGCGGAGACGTGTGATTTTGGCCACGAACCGCCGGGTCCCAACGAGTATGGTCCGCCTGAACGCCAAGCTCAACGGCGAATCATGCAGAGGCTATCTGCATAAATGCACAAAAGTGTGCCTGCGAGGGCGGCCTTAGGCCGAGAGGTGCACCCGAAGCTGATGGCCCAGCTGGCCTATTTCCGTCAGGAAGCCGTCATGGCCGATCGGCGCCTCAATGACATGCACGTCCACTTCTCCCGGCAGGGCCGCGGCAAGTTCGCGGGACTGGGACGGGAAATACAGCCGGTCCGAATCCACGGCGGCCACGAAGAACCTGGCGGTGGATCTCGCCAGGGTCTCGGTCAGGGTCCCCCGGTCCCGGCAGATGTCATGGCTCATCAGCGCCTCGGTGAGGGCGATATAGCTGTTTGCGTCGAAGCGCTTCACGAGCTTGCTGCCCTGGTGGTCCAGGTAGCTTTCCACCTGGTAACGGCCGCGGGCGGCCAGCGCCTCACCCTTCAGGGGCGACTCCGGCGCCTGGGGTTCCCGGCCGAAGCGGCCCTCCAGTTCAGCGGCGGACCGGTAGGTGATGTGGGCGATGCGCCGGGCAAGTGCCAGCCCGGCTTCGGGGCAGGGCCCGCCGTAGTAGTCGCCGCCGTTGAAGTGGGGGTCCTGCCGGATGGCCAGGGTCTGGGCCTGCGCGAAGGCGATCTGTTCTGCCGTGCTCGCGGCGCCCACCGAGATGACGGCGCAGCGCTGCACCCTCTCGGGGTAGGTCACGGCCCACTCAAGGGCGCGGGCGCCGCCCATGGATCCGCCCAGGACCGCGAACCAGCTGTTGATGCCCAGCTGGTCAGCCAGCCGGGCCTCCGCCACCGTACTGTCACGCAGGGTAACCAGGGGGAAGCGGGAGCCCCAAGGGGTTCCATCCGGGGCGGCCGACGACGGCCCCGTGGAGCCGTAGCAGCCGCCCACGATGTTGACGGACACCACGAAGAACTTGTCCGTGTCCACGGGAGCGCCGGGACCGGCCAGCTGTTCCCACCAGCCTTCTTCGTCCGTGTCGCCGCGGGTCACGTGGGTGCTGCCGGTCAGGGCGTGCTCGATCAGGATGGCATTGCTGGCATCGGCGTTGAGCGTGCCCCAGGTTTCGTAGGCCAGCGTGACGTCCGGGAGGTATCCCCCGGCTTCAAGTTCCAGCCCCCCAATGGAGGCATAGCGGACAATTCCGTGCTCGGGGACGGTGGTTCGGGTGACGGTAACCGTCATGGCAAGACCTCTTCTACGCGCTTGCCCGCCGTCGAATGACCGGCAGGCCAGGTCTTCACCCGGGGCACCCCACCGCGGAAGGAGGGTTGCCGGCCAGCAAGCCGGGGCTGTCACTGGCACTCATGACCTGGTACGAGTGTACGAAACAGCCCCCGTCTGCTGCCAAGAGTGTGACTGGTTGTGACTTCCCCGGCGTGCCGCCGTCTCGGGTTCTTTGTGCGTCCGGCTAGGCCCCGGTCGCGTCCTTTGCTGCCCGAAAGCCCGCTTCGAGGTCCGCCAGGATGTCATCGATGTGTTCGATTCCCACCGACAACCGGACCAGGCCGGGGGTCACGCCGGCGACGGCCTGCTGCTCCGGGGAAAGCTGGCTGTGGGTGGTCGACGCCGGGTGGATGACAAGGGAGCGGACGTCGCCGATGTTTGCCACGTGGGAGTGCAGCTCCAGCGCGTCAACGAAGCGCTTGCCGGCCTCGGCCCCGCCAGCCAGGTTGAAGGAGACAATCGCGCCCGTGCCCTTGGGCCCGTACTTGCGGCCCCGCTCGTACCACGGGCTGGAGGGCAGCCCCGCGTAGGCGACGGATTCGACGTCGTCCCTTCCTTCCAGCCAGCGCGCCACTTCCGTGGCGTTGGCAACATGGCGTTCCACCCGCAGGCTCAGCGTTTCCAGGCCCTGGGCGATCAGGAACGCGTTGAACGGGGAGACGGCAGAGCCCAGGTCCCGGAGCAGCTGGACGCGGGCCTTGAGGATATAGGACAGGTTGGCGCCCAGGGCACCGTCCTTGCCGAGGTCCCGGGCGTACACCAGCCCGTTGTAGGTGGGGTCCGGGGTGTTGAAGCCCGGGAACCTCGCAGGGTCCTTGCCGAAGTCGAACTTGCCGGAGTCCACGATCACCCCGGCAATCGCGGATCCGTGGCCGCCCAGGTACTTGGTTGCGGAATGGACAACGATGTCCGCTCCCCATTCCAGCGGCCGGATCAGGTACGGGGTGGACAGGGTGTTGTCCACGATCAGGGGCACGCCGGCATCATGGGCGATGCCTGACACGCCCTCGATATCCAGGACGTCCTGGCGGGGGTTGGACACCACTTCGGCGAAGAAGAGCTTGGTGTTTGGCTGGACCGCGTCGCGCCACTGGTCCAGGTTGTCCGGGTCCGCCACGAAGGTCACGGAAATGCCGAACTTCTTTAGGGTGTGTGCGAACAGGTTGTAAGTCCCGCCGTACAGGCTGGGGCTGGCAACGATATGGTCCCCCGCCTCGGCGATATTGAGGACAGCGAAAGTCTCTGCTGCCTGTCCTGAACTCAGCAGGAGTGCTCCCAATCCGCCCTCAAGGCTGGCGATCCGCTGTTCCACGGCATCCTGGGTGGGATTGCCGATGCGGGTGTAGATCGGCGCCAGTTCAGCGAGGGCAAAACGGTTGGCGGCGCTTTCCGCGCTTGGGAATACGAAGGACGTGGTCTGGTAGATAGGGAGTGCACGGGCGCCGGTGGCACTGTCCGGCTCCTGTCCTGCGTGGATCTGGCGGGTTTCAAAAGACCATCCGTTGGACAACTAAGGCTCCTCTGACATGGGCCCGGCATGCTGTAGGCACCGCGGGCCGCGCTTGCCATCCGGCCGTTGCCGGACAGCCAGGTCCTCATCCGGGGCACCCCACCGCGGATGGAGGGTTGCCGGCCAGCGAGCCGGGGCTTGGCGCTGGCACTCATGACCTGAGCCCAGTGTAGGAACATGAAACCGGTGCGGGACAGGATTGTGACGAACATAGTCCCCCTGATCTCCGCCCGGGAACGGGTTGAAATCAGGGGTCCCGGATGGAAAATCCTGGTAAGGGTACCCTTAGCTGAGAGGCCGATCACAAAGTGCCAAGATGTTGGCATGCGCATGGATCACGTCTCTTACGCCTGTGAACACGATGGCCTGGCTGCCACCACCGAACGTATTTCCTCTGCCCTCGGCGTTGAGGCAGTGAAGGGCGGGGTGCACCCGCGGTTCGGAACCCGGAATATGATCATCCCGCTCGCGGGGCACAAATACGTCGAGGTGGTGGAGGTCCTGGACCACCCCGCTTCCGACAAGGCCCCTTTCGGGCAGGCTGTGCGTGCACGGTCTGCCGCGGGTGGCGGCTGGATGGGCTGGTGCGTCGAGGTGGACGACCTGGCTCCCTTTGAGGAGCGGCTGGGCCGCTCCGCCGTCAACGGAAACCGCAAGTTCCCTGATGGCCGCGAATTGGTCTGGAAGCAGATTGGCATCCTGGGCCTGATTGCCGACCCCCAGGTTCCCTACATGCTCAAGTGGGAGGGGGATCCGTCCCTGCACCCGTCCAATGCCTACGAGAGCAACGTCAAGATGAGCTGCCTCACCATTGCCGGTTCCGCAGCCCGGGTTACGGAGTGGCTGGGCGAACCCGTCGAGAAGCCGCTGGAGGACGTCGCTGTGGAGTGGGTGGCGCCGCACGGAACCCCCGGGATCCTCTCGGTAACTTTCGAGACCGGCAACGGGGCCGTCACCATCTGACCCTTACCTTGGTTACCGTGCCGGCAAGCCCGGCACGGTGTGGGCCCCGTGCTCTCCTCGTCTTCGGCCGCCATCAGCAGGTGACAACGGCGTCACCTGCCGATGGCGGCCGAATCCATTTCCGAAGCAGACTCTCCAAACCCGGCCCCCAATAATGTCGTACCCTCCCGCGATGATGTTGGTATGGGAAAAGCGGCGGTGGGCGAAGGCGTTTGCGGACATGAATGCCGCTCTTGCCGTGCTCATTGCCGAGGCGGACGGGTGCGGTTCGGAGCCGTTTTCCGCTGCTGATCCGCTGGCCGGGCTGGCCGACGGGTGCCTGGACATCCTTGCCGGGGCCGCCGGGGTCCAGGCCAGGGTGGCGGGGCTGGTGGCCAGCGCTGCAGGGACTTACGCGGCCACCGCACGGGCGGCCGCCCCGCCGGACCCGCCCGTGCAGGCGCTTGAAAGGGCTATCGCCGCCGAGATCAGCTGTGTCATGGCCATCGGTGACCGGGCAGCCGGAGCCCTGCTGGCCCGCTCCCACGCCCTGACCACCTCCCTGCCCCGGACCCTCGCAGCCCTGCACAACGGAACCATCTCCTGGCAGCAC